>DATJOB010000389.1:0-3160 GCA_035507475.1 Allostellaceae bacterium | reverse complement strand
GGGGCGCCGCTTGACAGCGCGCGCCATTCTCCTGTGGAGTGACCGCCCGGGCGCGACGAGCCGGCGAGGGGCAGAACATGGCGGCGACGCTTCCCAAGATTGCAGCGGAGGAACGGCAGGAGATCGGGCTCGGCACAGCCGATTATCTGGCGCGGGTCGGCGAGTTGGCTCCGGCGTTGAAGGCTTCGGCGGCACAGATCGACGAGCGGCGCGAGCTGCCCGCCGCGATCATCGACCGCCTCATCGAAGGCGGCTTTTTCCGGCTGCTGCAGCCGCGCTCGCTGGGCGGCGCCGAACTGCTGCCCGCTGAATACGTGCCGATCATCGAGGCGGTCGCCGAGATCGACGCGAGTACCGCCTGGTGCCTCAACCAGAATTCCGGCTGCTCGATGACCGCGGCCTATTTCCCCGCCGAGGTGGCGAGCGAGATTTTCGGCCCCGCGCGCGGCATCCTCGCCTGGGGGCCGGGGCCGGGCGAGGCGCGGGTTGCGGCGGGCGGCTACCGCGTCACCGCGACCTGGGCGTTTGCCAGCGGCAGCCATCACGCGAGCTGGCTCGGCTGCCACGTCCCGGTGGTCGAGGCGAACGGCCAGCCGCGCCGCGAGGCCGACGGCAGCCCGGCGGTGCGCACGCTGGTCTTCCCGAAGAGCAAGACGCAGTTCACCGACATCTGGCACACGATGGGGCTGCGCGGCACCGGCAGCGACCAGTTCTCGGTCAGCGATCTGTTCGTGCCCGAGGCCTATTCGCTGCCGTCGATCGCGCGCAACTCGCCGGAGCGCCGGCGCGAGCCGGGCCTGCTTTACGCGTTCTCCAGCCTCTCGCTCTATGCTGCCGGGTTCGCCGGGGTGGCGATCGGCTGCGCGCGCCACATCCTCGCCGCGTTCATCGAGCTGGCGCGCGACAAGATCCCGCGCGGCGCAAAGAAGACGATGCGCAACAACAACGTGACGCAGCGCGAGGTCGCGCTCGCCGAGGTCAGGCTCGCCTCGGCCTGGGGCCACCTGCTGCGCTCGCTCGAGGACATCACCGAGGCGGTGCGCGGGCGCGGCCACATCACGCTCGACGAGCGGATGACGATCCGGCTCGCCGCGACCTTCTGCATCCACACCGCACTCGAGGTCGCCGACATGCTCTACCAGGCGGCCGGGGCCACCGCGATCTTCGACGAGAACCCGTTCGAGCGGCCGTGGCGCGACGTGCACAGCGTCTCGCAGCAGCTGCAGGGCCGGCAGGCGCATTTCGAGACGGTCGGCGCGCACCTGATGGGTCTCGACGCCGACACCAGCTGGCTCTGACCGGCGCGTCGCACCGCATGTCCGAGAACCGGCCGCGCGTCGCCATCCTTGGCTTCTCGATCGAGTGCAACCGCTTCGCGCCGGTCGCGACCCGCGCGCATTTCACCTATTTCGCCGGCGAGGCGATCGTCGACGAGGCGCGCCGGCCGGCGCCGCGCATGCTCGGCGAGATCCCCGGTTTCGTCGCCGAGATGGATGCGGCCGGCGCCTGGCAGCCGGTCGGCATCGCCTTCGCCGCGGCCGAGCCCAACGGCCCGACCGACCACGGCTTCTTTGCCGAGCTCCTCACCGACATCGAGACCCGGCTGAAGGCGGCGCTGCCGGTCGATGCGGTCTATATCTGCGAGCACGGTGCCGGCATCACCACCGAGGACGACGACCCGGACGGCGCGCTCTTCGCCGCGGTGCGCGCGATCGTCGGCCCCGACGTGCCGATCGCCGCGACGCTCGACCTGCACGCCAACGTCTCCGACCGCATGGTCTCGTCGATCGACGCGTTCATCGGCTACCGCACCAATCCGCATCTCGACATGCGCGAGCGCGGCGTCGAGGCGGCGCAGACGATCCGCGAGATGCTCCCCAAGGACGGCAGACCCGGCACCAGGACCGAAACCGCCTTTATCCGGCTGCCGATAACCCCGCCGACCGTGACCATGCTGACCGCAGCCGGGCCCTATGCCGACACGATCGATTACGGCCAGACCAAGCTCGGGCGCGAGATCATGAACGTTTCGGTGATGGGCGGGTTCGCGTTCTCCGATACCGCCAAGAACGGGCTCGCGGTCGTCGTCACCGCGCGGCGCGATCGGCGCAACAGCCGGGCGGCCGCGATCGCGGCGCGCGAGATCGCCACGTTCGCCTGGGACAACCGCGAGCGTTTCTATCCGGCGCTGACCGCGCTCGACGACGCGGTGGCGAAGGCGCTCGCGGCGTCGCGCGACCCCGCGCTGCCGGCGGTCTGCCTTGCCGACGTCGCCGACAACCCGGGCGGCGGCGGGCGCGGCAACACGATGTACCTGCTGCGCGCGCTGCACGAGGCCGGGGTAACGGGCGCCTATGTCGGGATCATCTACGACCCGCCGCTCGCCGAGGAGGCGCACCGCTACGGCCTGCACTACCGCTTCGACGCGCGCTTCAACCGGGCGGAGGACACCGCGTTCTCCGAGCAGTGGAGCGCGCCGGCGCGGGTCGTCGCGCTGCATGACGGCGAGTGCGTCGGGCGGCGCGGCATCTATGCCGGGATGAGCCTCGGCATGGGGAAATGTGCGGCGTTGCAGCTCGGCGGCATCACCGTCGTCGTCGTCTCGCACCGCCGGCAATGCGCCGACCCGGTGTTTTTCGAGATGATGGGGCTCGACATCGCCAAGGCGCGCGTCGTCGTGGTCAAGTCGCGCGGCCATTTCCGCGGCGGGTTCGACGAGTTCTTCGCGCCGGAGCAGATCGTCGAGGTCGATCTGCCCGGGCTCACCTCGCCGGTGCTCGGCAATTTCACCTGGCAGCGCCTGCCGCGCCCGGTGATCCCGCTCGACCGCGGCGTCGACTGGACCCCGCCCGACGATTAGACCAGCCGCGCCTATTCGCCCATCTGCATCAGCGTGCCGCGGCGGCGGGCATCGCGGAAATAGATCGCGAAGAGCGCGATGCCGATCGCCAAATAGAGCGTGTCTAGCAGCACCGCCGCGGCGAGGTAGTCGGCGCGGAAGGCGTGCTGAAACAGGACCGCGCGCATGCCCTCGAAGACATAGGTCTGCGGCAAACTCCAGGCGACCGGCTGCAACCAGCCCGGCAGGGTCGTCACCGGGTAGTAGACGCAGCTGATCGGCGACAATGCGAAGAAGATCGTCCAGGCGAGGCTCTCGGCA
>DATJOB010000388.1:0-11853 GCA_035507475.1 Allostellaceae bacterium | reverse complement strand
ATCGCCGCGGCGGTCGGCGAACCGCCGGCCGCGCTGTCCCGGCAGTTCGCTGCCAGCAAGAACGACCTGATGCGGATCCTCGGCGAGGACTGGCAGGAGCCGCTGACCGGCCCGCGCGCTGCGCCGGCGATGCAGTACCGCGAGGCCGGCGGCACCGGCTTCGCGACCCTGTTGAAGGCGGTCGCAGCCCCGCCCAGCCCGCCCGCCGCCGATGCCGCGCCGGGCGATCCGCCGCCGGCGCCCGTCGCCGCGGCCGACGGCGTGCTGCCGTCGCTGCGGGTCACCGGGATCAGCGACGATCTCTACGCCGGATGGTCGCTGCTCGCGACCGGGCGCAACCTGGCGCGCGGCCAGCGCATCGCGATCGACGCACCGGTGCTGCTCGAGCCGGACGAGCAGGGCGTCAAGCGCATGCTGGTGGTCGACATCGCCGAGATCGGCAACCCCAACGCCGAAACCCGGCATTTCCTGTTGAAGGCCTATGCGATCGACTCCGGCAATGACGGCGCCGGGCTGCGCGACAGCTTCCATGTCGGCGCGCCGTTCGACAATGCCGAGGCGAGGCGCACGCTCGCCACGCCGGGACTCAGCTCGATCGAGATCGCGCGCTGCCTGTGGCACGATTTCGCCACCGCCGACGACCCCGGCCTCTGCCGGTAGCGGTGGCCGCCGCCTCAGTCGCCGAGATAGCGGGCGAAGAAGGCGGCGATCCGCTGCTGCGCGTCGGCGCGCGCGGCGGGGTCGGCGGCGACGATCGGCACGACCCCGGCGCGGGTGACGTAGGCGGGCAGCTCGCGCTTCGTCAGGTTGGGCGCATCAAAGGCGTGATACGCCCCCGGGTAGAGGACGATTTGCGCCGGCGCACCGCGCGCCGCGAGGCCATCGATAAAGCCCTTGCACGGCGCCGCCGGCGTCCACACATCGGCCTCGCCCTGCAGCACCAGTAGCGGGACCTGAGTGGTGTAGTCGGCAGGCTCGCGCTGGCTGTTGCACGAGGCGGGATAGAACGCCACCGCGGCGCGAAAATCCGGGCTCGCCCAGCCCGCCGGGCGGCCGAGGCTGTGGTTGCCGATGGTCAGCAGCACGACGCCGCCGCCTTGCGACCAGCCGAGCGCGGCGACCCGGTCGGGACGGACGAAATCCTGCGCCTGCAGCCAGGCGAGCGCGCCGTAGGCGTCCTTCGGGCGGTCGCGGTAGATCGCCAGGTCGAAGCCGCCGATCGAGCACGTCTCGCCGTGATGGCGCGGCCCCAGACTGTCGACCAGCAGCACGTCGTAGCCGCGCAGCGTCAGGAAATAGGCCCAGGCGAATTCGAGCGGGCTGACATGGCTGTTGAAGAACATGCCGGAACAGCCGTGCAGCCCGACCACGGCCGGGTGCCGACCGCCGTCCCTGGTGCGGTAGAGATAGCCGTCGAGCACGGTCTGCGCCGCGTCGAGCGAACGGAAATGCACGACCTCCTGCGCCGCCGCGTGCCCTGCCGCGAGCGAGGCGCCGACGGCACATGCCGCGACAAGTCCCCGCCATCCCATGGCTTTTGCCCCGCCCGAAAATTTCAGCTTGACGACCGGCGATCAAAAGCCCAGATGCAGATTGTCGTCAACGCGCCGGACCGCGGATCTCGCAGCCGGCGTCGCGGCGGACCCGGAAACCATCGAAGGAGGGTGTTCACGAACATGACTCCGCCGGGCATGCGCCAGTTGCCGACCCCTTGGCATCGGCAACCAAGCGCTAAGACCAAGAGATAGCTCGGCTTGATGCCGGGCGCGAAGCCAGGCTTCGCAGATTCGACCCCCGCGGTCGCCACAGTGCGCGCGGGGGTCACGTCGTCTTTGCAGCAGGATTAGCGATGGCCCCGCCAGCCAAGCGGACCGGCGACCCCGACAGCGCGGGCCCGACCTCGCGCATCTATTTCTCGCAGCGCCTGCGGCTGCATTACGTCGACTGGGGCAATCCCGGCGCGCCGCCGCTCCTCCTGGTGCATGGCGGGCGCGACCACTGCCGCAACTGGGACTGGGTGGCGCAGGCGCTGCGCCGCGACTGGCACGTCCTCGCGCCGGATTTGCGCGGTCACGGCGACAGCCAGTGGTCGCCCGACGGCAGCTATTCGATGGCCGCCTACATCTACGACCTGGCGCAGCTGATCCATCAGCAGGAGCTGGCGCCGGTGACGATCGTCGCCCATTCGCTGGGCGGCATGATCACGCTGCGCTACACCGGCATCTATCCCGCGAATGTCAGGAAGCTCGTGGTCATCGAGGGGCTCGGCGTGACGCCGCGCGTGATGGTGGAGCGCGCCAAACAGCCGATCGCCGAGCGCATGCAGCGCTGGATCGAGGAACAACGCGGCCTCTCCGGGCGTATGCCACGGCGCTATGCATCGATCGAGGACGCGTTGAAACGCATGCAGGAAGCCAACCGCCATCTCTCGCCGGAACAGGCCCGCCATCTCACCCAGCATGGCGTCAACCAGAACGAGGACGGCAGCTACAGCTGGAAGTTCGACAACTATGTGCGGACCGAGCGGCCTTATGGCATGACCCAGGCCGAGACCCAGGAATTGTGGTCGCGCATCGCCTGCCCGACGCTGCTCGTCTACGGCAAGGAGAGCTGGGCCTCCAACCCGCAGGAGGACGGCCGCATCCGGCATTTCGGCAACGCCAGGGTGGTCGAGTTCGAGCGCGCGGGGCATTGGGTCCACCACGACCGGCTGGACGGGTTCCTCGACCTGCTGCGCGGCTTTCTGTGAGCGGCGCGGTGCGCGACGGGCGTACAGCCCGAGCGTCGCGGACGCGACGCTTCCATTGGCAGCGGCCGCGCTGGGGAGCACAGCGCCAACGCCGCGCCGAGGGCAGCGGCATTCGCCGCTTTCTCGGCTTTCTCGGCCCCGGCCTGATCACCGGCGCGGCCGACGACGATCCGAGCGGCATCGCCACCTACTCGCAGGTCGGCGCCCAGTTCGGCTACGGCATGAGCTGGCTCATGCTGTTCAGCTGGCCGCTGATGGCGGCGATCCAGGAGATCAGCGCGCGGATCGGCCGGGTGACCGGCCGCGGCATCGCCGCCAATATCGACGATCATTATTCGCGCTGGCTGCTGCGCGGCATCGTCGCGCTGCTGGTGGTCGCCAACACCATCAATCTCGGCGCCGATCTCGGTGCGATGGGCGCGGCGGTCCGCCTGGTGGTTGGCGGATCGGCTCGGGTCTACGTGGTGGCGCTGGCCCTGTTCTGCGTGACGCTCGAAGTCTTCGTCCATTACGAGCGCTACGCGGCGATCCTGCGCTGGCTGACACTGGCGCTCTTCGCCTATGTCGCGACCGTGCTGATCGTCGGGGTCGATTGGCGCGCGGTGGCCCTCCATACCTTCGTGCCGCATATCGAGTGGCAGAAGGACTTTCTGGTCAGCGTCGTCGCCGTGCTCGGCACGACGATCAGCCCGTATTTGTTCTTCTGGCAGGCCTCGGAGGAAGCCGAGGACGAGCGCATCGACCCGGCGGCCCGGCCGCTCAAGCGGGCGCCCGAGCAGGCGCCTGACGAAATCCGCCGCATCCGGCTCGACACCTGGAGCGGCATGGGACTGTCGAACCTGATCAGCTGGTGCATCATCGTCACCGCCGCGGCGACGCTCAACGCGCACCACGTCACCGACATCCAGACCTCCGAGCAGGCGGCCCAGGCGCTGCGGCCGATCGCCGGCGATCTGGCGTTTTTCGTCTTCGCCTGCGGCATTATCGGCACCGGGCTGCTGGCAGTTCCGGTGCTGGCCGGCTCGGCCGCCTACGCGGTGGCCGAGATGCTGCACTGGCCGGCGGGGCTCAGCGAGCTGCCGCGCCGGGCCAAGGCCTTCTATGCGACGATCGCGATCGGCACGCTGGTCGGCATCGGCGTCAACCTGCTGTCGATCGACCCGGTCAAGGCGCTGTTCTGGACCGCGGTCATCAACGGCATCGTCGCGGTGCCGCTGATGGTCGTGATGATGGTGATGACGGTCGATGCCAGGGTGATGGGCCGCTTCGTCCTGCCGCGCCCGCTCTGGCTGATGGGCTGGCTGTCGACCGGGGCGATGACCGTGACCGTGGCCGCGATGTTCGCGACCTGGGGCGGCTGACTCAGCGGATCGCCGGCGAGGTCACCTGATCGCCCGGCCTTATGCCGAGCCGCGCGGCGGTGCCGCCGTTCAGCTCCACCACATAGCGTGCCGGTGCCCTGGGGGCGATCACGTCGGTCGAAAGCGGCACCGCGCGCTCGTGGATGTCGATGATCCGCCCGCGCTCGTCGAGAAACAGCATGTCGAGCGGGATCAGCGTGTTCTTCATCCACATCGTCGCCGTGGTCGGCGTCTTGAAGTCGAACAGCATCCCGGCATCGGGCGCGAGGCTGCGGCGGAACATCAGCCCCTGCTCCATCTGCGGCTCGCTGAGCGCCAGCTCGACCGTGAAGCGTTGCGTCCCGCGCGCCGTGGCGATCGACAGCTCGGCGGTGGCAAACCGCTCGAGCGCCCAGGCTTGCAGCCCTCCCGGCAGCGCCGCGAGCAGCACGAGAAGAACCAGGATCGGGCGGCGCAGCGGCATTCGCCGCTCGTCTAGGCCACGCCCGCCGGCGGGTCAATGCTATGCTGACGCGACACAACGACCAGCAAGCGGAACGACAGGGCGGCGCGAACATTCGACAAGATGGCAATACCCACGATTGGACGGAACGATGAGAAGAAATAACGCCCCGCCTCGCCCCGCTACCCTCGCCGCGCAAGGGCTCGGCTGGACCGACGCCACGACCGGCGCGGTGGTCATGCCGATCCAGCCGGCGACCACCTATATCCGCGACCCCGACAACCAGTACCGGCGCGGCCGCGGCTATGCGCGCGCCGACAACCCCGGCTACGACCAGCCGCAGGCGCTCTTGACCGCGCTCGAGGGCGGCGCGGCGAGCGTCGTGCTCTCCTCCGGCATGGCGGCGGCGACCACCGTGTTCCGCGCGTTGCCGCTGGGCGCCCATGTCGTGGCGCAGAAGGTCATGTATTGGGGGCTGCGGCGGTGGATCGAGAGCCATGCCGCCACCGGCCACATTACCGTCGATTTCGCCGACGCCAGCTCGCTCGACGCGCTGCGCGACGCGGTGATCCCCGGCCGCACGCGGCTGGTCTGGATCGAGACCCCGGCCAACCCGCTGTGGTCGGTCGTCGACATCGCCGGCGCCGCGGCGATCGCCCATGCCGCCGGCGCGCGGCTCGCGGTCGACAGCACCGCGGCGACGCCGGTGCTGACCCGCCCGCTCGAGCACGGCGCCGACCTCGTCATGCACTCGGCGACCAAATACCTCAACGGGCACAGCGACGTCGTCGCCGGCACGCTGACCGCGGCGCGCGACGACCCGTTCTGGCAGAGCCTCGTCGCCGAGCGCGGCAACGGCGGGGCGATCCTCGGCAGCCTCGAGGCCTATCTGTTGCTGCGCGGCATGCGCACGCTGTTCCTGCGCGTCGCGCGCGCCTCGGCCTCGGCGCAGCGCATCGCCGAGGCGATGGAGGCGCATCCCAAGGTTGCCGCGGTGCTCTATCCCGGCCTGCCGACGCATCCCGGCCATGCCGTCGCGGCGCGCCAGATGGAGGGCGGCTTCGGCGGCATGCTGTCGATCCGGGTCGCGGGCGGCGAGGCCGCGGCGATCGCCGCCGCGGCGCGCGTCGAGCTGTGGAAGCGCGCGACCTCGCTCGGCGGCGTCGAGAGCCTCGTCGAGCACCGCGCTTCGATCGAGGGGGCGGGGACGCCGGTGCCGCCCGACCTGCTGCGGCTGTCGGTCGGGATCGAGGACCCCGAGGACCTGATCGACGATCTCGACCGGGCGCTGTCGGGCTAGCGGCCAAATCGACGGCGTCGCGGCCGATTTCGGTAGGAGGGGCCTCGGCGGCGCGGGATAATTCGCCATGTTCGACACCGCGCTCGTGCTGCTTGCCGTCGCCCTGCTGCTGGTCGTCGTCGCCGGCATCCAGCCGCTCGCCGCGCGGCTGCGATTGCCGCCGGCGGTGCTGCTCGCCGGGTTCGGCATCGCCATCGGCGCGCTCGCCAGCCTCGCCGCGCACGGCGCGCCGGGCGGCGGCGCAGACGGCGCCGCCCGGCTGTTCCAGGCGCTGCCGGTCGGCTCCGAGACGATCATCTACGTCTTCCTGCCGCTCCTCGTGTTCGAGGCCGGGATCACCAGCGATGTCCGCCGCCTGCTCGAAGACGCCGCGCCGATCCTGCTGCTGGCGGTCGTCGCGACGCTCGTCACCACCGCGGCGATCGGCCTGGCGCTGTGGCCGCTCGCCGAGGTGCCGCTGGTCGTCTGCCTGCTGCTCGGCTCGGTGGTGGCGACGACCGATCCGGCAGCGGTCATCACGGTCTTTCGCGATGTCGGCGCGCCGGCGCGGCTGACCCGGCTCGTCGAGGGCGAGGCGCTGCTCAACGACGCCGCGGCGATCGCGCTCTTCGTCGTGCTGCTCGGCATGATCGTCGCCGGCCGCGAGCCCGATATCGGCGCCGGCGCGCGCGAGTTTCTCGTCGCGTTTCTCGGCGGCGCGGCGCTCGGCGTCGTCGCCGGCCGGCTGCTGCTCTACGCGATCGGCTGGCTGGGCGGCGACCGGCTGGCCGAAGCGAGCCTGACCGTGGCGCTCGCCTATCTCGCCTTCATCGCCGGCGAGCGCCTGTTTCACGTTTCGGGCATCGTCACGGTGCTGGCCGCGGGGTTGACGGTGAGCGCGCTCGGGCGCGCGCGGATCAGCCCCTACAACTGGGCGTTCCTCGGCGATTTGTGGGAGCAGGTCGGGTTCTGGGCGCGCTCGCTCGTCTTCGTGCTCGCCTCGATTCTGGTGCCGCGGCTGCTCGTCGACCTCGACCGGCACGATGTCCTGCTGCTCGGCGTGCTGATCGCGGCCGCGTTTGCGGCGCGGCTCTTCGTCCTGTTCGCGCTGCTGCCGCCGCTCAGCCGTTTCGGGCTGACCCAGCCGATCGGCACGCCCTACAAGCTGGCGATCGCCTGGGGCGGGCTGCGCGGCGCGCTGACCCTGGCGCTGGCGCTGGCGGTCAGCGAGAACGGCGCGCTGTCGCCGGCGATCCACCATTTCGTCGCGGTGCTCGCCACCGGGCTGGTGCTGTTCACCCTGCTCGTCGGCGGGACGACCTTGCGCCCGGTGATCCGCCTCCTCGGGCTCGACCGTCTGTCGACGCGCGACCGCATGCTGCGCGACCAGGTGCTGGCGCTCGCCTACGAGGAGGTCTGCGAGGCGGTGCGCGACACGGCCAAGGCATATTCGCTGAGCGAGCGCGCGGTGCGCGAGACCGTCGGCCCCTACGAGGCGTGGATCCGCGCCGCCGGCGCGCGCGACGACGCGGATTCCGGGCTGACCGGCCGCGCCCGGCTGGCGATCGCGCTGCTCGCGCTCGCCAACCAGGAACGCGCGCTGGTGCTCGACGCCTGGTCGGAACGCACCGCCGCGCCGGTCACGGTGCAGCAGCTTCTGAGCAACGCCGATGCGCTGATCGAGGGCGCGCGCGGCGACGGGCGGGTCGGCTATCGCCGCGCGGCGCGCGCGACGCTGTCGTTCCGCTTCGCGTTCCGCCTCGCCTACCTGCTCTACCGGCGCCTCGGCATGGCCCGCTTCCTCGCCCAGCGGCTCGGCGAGCGCTTCGAGGTGCTGCTCTTCACCCGGCTGCTGATCACCGAGCTGATCGGTTTCACCGGCCGCCGCCTCCACCCGATCTTCGGCGCGCGCGTCGCCGGCCTCGCCCGCGACATCCTCAACGCGCGGCTCGCCGCGACCACCGCGGCGCTCGAGGCGCTGCGCAACCAGTATCCCGATCATGCCGCGGCGCTGGAGACCGGGTTCCTGCGCCAGTCGGCGGCGCGGCGCGAGATCGGCCGCTATCAGGCGCTGTTCGAGGAAGGGCTGATCGCGCGCGAGATCTACGACGATCTGCGGCGCAACGTCGACGAGGCGCGCCGCGCCGACCACCGGCCGCGCTTCGATCTCGGCCTCGACACCGCCGAGCTGATCGGCCGGCTCGACCTGCTCGCCGGGCTCGACGAGGGCCAGCTCGCCCGGGTGCAGCGGCTGCTGCGGCCGCAATTCACCATGCCCAACGAGCGCATCGTGCGGCAGGGCGAGCGCGCCGATTCGGTCTATTTTATCGCCTCGGGCGCGGTCGAGGTGCGGCTGCCGGAAGGGCCGCACATCCAGCTCGGCAGCGGCGCCTTCTTTGGCGAGATGGCACTGCTCACCAACCAGCCGCGCCGCGCCGACGTGGTCGCGCTGACGTTCTGCCGGCTGCTGGCGCTGCGCAAGGCGGATTTCGACAAGTTCATGGCCGAGAACCCGGACGCGCGCGCCGAGATCAACCGCGTCGCCCTCGCCCGGCTGGAGATGAACCGCCGCGGTCTCGCCAGCGCCGCCGAAGGTTAGGGCGGGATCGGTTCAGGTCGAGCCGACCTCACTCTTTTCGCTTCTCCCCGCTTTTTTCCCCGGGCTTGACCCGTGGCACTCCAGCCGACGGCCGCCGGCTACATCAGCCCGAGTTCGAGCCGCGCCTCCTCGCTCATCCGGTCCTGGGTCCAGGGCGGCGACCAGACCAGCTTGACCCGCACGTCGCCGACCCCCGGGACGCCGCTGACCGCGTTCTTGACCTCGTCGGGCAGGCTTGCCGCGACCGGGCAGGACGGCGTCGTCAGCGTCATCTCGACAAAGACGATGCCGCCCTTCTTGACCAGGAGCTCGTAGATGAGGCCGAGATCGACGAGGTTGATCGGGATTTCCGGGTCGCGCACGGTCTTGAGCGCTTCCATGACGGGATCGAACAGCGCGAGGTCGTCATCGCCCTCCGGCCGCACGACATCATCGCCCGGCTCGGGCGGCGCCGGCTCCTGCGGCGGCAGCTGGCGGCTGCGATCGAAGGCAAAATAATCGTGGTTCTGGTCGCCCTGCACGCTCGCTACTCCGTCTTGACCGGATCGGCCGCGCCGCCCTGCAGCGCCGCCTCGAAGGCGTGCCACGGGAGCGTGGCGCATTTGACCCGCGCCGGGTAGGCCTTGACCCCGGCCAGCGGTTCGAGCCGTTCGGCGTCCTCTTCGAGCGCCGCCGGCAGCGGACCCGCCTCGCCACCGGTCACCGTGGCGTGAAAGCGGGCGAAGAGCGCCTGCGCCTCGGCGAGCGTCTTGCCCTTCAGCACCTCGGTCATCAGCGAGGCGGCGGCGGTCGAGATCGCGCAGCCGCGGCCTTCGAAGCTGACATCGGCGATCCGCTCGCCCTCGATCGCCAGATAGATCGTCACCCGGTCGCCGCAGAGCGGGTTGTGCCCCTTGGCACTGTGGGTGGGATGCTCGATCGGCCGGAAATTGCGCGGATGCCGGCCGTGGTCGAGGATGATGTCCTGGTAGAGCTCGCGCAGATCGATCATCGGATGAACATCTCCCGGCAGGCCTCGACCGCGGCGGCGAGCGCGTCGATATCGTCGCGATCGTTGTAGACGCCGAGCGAGGCGCGCACCGTGCCGGCAATGCCGAGCTTGTCCATCAGCGGCTGGGCGCAGTGATGGCCGACCCGAACCGCCACACCGTGCTGGTCCAGCACGGTACCCACGTCATGCGGGTGAACCCCGTCGAGCGTGAACGACAGCACCGAGAGGCGGCGCTGCCCGCCCTTCAGAAGGTTGACGTCGGGGATGCGCGACAGCCGATCGACCGCATAGCCGGTGAGATCGTCCTCGTGCTCGCGGATCGCCTCGCGGCCGAGCCGCTCGATAAAGTCGAGCGCCAGCTTGAGGCCGACCGCCCCCGAGATGTCCGGCGTGCCGGCCTCGAAGCGGTGCGGCGGGTCCTGGAACTCGGTGCGCTCGGCGGTGACCTGGGTGATCATGCCGCCGCCGGTCTGCCATGGCGGCATCGCGGCGAGCAGCTCGTAACGACCCCACAGCACGCCGATCCCGGACGGGCCGTAGGCCTTGTGCCCGGAGAACACATAAAAGTCGCAGCCGAGCGCGGCGACGTCGACCGGCATGCGCGGGATCGCCTGGCAGCCGTCGACCAGCACCCGCGCCCCGGCCCGATGGGCCAGCGCGACAATGCGCTCGATCGGCAGGATCGCGCCGGTGACGTTGGAAACATGGGTGACCGCAACCATGCGGGTGCGCGGGCCGAGCAGCGCCTCGAACGCGGCGAGGTCGAACCCGCCATCGGCACCGGTCGGCGCGACGCGAAGCCGCGCGCCCATCCGCTCGCACAGCATCTGCCACGGCACGAAGTTGGAATGGTGCTCGAGGTCGCTGACGACGATCTCGTCGCCCGGCTCGACGAAAGCCGGCCCCCAGCTCTGCGCGACGAGGTTGATGCTCTCCGTCGCGCCGCGGGTGAAGACGATCTCGTCGGCGGTCGCGGCGCCGAGGAAGGCGCGGGTCGCCTCGCGCGCCTCCTCGAAATGGTCGGTCGCGCGCTGCGACAGGCTGTAGACGCCGCGATGCACATTGGCGTAGTCGCGCCGGTAGAACTCGGCGACGCCGTCGATCACCGCCTCGGGCTTCTGCGCGCTGGCCCCGGAATCGAGGAACACCAGCCCCGGGTTGTTGCGGTACACCGGGAACTCGCGGCGCAGCGCCCGCGGATCAAGGGCGGAGCGCGCGCCGCTCCGCGCGAGATCGTTCATCGTCAGTCCTCCAGCCTGGCGAGCCTGAGGCTCAGCCGGCGCAACAGATGCTCGCGGATCGCCGGGTCGGCGACGCCCTCGACCGGCTCGCGCAGGAAGCCCTCGATCAGCAGCCGGCGCGCCTCGTCGGTCGGGATGCCGCGCGCCCGCAGGTAGAACAGCGCCGCCTCGTCGAGCTCGCCGACGCTGGCGCCATGGGCGCATTTGACGTCGTCGGCGAGGATTTCCAGTTCGGGCTTGGTGTCGATCGCGGCGCGGCGGCCGAGGATGATGTTGCGGCTGGTCTGCCGCGCATCGGTCTGCTGCGCGTCCTCGCGCACCACGATCCGCCCCTGGAACGCGCCGTGCCCGCGTCCGCCGGCGACGCCCTTGACGAGCTCGCCGGTCGTGCCCCCCGGCGCCGCATGGTCGATCGCGGTGACGATGTTGGCTTCCTCGCGGCCGGCGACGACGAACGCGCCGTCGATGCGGCAGCGCGCGTTCTCGCCGGCGAGCGTCACCGCCAGTTCGTGGCGCACCGTGCCGCCGCCGAGGAGCAGCGCGACGGCGTCGAGCTGCGCCGCGCGGCCGAGCGTCGCCGTCGCCTCGCCGATATGAAACGCGTCGGCGCTCTCCTCGATCAGCGCCACGCGGGTCAGCGACGCACCCTCGCCGAGCCGCCAGAGCGCGACGTCGTTGCGCCAGTATTTGGCTTTGTCCGGCCCCGGGCCGGCATAGGTCTCGACGATCGTCGCGCGCGCGCCGGCTCCGAGGTTGACGAGGCTGCGCGTGTGCAGCGAGGCGTCGCCGGCGCCCGACGCCAGATGCACGATCTGGATCGGCCGGTCGAACGCCGCGCCGGGCGCGATATCGAGCACGAAGCCGTCGGAAAAGAATGCCGTGTTGAGCGCGGCAAACGAGTGACCCTCAGCGACCGATAGAGTTTCGACCAGCTCTGGCCGCTCGCTGATGGCTCTCCGAATCGAGCCGAACCAAATGCCGGGTGGTAATGATCGGGTAATCCCGATCGAGCAGGACCCGTCAACCAGCGTCAGCCGCGCCCAGGCATCATCCAACACCAGGTCATCGGGCACGCCCATCGGCTGACCCATGACGGCCGGCAGCATCGGATGCTTTTCGAGCGGCTGCAGATCGAGGTAGCGCCAATTCTCGCTGCGCCGGCCGGGAAAGCCCTGCTGCGCGAAGCGGTCG
>DATJOB010000387.1:0-12061 GCA_035507475.1 Allostellaceae bacterium | reverse complement strand
TCGTCCAACAAGGCGAGCGCGCCGCCGCACAGCGTGTAGGCGAGCCGCAGCGCCAGCCCAAGATTGCGCGCCTCGGTCGCCTCGGCGTCGTCGAGCAGCGTCCGGGTCGGCGCCTTGATCGGGTCGTCGGGCGCGCCGCCGTAGCGGGCGTGCAGTGCCGAGGCGATGAACACCCGCTCCTGGTGGTTGATCGGGCCGATCGGCATCCGCAGGCTGCGGCTGAACGCCTGCTCGGCCCGGTAATCGGGGTGTTCGGTCCAGGCGATGTCGCTGAGCCAGCACGCGGCGCGGTGCAAGCGCGGCGCCGCGGCGGGCAGGCTGCCGAACACCGGTGCGGTCCAGCGCGCGAGGCGCTCGCCGTCGACGCGACCCGGGCTCTGGCTGGCCGCGACGCCTTTGCAGGCCGCGATCAGCGGATCGGCCTCGGGCTCGTCCGGCAGCAGGCCGTAGGCATACCCCTCGCGCAGCCCGTAGGCCGAGAACATGATCCGCTCCGGCGCCGCCGCCGCGATCAGCTGGCGCAGGATCAGCGCGGCGAGCGGCACCAGCTCGAGGCGCTTGCGGTTGACCGTGGTGATCCGCTCGAGCGAGCGGCGCGACATCCCGGCGACGATCTCGAGAAACGCCTCCGCCGAGCGGCGGTGAACCGTGTACTGATGGATGATGTGCAGCGGGTAGCGCGCCTGCTCCATATGCAATCGGGCGATCGCGCGCCAGGCGCCGCCGACCAGGAACAGCGTCTTGCCGCTCGCCGCGCGGAGCAGCTTCGCTTCGCCGACGCTGCGGGTGATCGCATCGAGCACATCGCGCGGCCGGTCGCCGAACTCGGCGAGCCGCAGCGGCCCGAGCGGCAGCGACACGCCCTCGCCGATCGGCGAGCGGCCGGCGTCGCCGATCCGCACCAGCTCGACGCTGCCGCCGCCGAGATCGCCGACCACGCCATCCGCCCCGGGGATGCCGGCCAGCACCCCGGCGGCCGACAGGCGCGCCTCCTCGGCGCCGTCGATGATCCGCACCGGAAGCCCGCACTGGCGCTCGACCTCGGCGGCGAACGCGGCGCCGTCGCTGGCATCGCGCACCGCCGCGGTGGCGATCCCGGCGAGATGGTCGACCCGAAGCGCGCGCGCCAGCGCGACGAAGCGCTGCAGATTGGCGTGGGCGAGCTCGACGCCCTCGCGGTTGAGCCGGCCGGTACGGGCGATGCCGCGCCCGAGCCCGCACATCACCTTCTCGTTGAGCAGCGGGAGCAGCGTCGCACCGAGCCGCTCGAACACCACGAGTCGCAGCGAGTTCGAGCCGATATCGATGACGGCGATCCGGTCTAGCACGACCCTACTGTTGCGATCCGGCATCAGCGCGGCGACGGCCTCGGTGACCCGCTCAGCGCGCGACGAGCCGCGGCTGGCGCCGGCGCAGCGCCCTGCCGCGTCCGGACAGGCTGGGGTTGGTCATGAAATAGGTATGGGCCGAAAATTCCTCGTCGCCGAGCGCGCGCGTATAGGTGCCGTCGGCGGCGAGCGCCCAGCTCTGCAGCGTGTCGCGCAGGTTGGCGACCATGATCTCGTCGAGCACCTGGCGATGCACGGTCGGGTTCTCGATCGGCACCAGCGCCTCGACGCGGCCGTCGAAATTGCGCGGCATCCAGTCCGCCGAGCTGATGAACACCAGCGCCTGGTCCGACGGCAGCTTGTTGCCGTTGCCGAAGCAGACGATGCGGCCATGCTCGAGGAAGCGTCCCACGATGCTCTTCACCCGGATGTTCTCCGACATCCCGGGAACGCCCGGGCGCAGGCAACAAATCCCGCGCACCACCAGATCGACCGAGACCCCGGCCTGCGAGGCCTTGTAGAGATGGTCGATCGTCGCCGGATCGACGAGCTGGTTCATCTTGGCCCAGATCTGCGCCGGGCGCCCGGCGCGGGCATGGACGATCTCGGCCTCGATCAGCGCGCCGATGCGTTCGCGCAGATTGATCGGCGCGACCGCGATCTTTTCAAGGCTCGCCGGCTGCGCGTAGCCGGTCATGAAGTTGAACAGCCGCGCCGCGTCCTGGCACAACGCGGCGTCGCAGGTGAAGAACGACAGGTCGGTGTAAACGCGGGCCGTGTAGGGGTGATAGTTGCCGGTGCCGAAATGCACGTAGGAGCGCAGCTCGCCGCCCTCGCGCCGCACCACCAGCGTGACCTTGGCGTGGGTCTTCAGCCGCAGGAAGCCATAGACCACCTGGACCCCGGCGCGCTCCAGGTCGCGCGCCCAGCGGATATTCGCCTCCTCGTCGAACCGCGCCTTCAGTTCGATCATCGCGGTGACCGACTTGCCGGCCTCCGCCGCCTCGGCGAGCGCGCGCACGATCGGGCTGTCGTTGCTGGTGCGGTAGAGCGTCTGCTTGATCGCGACCACCGCGGGGTCGCGCGCCGCCTGGCGCAGGAACTGCACCACGACGTCGAAGCTCTCGTAGGGGTGGTGGACGATGATGTCCTTCTGGCGAATCGCGGCGAAGCAGTCGCCGCCGAAATCGCGGATGCGCTCGGGGAAGCGCGGGTTGTAGGGGGTGAAGAGCAGATCGCGGCGCTCGTCGGTGATCAGCTCGGAGATGTCGTCGAGCCCGAGAATCCCGGCCGAGGCGAAGACGTCGCCGGCCGCCGCGTCGAGCTTCTCCGAGAGGAACTGGCGCAGCTCGACCGGCATCCGGGCGTCGACCCCGAGATGAATGACATGGCCGCGCCGGCGCTGCTTCAGCGCGGTCTCGAACAGCTGGACGAGGTCCTCGGCCTCCTCCTCGATCTCGACCTCGCTGTCGCGCAGCACCCGGAACACGCCTTGCGCGACCACCGCGAAACCGGGGAACAAATGGTCGAGAAACAGGCTGATCACCTGCTCCGCCAGGATGAAGCGCATGCGCTCGCCCGGCAGCCGCACGAAGCGGTCGATCGAGGCCGGGATCAGGATCAGCGCCTGCAGGCGCTCGCTGTCGCTGACCCGCTCGAGCTGCAGCGCCAGGCCGAATCCGCGATTGGCGACGAACGGGAACGGGTGCGCCGGGTCCATCGCCAGCGGCGTCAGCACCGGGAAGATGTCGGCCATGAACAGCTTTTCGAGCCAGGTGCGGTCGCCCGGTTCGAGATCGGTCGGGTCGACCACCGCCAGCCCGGCATCGGCGAGCTTGGCGCGCATCGCCAGCCACGCCACCTGCTGATCCTGCATCAGCCGGCCGGCGCGCTGCTGGATCGCGTCGAGCTGCTGCGCCGGGGTCAGCCCGTCCTGGCTGACCGTGACGATGCCGGCCTGCTGCTGGCCCTTGAGCCCGGCGACGCGAACCATCAGGAACTCGTCGAGATTGGCCGCCGAAATCGAGATGAAGCGCAGCCGCTCCAGGAGCGGATGGCGCTCGTTGTCGCTTTCGGCGAGCACGCGCTCGTTGAACGCGAGCCACGACAGCTCGCGGTTGATGAACCGCGCCGGCGAGGCCATGTCGGCCGACCGTATCTCGACGACCTGCGCGCCCGTGCTCACCACACTTCTCCAGGACCGCCCGCCGGGGGCGGGATCCGCCGCGCAGTTTACCGCCGGGCCGGCGCGCTGTCATGCCCGGCCGTGGCGAGCGGCATGATGACCGGGGCGCCGGGCGCGGTGTAGAACAGCAGCAACCGCAGGGGAGTCGCCATGCCCGTCACCGTGCTTTTTCCGGAAGCCCGCCAGCAGCCCGACGACCTCGAGCGCGGCATCCTCGGCGACAATGTGCGCCTGGTGAAGCGCGAGGCGGCGACGGGCCTCGCCGAGCTCGACGACACCGACTGCGCCGCGGCCGAGGGGCTGATGATCCTGGCGTTTCCGGTGACCGCGGCCGATCTCGCGCGGTTTCCCAAGCTGCGCTGCATCGTTCGCATGGGGGTGGGCTACGACAAGCTCGACCGGGCCGCCGCCGCGGCGCGCAACGTCATGGTCTGCAACGTCCCCGATTACGGCACCACCGAAGTCGCCGACCATGCGGTCGCGCTGGCGCTCTGCCTGCGGCGCGGCATCCTGCTGCACCACGAACACCAGCGCCACGACCCGCCGGCGCCGTGGCGCTCGTTCCAGCACCCGCTGATCGAGCGGCTGGGCACGCAGACCTTCGGCATCCTCGGCCTGGGCCGCATCGGGACGGCGGTGGCGCTGCGCGCCAAGGCGTTCGGCTTCCGCGTCGTGTTCTACGATCCGAAGCACCCCAACGGCCACGAGCTGGGGCTCGGCATCGACCGCGCGGCGACGCTCGAGGACCTGTTGCGCCAGGCCAACGTGCTGTCGGTCCACTGCCCGCTCACGGTCGAGACGCGCGGCATGCTGGGCCGCGCGCAGCTCGCGCTGCTGCCGCAGAATGCGGTGGTGATCAACGATGCGCGCGGCCCGATCCTCGACCTCGACGCGCTGCAGGCGCTGTTGCGCAGCGGGCACATCGCCGGCGCCGGCCTCGACGTGCTGCCGGTCGAGCCGCCGGTCGAGCCGATCCCCGATCTGCTGCGCGCCTACCGCGCCCGCGAGGAGTGGCTCGAAGGCCGCCTCGTGATCACGCCGCACTCGGCCTGGCTGACGCCGCAATCCTGGCTCGACACGCGGCGCAAATCGGCCGAGACGATGCGTGCGGCGCTGTTGACCAACACGCCGCAGAACGTGATCACGCCGGATATGTTCTGACGGACATGGTTCGAGCGGCAGGGCCGCGCCCCGGCGCGGCGGAGGGTTCGCCGATGCACCGCCTGCATTTGCTGCGGCACGCCAAGTCGAGCTGGGACGACGACGCCGACGACCACGAGCGGCCGCTCAACAGGCGCGGCCGGACCGCGGCGCGTCTCGTCGGCGACAGCCTGCCGCAGGCGCTCGCCGGGCTCGATCTGGTGCTGTGCTCGTCGGCGCTGCGCACCCGCGAAACCGCGGAGCTGGCGCTCGCCGGCTTCGCCGAGCCGCCGCAAGTGCTCTACGAGGACGGGCTCTACCTCGCCAGCCGGGCGCGGCTGATGCAGCGCCTGCGCCGGGTCGACGAGCGCGTCGCCGCGCTCCTGCTGATCGGCCACAACCCCGGCCTGCACGAGCTGGCGATGGCGCTTGCCGAGCCCGACGCGCCCGCCGCCCAGGCGCTCGCCGAGGGCAAGTTCCCGACCGGGGTGCGGGTCAGCTTTGCGATCGCCACGCCCTGGGCGGCGATCGGCGACCGACGCCACGCGATCCTCGACTACGTCACCGTCAAATCGCTGGGCGGTCGGGATTGAGCGGCGCGTCGGCGGCGGCGAGCACCTCGCGGACGAGCGCCACCGTCACCGCCCGGCGGGCGCTGAGCGCGCGCCGGTCGAGCGCCGCGACGATCGCCGCAGCACCGGCGAAGCTGCGCTCGATCCGCGACAGCAGATAGGCGATGACGCTTGGCTCGACGCCGATCTGCCGGTCGGCGAAATGCTTCACCAGCACCGCGGCGAGCAGTGCGTCGTCGGGCGGACCGAGCGCGACGACCGGCAGCGCGCGCAGGCGCGACGCGAGGTCGGCGAGCGCGATGCGCTGCGCCGCCGGCGGCGCGCGCGCGGTCAGGAGCAGGCTGCCGCCGCGCTCGCGGCACAGATTGTAGAGGTGGAAGAGCGGCGTCTCGGCGGCGCGGTCGGCGTCGTCGACCGCCAGGTTGCCGGCGAGCGCCGCGGCGTCGCCGGTCGTCACGCTGTCGCCCGCGACGAGCGCCGCGCCGGCGCGCTCGCACCAGAGATGCGCGAGATGCGTCTTGCCGCTGCCTGCGGGCCCGTAGAGCACCAGGGCCGGCGGGCGCCAGTCGGGCCACCGCCCGATCCGCTCGAACGCCTCGCGGTTGCTGTCCGAGACGAGGAAGTCGGCGGCCCCGAGGCGCGGCGCGAACCGCAGGTCGAGCGCGTGCTGCGCCGGCGGCAGCGGCGTCGTCAAGACGGCGTCACCGATAGGGCGTCAGGCCGCGGACCGCGTCGGGCTGGCGCGGGTCGTAGACGGCGCTGCGCCGGTAGCGCAGCAGCGCGAAGCGAACCAGCACGCCGACGACCGCCGCGGCCGGCACCGCGAACACGACGCCGACGAAGCCGAACAGGGTCGCCCCGGCGAACAGCGCGAACATCACCCAGACCGGGTGCAGGTTGATCCGGTCGCCGACCAGCTTCGGCGTCAGCACGTTGCCTTCGACCGTCTGCCCCACCGCGAAGATGATGCAGACCGTGATGACCTCCCGCCAGGTGCCGTATTGCGACGCGGCGAGGCCGACCGCCAGCACGAACCCGGTCAAGCCGCCAAGGATCGGGATGATCGCCAGGACGCCGATCAGGAGGCCGAGCGCCAGCCCCGAATCGAGGCCGGCGAAGGTCAGCGTGGTGCCGTAGTAGAGCGCCAGGATCAGGCAGACGAGCGCCTGGCCGTGGATGAAGCCGACCAGCGTCTCGCTGACGATCCGCGCCTGCTGGCGCACGGTCGAGAGCGACTGGCGCGGCAGGTAGGCGTCGATTTGCGCGACCATCTTCTCCCAGTCGCGCAGCAGCAGGAAGGTGACGATCGGCGTCACGACGACCAGCGAGACGATGTTGAGGATCGCGATGCTGCTGGTCAGCAGGCTCTGGAACAGCGAGGCGATCCATGCCAGCGCCTCGCCCAGCTTGGCGCCGACCATGTCCTGCAGCTTGGCCATCTGGTCTGCCGGCAGCTGCTCGCGCAGGATCAGCATGGCGCGGCCGAGCTGCCCCTGGAGGAACTTGACGAGCGCCGGCACCTTGGCGACGAGCGCCACGACCTGGCTCTGGATCAGCGGCACGAGCAGCGTCAGGACCAGCGCGACGCCGATCAGGAAGGCGATCAGCACGATGAGGCTCGCCAGGCTGCGGCCGAGCCCCCAGCGCTCCAGCCGGGCCACCGCGGGCGCGAGGATATAGGCGATCACGATGCCGGCGACGAACGGCAAGAGGATGCTCTGCAGCAGCCCGAGCGCGACAAAGGCCAGCACGATGACCGCGAGCCAGAAGACGAGCCGGTAGGAGCGCCCGCTCACGGCGTCTGCTCCGCGCCCGACAGGATGTGCGCCCAGCGCACCAGGTAGGAAAGCCCCGACGCCACTGTCGTCACCGCCGTGATGGCTTCGAAGATGTCGGTCAACGCGCCGTCCGGAAACCCCACGCCGAGCCGCCCCAGCACATATCCGACCAGCGCAATCTGCACCAGCGTATTGAGCTTGCTTATGTAGAGCGGGTCGAATTTGCGCGGCGCGGCAAGCGTTTGCAGCAGCACGAAGCCGCCGATGATCGTCACGTCGCGAAATACGACCAGGATGACGAGCCAGTCGTGAAGCTGGCCGGCGCTGCCGAGCGCGACATAGACGCTCGACAGCAGCGCCTTGTCCGCCGCCGGATCGAGCAGCGCGCCGAGCCGCGTGCGGCAGTCGAAGCGCTTGGCGATATAACCGTCGAGCGCGTCGCTGAACCCGGCGGCGACGAACACCCAGAACGCGACGCCGAACCGCTCGCCGACGATCAGCCAGATCATCAGCGGCACCGACATCAGGCGCGACAGCGTGATCAGGTTCGGCAGATTGAGGCCCAGGCGGGTCATCGCCGAGCGGCCGTGCGGGCGCGCCGCTAGCCGGCGCCGGAACGCGCGAGCCGCCACACCGGATCGCCGCCCTCCAGGCCGAGCTTGATCGAGGCGAGGCTCGCCTTCAGCTGATCGAGCGTGCCGACATACTGGATCTCGACCGTCGCCTCCTGCCGCGACAGCGAGCGCAGGTCGAGCTTGCGCACCGCGGGCAGCCCCGACAGCCCCTCGCGCAGCTTGATCCAGTCTTCGAGGCTGGTGATCGGCGCGACGACGACAAGGCTCCCCTGCTGGCTGGCCAGCGTGTCCTTGGCGTTCTTCCAGCCATTGTCGAGGTCGGCGGCGATGGCGCCGACGGCGCGCTGCATCAGCGCGTCCTCACCCTCCCCGGCGTTGGCGTCGATCGAATCCGTGTGGACGTCGACGAACTGCCCGGCGCGATAGCGCCGCACGGTCACGTCGACCCCCGGCTTGTCGCTCGCCGCGCGCGGCACAGCGAGCATCACCAGCACGTCGTCGGCGCCCTCCTTCTTGCCGATCGCGGCGAGCGCCGCGGCGTCGCCCGAGCGCGCCTTGTCGGCATCGATCGTCGAGAGGTCGCTGACATCGCCGAGCGGCAGCAGCAGCGTCGTCCCGCCACCCGCCGCCGGGCGCTGCGACCAGGCCTGGCGCCACGGGTTGGGATCGTCCCACAGCATCGCCTGGGCGCCGTCCTGGTAGACCGGCAGCACCACCGCCGACTTGCCCGACCCCGTTGTGGCGCCCGTGGCGGCGGTGGCGTCGGCGGCGATGGCGATGCCGGCGCTCTGCAGCGCCTTCCTGAGCTCGGCCTGCTTGAAATGATAGGTGTAGTCCGCGACGTAGCGGACCGCCGACATCTTCTCGTTGGCGACCTCGAAGCTCGCCACCAGATCGGTGACCTGGTTGTCGCTGAGCTTCAGCGGCTTGGCGTTTGCCGCCCCGCCGGCGAGCCGCTCGACGACGGCGTTGAGCGCGCGGCGGGCCCCGTCCATGCGGGCGATGTCGCGCGCCTTGGCGGCGCTGTCGGAGGTGGCGTCGACGGTGACGGTGGCGGTGAACGGGTCGTCATCCGCCGCGGCCCGTGGCGCCGCGCCGAGCAGTCCGAGGAAAAGCGCCAGCGCGAGGGCCGCGCCGCGCCGGCCGGCGACGCTCGCCGACCTCAGGTCCATCGCCGACATCGCTTGGGCAAACCGCCCCGTTCCCCTATCCTCGCGGGCTCCCGACCGCGACGGGTTGGTCATACCGCAGATTTGCAGATGACGCCATGACAGCCCGTCGCGGCGACCCGGCGCAGAGGGAAGGTGCAAGCATGGCGCGGCTGCGGATCGGGGTGCTGATCTCGGGCCGCGGCTCGAACCTGCAGGCGCTGCTCGACACCGCCGCCGACCCGGCCTATCCCGCGCAGATCGTCTGCGCGATCAGCAACCGGGCGGACGCGGCGGGTCTGGCGCGCGCCGAGGCCGCCGGCGTCGCGCGACATGTCGTCGCCATCGCCGACCGGCGGGCCTTCGCCGAGGCGGCCGACCGCATCCTGCAGGCGGCCGGGGTCGAGCTCGTCGCTCTCGCCGGCTTCATGCGGCTTCTCGACGCGGGCTTCGTCGAGGCGTGGCGCGACCGCATGCTCAACATCCACCCCTCGCTGCTGCCGGCCTTCCCGGGGCTGCATGCGCAGCGCCAGGCGCTCGCGGCCGGGGTCAAGTTTGCCGGCTGCACGGTGCATTTCGTCCGCCCTGCGGTCGATAGCGGGCCAATCGTCGCGCAGGCCGTGGTGCCGGTCGAGGACGGCGACGACGAAGCGAGCCTCTCCGCCCGCATCCTCGCCGCCGAGCACCGCCTCTACCCCTGGGCGATCCGGCTTTACGCCGAGGGCCGGCTGCGGATCGACGGCGACCGGGTGTTTGCCGCGGGCGCGGGCGCGCCCCTCTTCGCCGCGCTCAACCCCGCGGAGCCGCTTGCCTCGCCGGGCGGTTAGGCTATACAGGCGCAATAAGGATTTTCGCGTGGGGACGACATGCTATCGACGGTCGATGCCGATCTCGAACGACACCGCCAAACCTGGCTCGGCTTCTGCCGTTTCATGCGGATCATGGTCATGGTGGTGGTGCTGATCCTGGTCGGCATGGCGATCTTCCTGCTGTAGCCCGCGTTCCGCCGTGGCGGCGCTGCGGCAGCGGCGTCAGCCGACGATCTCGGCGTCGGAAAAGAAGAAAGCGATCTCCTGCGCTGCGGTCTCGGGCGAATCCGAGCCATGCACCGAATTGGCTTCGATCGACTCGGCGAAATCCTTGCGGATCGTCCCGGGCGCGGCGTTGGCGGGGTTGGTGGCGCCCATGATGTCGCGGTTCTTGGCGATCGCGTCCTCGCCCTCGAGCACCTGCACGACGACCGGCCCCGAGCTCATGAACGCGACGAGGTCGCCGTAGAACGGCCGCTGCGCGTGCACCGCGTAGAACCGCTCGGCCAGCTCCTTCGACAGCCGCAGCCGCTTTTGCGCGACGATGCGCAGCCCGGCCTTCTCGAAACGGTCGTTGATCGCCCCGGTCAGGTTGCGGCGGGTCGCATCCGGCTTGATGATCGACAAGGTGCGCTCGGTCGGCATGGGGCGGCTCGCTGCAGTGCAATACGCGGCCGCGGGTTATAGCGAACCGGCGCCGCGCCAGCAATCGAGCAGCGGGGCCGCGCTGCCGGTGACCGGGTCGGACGCCGGCAGCGCGACGCGCGCGACATTGGCGGCCGAGCGGTCGTGCGAGGCCGGGTCGGCCCGGCAGATGTCGGGCCGCTGTCCCTGCGGATAGGCGCCGATCACCAGCAGGTCGGCGCTGGCGCTCTCGCGCTTATGCGCGACCCCGGCGGGGATCACCACCACGTCGCCGGCGTGCAGCTCGACGCTCGCGCCGCCTTCGCCGCCGAGCCGCACGCGCGCCGAACCGCGCGCGATCCCCAGCACCTCGTGCGCCGTACTGTGGTAATGGTGGTGGCCGTAGATGCCGTTGCGCCACGGCTGCGGCCAGCCGTTCGCCTCGAACATGGCCTCGCAGCGCGACGCGACATCGCCGTCCGCGCCAAGCGCGCCGCGATACAGCACCAGCGGCAGCCGGTTGTTGGGTATGGCGCCGTCATCGGCAAAGACATGGGTTTCGACCGTGAGACGCAAAGCTGGCGCCGACATCTGCTCCTCCCGTTCGATGGTCCTCGCGACGCTCCGCGCCGCGCCGGCGGCGACCGGCCGCCGCGAGCCTCGATAAAACAAACAACCGCACCAATTTCTAGAGCAAATGAGCACCCGCACGCCGCTTTGCGACACGCTGCCCGCCGGCCTGCCCGAGCGCGTTCTCTATCGCGACGGGCTGATCGTCGTCATCGACAAGCCGGCCGGGATTGCGGTGCATGCCGGGCCGGGCGGCGGCGCGCATCTCGAGCATTGGTTTCCGCTGTTGCGCTTCGGCCTGCCGCAGCCGCCGGCGCTGGCGCATCGGCTCGACCGCGACACCAGCGGCTGCCTGGTGCTCGGCCGCCACGCCAAGGCGCTGCGCCGGCTCGGCGCGCTGTTTCGCGACGGCAAGGTCGAGAAGATCTACTGGGCCGTGGTCGCCGGCCACCCGGCCGAGCCCGCGGGCACGATCGACGCGCCGTTGCGCAAGGACGCGTCGCGGCGCGTCGGCTGGCGCATGGAGATCGACCCCGCGGGTCAGCGCGCGGTGACCGAATACCGCGTGCTCGGCGCCGCTGCCGGCGAGACCTGGCTCGAGCTGCGGCCGCGAACCGGGCGCACCCACCAGATCCGGGTGCATTGCGCCGCGCTCGGCTGCCCGGTCGTCGGCGACCCGACCTATGGCGGGCCCGCCGGCCAGCGGCTGCACCTGCACGCCCGCGCCGTCGCGATCCCGCTCTACCCGGCGCGGCCGGCGGTCTCGGTCACTGCGCCGCCGCCGCCGCACATGCTCGCGGCGCTGGTTCGGCTGGGCTATGATCGCGCCGAGGCAAAAGAGGCCGCGCCAGAGACGGTGACCGCATGATCCCGCGCTACAGCCGCCCGCAAATGGCCCGCATCTGGGAGGCGGAGAACTACTTCGGCATCCAGATGGAGATCGAGGCCTGCGCCTGCGAGGCCCAGGAAGAGCTCGGCGTCATCCCCAAGGGCGTCGCCAAGGCGTTGCGCGAGCGCGGCCGGTTCGACGTCGCGCGCATCCGCGAGATCGAGCGCGAGTTGCACCACGAGACGCTCGCCTTTCTCACCAACCTCGCCGAGCATGTCGGCGAGGAGTCGCGTTTCGTCCATCTGGGCATGACCTCGAGCGACGTGCTCGATACCTGCCTCGCGGTGCAGCTGACCCAGGCCGCCGACATCCTCCTCGCCGATCTCGACCTGGTACTGGCGGCGCTCAAAAAGCGCGCCTTCGAGCATCGCGATACGCCGACGATCGGCCGCAGTCACGGCGTTCATGCCGAACCGACCAGCTTCGGCGTCAAGCTCGCCGGG
>DATJOB010000386.1:0-5803 GCA_035507475.1 Allostellaceae bacterium | reverse complement strand
GAACCAGTGGAAGATCGCCGGTGCCGCGACCCTCGGCGACATGCTCGATTTCTTCGACTTCTTCCTGATCGGCTTCGTGCTGGCGTTCATCGTCAAGGACTGGAACCTGACTTACGGCCAGTCCGGCGCGATCCTCCTGGCCTCGGGGGTCAGCGCCCCGTTCGGCTCGCTGTTCTATGGCTGGATGGCCGACAAGATCGGCCGGCGGACCGCGCTGATCGCCGCGATCCTCAACGTCTCGCTCGCCACCGGTGCGATGGCGCTGACCCCGGAGGGCGCCTGGCTCTACCTCGTCGCCTGCCGGTTCGTCGTCGGGTTCGGCGTGACCGGGCTCTATTCGGTCGACATCACGCTGATGCAGGAGTTCTCGCCGGCGCATAAGCGCGGCTGGTTCACCGGCGTCACCACCACGCTGTTGCCGGCGGGCCAGCTGCTGGCCGCGCTGCTCGGCGCCTTCGCCGCGCCGCATATCGGCTGGCGCGGCCTCGTCGCGGTCGGTCTGCTGCCGGCGCTGCTGTGCCTTTACGTGCGGGCGTTCGTCCCGGAATCGCCGCACTGGCTGTTGCGCCGCGGCCGCGTCGCCGAGGCGCGCAAATCGCTCGCCTGGGCGCTCCAGGTCGCCCCCGAGACGATCGCCTTGCCGGCGCTGCCGCCGCCGATCGAGCAGACCCGCTGGGTCGAGATCTTCAGGTATCCGCGCAGCATCGTCGCCGGCTGCCTGACCGGGCTGACCCAGACCGGCGGCGTCTCCCTGTCGCTGTGGATGGTGACGCTTTTCGTGATGGTGCTGAAGGTCACCCCGCCCGAGGCGTCGAAGCTGGTGATCTGGTTCAGCCTGTCGGCGATCGCCGGCCGCTTCTTCTGCTCCTGGGCATCGGACGCCTGGGGGCGCCGGGTTGCCGGCATCGTCAGCTGCGTGATCTCGGCCGTCTTCATGTCGCTCGCCGGGTATCTGCACGACGTCTTCATCGGCAGCGTCTCGTTGTTCTTCGTGATGATCGTGCTGCAGGGCTTCATGGGCAGCGGCAACTACTCGATCGTCGGTCCCTATATGGGCGAGTTGTGGCCGGCGCGGCTGCGCGGCAGCGGCATGGGTTTCGTCTACGGCGTCGGCAATCTCGGCAAGTTCATCGGGCCGGCCGGCCTGGCGATCATCGCCGGCTCGGACAACTACGTCAGCCCCAAGGCGACGCTCGACGCGCTGATCCCCGGCTTCAACTATTTCGCGCTCTGGTACGTGCTGGGGGCGCTGGCCTTCTGGCTGATCGCGGTCGAGACGCGCGGCCGCACGATCGACGAGATCGATGCCCAGATGGACGGCGCGTCGGCGTCCGCGAAGGCGGCCGCCGAATAGGCGCGCCGGCGCCGGGGAGGCGCGGGGCTAGTTGGTCTCCTGGCCCTCGCGGCCGGTTTCGAGCCGGGTCTGGCGCGGCTGCCGCGCATAGCATTTGGCGCGATCGTCGGGCAGGAAGCGGATGAAGCCGGGATCGCCGGCGACGCATCTGGCGAGCGCCTCGCTCTTGAACGGATCGGCCGGAAAGGCGTCGCGCACGAACCTGATCACACCGAAATTCAAGAGCCCGAGGATGATGACCGCGGGGAGAACGATGCGCCAACCCAAACGCGAAAACGGCATCGGGGCCTCCTGAACGCCGGTCGACCAGAGCGTCGAATCACCAATCCCCGACGGCTGGTTGAATGGTTGCCGCAGGACGGGGGATCTGCCGGCTATGTCCGATGGGATACAGTATCGGGTACGCGGCTTGACCCTGACAAGACCAAAAGTCGTTAAAATTTTCCCTATATGCTTGCCGACTTTGGTAAAATAATCCGCTTTATCTCAATAATAACTTGATATATTTTGTAACAACTCCTTTGATCATTGAAACAAGTCTAGTCGAATCAATCGGGGCCGAACGGGGGCGGCCGTGGCGCCGCTGTATTTATTGAAACCCCTGTGATCGAAGCAAGTATTGAGCGGCGGCCGGGGCCGCCACTTCCCGCGCTCGACACGCGAGAAGCGTGCGTTGATCGCCGCCGGGCCTGCTATCGTCAAAGTTGACTTGGCTCGGCCAAGAGCTGCGGCGCCGCTGGCTCGTGCGGCGCCGAGACTTGTCGCTTCGGTAGCGTCCGCGAAGCTTTTCCTAACCATTTGTGTCTTGGACCCGCCGCGCGGATGCTGCTAGAACGGCGCGGCGCCGGCTGGGGACTTTGTTGAATGCTTAGGAAGACCGCGGTGGTGGCGATCGCGCTGGCCTCGGCTGTGGTGGGCGCCCACTCGCTCAATCCCCGCGAGCTCTACAACGAGATGTACCCGGTCGAGACGCTGAAGCGCGACGCGTTTCACATCTGCGACGAGGCCGACCCGACCTTCGTCCGCGCGGTCCGCGCCGACCGCGATGCCTGTTACCAGAGCATGCCGCACGCGATCGCCGTGGCGCTCGGGCTGAAACGTCCGGGCGGGGCGCTGTCGATGGCCGCGCTGCTCGACCCGTCGCACCAGGCCGAGTTCCTGATGACGCTCGCCGGCATACCGCCGCGCCAGCCGGTGACGGCGCCGCGCTCGTTCGCCAACACCGCCTGGGTGCGCGCGCTGTCGCCGACCTGCGAGGAACGGCGCCCGCTTCCCGCGGTCGCCTACGCCGCGCCGTCGGCCTTGCCGCCACCAGCGGGCAAGGGGCGCGCCGCGGCGCTCGACAGCGTCATCCTCGGCAACCTGCCGCCGATGCCGCGCCCGGCGCAGGCCAGGATCGGCGCCCGCCAGGCGGCGGCCGCGGTGCCGGTGCTGCCGCTGACCGCCGTCGCACCGCCGGCGGTCGTGCCGCCCGAGCCCGCCGGCGATCGCAGCATCGTCGCCTCGTTCGACCCGCTGCCGGCGCCGGATATCGGCGATCTGAGCACGCCGGCGATCGTCCCGCTGGCACCGACGAGCTCCTGCGGCGGCGCCTGAGCCCGCCCGCCGGCGCGTGCCGGCGCCGGGGCATGCTAGCTTGGCCGGGGCATGCTAGCTTGACCGCTGCCGCCGTGCCGTACCCTGCCGCCCGCCGATGAACGACGATGTCGCCCGCGACGCCCTAGCGCCCGCCGCCGCGCCGGCCGCGGCCTCGCCGATGATGGCGCAGTACCACGCGATCAAAGACGCCCATCCGGGCTATCTCCTGTTCTATCGGATGGGCGATTTCTACGAGCTGTTCTTCGACGATGCGGTGCAGGCGGCGCCGGCGCTGGACATCGCGTTGACCAAGCGCGGCCGCCATGACGGCGCCGACATCCCGATGTGCGGCGTGCCGGTCCATACCGCGGAAGCCTATCTCGCACGCCTCATCCGCGCCGGGTTCAAGGTGGCGATCTGCGAACAGGTCGAGGACCCGGCCGAGGCGCGCCGCCGCGGCAACAAGGGGCCGGTCAAGCGCGCCGTGGTGCGCCTTGTCACCGCCGGCACGCTGACCGAGGACGGGCTGCTCGACGCGCGCCGCCACAACTACCTCGCCGGCATCGCCGAGGCGGGCGGCGAGATGGGGCTCGCCTGGCTCGACCTGTCGACCGGCGCGTTCTCGGTCGCGCCGACCGCGGAAGCGGCGCTCGCCGGCGATCTGGCGCGGCTGCTGCCCGGCGAGATCGTGCTGCCCGAGCGGCTGCTCGCGCGGCCCGCGCTGTTCGAGCTGTTCGCCGAGTGGAAGCCGTCGCTGACCCCGCTCGCCGACGCGCGGTTCGACAGCGAATCCGGCCGCCGCCGGCTCGAGAGCTTCTACGGGGTCAGGGCGCTCGACGGCTTCGGCCAGTTCCGCCGCGCCGAGCTCGCCGCGGCCGGGGCGCTGGTCGATTACGTCGCGCTCACACAAAAACCGGCGGCGCAGCAGGGTGGCGCGCCGCATCTCGCGGCGCCGGTGCGGGTCGCACCGGGCTCGGTGATGCAGATCGACGCCGCGACCCGCCGCAACCTCGAGCTGCTGGCGACCCTTGCCGGCGAGCGGCGCGGCAGCCTTCTCTCGGTCCTCGACCGCACCGCCACCGGGGCCGGCTCGCGCCTCCTCGCCGATCGCCTCGCCGCGCCGCTGACCGATCCCGACGCTATCGGCGGCCGGCTCGACGCGCTGCAGTTCTTTGTCGAGCGCGCCGACATCCGCGCCGCTTTGCGCGAGCGGCTGCGCCGCTGCCCCGACATCGAGCGCGCGCTGACCCGGCTGAGCCTCGGGCGCGGCGGGCCGCGCGATCTCGCGGCGCTGCGCGACGCGCTCGGCGAGACCGCGGCGCTGCGGCGGATGCTGGCGGCGCCGGGCCTGGTGCCGCTTCCCGCGCTTCTCGGCGAGGCCGAACGCCGGCTCGGCGAGCATGGCGCGCTGGTCGACCGCCTGGCGCGGGCGCTCGCCCCGGACCTGCCGCTGTTGGCGCGCGACGGCGGGTTCATCGCCGACGGCTACGCGGCCGATCTCGACGAGCTGCGCGGGCTGCGCGACCGCAGCCGCCGCACCATCGCCGCGCTGCAGGCGCGCTATGCCGAGGAGACCGGCGTCGGCAGCCTGCGCATCCGCCACAACAACGTCATCGGCTATTACATCGAGGTCTCGGCCGCCAATGCCGGCAAGCTCGGCGTCGATTTCATCCACCGCCAGACGATGGCCGGCGCGATGCGCTTCACCACCGCCGAGCTCGCCGAGCTCGACAGCCGGATCGCCAGCGCCGCCGACCGGGCGCTGGCGCTGGAGCTGCGGCTCTTCGAGGATTTGTGCGGTGAGGTGGCGGCGGTACGGTTGCCGATTGCCGAGGCTGCGGCGGCGCTCGCCGAGTTCGACCTCGCGGCGGCGCTCGCCGAACGCGCGGCGGAAAGCGGCTGGGTGCGGCCGGTGCTTGGCGAGGACACCGGGTTCGCGGTGCGCGGCGGGCGGCATCCGACGGTCGAGGCGGCGCTTGCCGGCAGCGGCGCCTTCGTCGCCAATGACTGCGTGCTCGGCGAGAGCGATGCGGACGGCGGGCGCATCTGGCTCGTCACCGGCCCCAACATGGCCGGCAAGAGCACCTTCCTGCGCCAGAACGCGCTGATCGCGATCCTCGCGCAGATGGGCTCCTACGTGCCGGCGGCGGCGGCGCGGATCGGCGTCGTCGACCGGCTGTTCAGCCGCGTCGGCGCCGCCGACGACCTGGCGCGCGGCCGCTCGACCTTCATGGTCGAGATGGTCGAGACCGCGGCGATTCTCAACCAGGCCGGCCCGCGGAGCTTTGTGATCCTCGACGAGATCGGGCGCGGCACCGCGACCTTCGACGGCCTCTCGATCGCCTGGGCCTCGCTCGAGCACCTGCACGAGGTCAACCGCTGCCGCGCGCTTTTCGCCACGCATTACCACGAGCTGACGACGTTGGCCGCGAAGCTGCCGGCGCTCGTCTGCCACACGATGCGCGTCAAGGAGTGGAAGGGCGACGTCGTCTTCCTGCACGAGGTCGCGCCCGGCACCGCCGACCGCTCCTACGGCATCCACGTCGCCAAGCTCGCCGGGCTGCCGCCGGCGGTGACGGCGCGCGCCGAGGAGGTGCTGGCGATCCTCGAAAGCGGCGACGAGGCTGGCGCGCTAGCGCGGCTGGCCGACGACCTGCCGCTGTTCCGCGCGATCCAGCAACGCCCGCCGCCGGCAGTCGCCAGGGAATCGCCGGCCGAGGCGTTGCTGAAGGAGCTGCGCCCCGACGAACTCAGCCCGCGCGACGCGCTCGAATTGCTCTACCGCCTGAAGGCGCTGTTGGGCGACTGAGAGCTTCGACGCTATCCGCGGCCGCCCCTGTTTTGCCTGTTTTATCAGGTCGAGATCAGGCT
>DATJOB010000385.1:0-2253 GCA_035507475.1 Allostellaceae bacterium | reverse complement strand
TTGAAAAACCGCAAGGAACGCCAAGGCGAGCGCATGCTGGTCGCGGTCGCCGGCTGCGTCGCCCAGGCCGAGGGCGAAGAGATCATGCGCCGCGCGCCCTTTGTCGACATGGTGTTCGGCCCGCAAACCTATCACCGCCTGCCCGAGATGGTCGCGAAGGCGGCACGCAAGGGCGGCGGCGTACTCGACACCAGCTTCCCGGCCGAGCCGAAATTCGACTACCTGCCCAAGACAACGACCGCCCCCGGCGTCAGCGCGTTTCTGTCGATCCAGGAGGGCTGCGACAAGTTCTGCACGTTCTGCGTCGTGCCCTATACGCGCGGCGCCGAGTTCTCGCGGCCGGCGGCGCAGGTGATCGCCGAGGCCGAGCGGCTGGTTGCGGCCGGGGCGCGCGAGATCACCCTCCTTGGCCAGAACGTCAACGCCTATCACGGCACGGCGCCCGACGCCGGAGAATGGGGGCTCGGCGAGCTGCTGCGGGCGCTCGCCCACCTGCCCGGCATCGAGCGGCTGCGCTACACGACCTCGCACCCACGCGATGTCGACGACGCGCTCATCGCGGCGCACCGCGACGTCGGGCAGGTGATGCCCTTCCTGCATCTGCCGGTGCAAAGCGGCGCGGACCGCATCCTCGCGGCGATGAACCGGCGGCACACCGCCGACGACTATCGCCGCACGGTCCAGAAATTGCGGCAGGCCCGGCCGGATCTCGCGTTGTCATCGGATTTCATCGTCGGCTACCCGGGAGAGAGCGAATTGGATTTCCGCGCCACCCTCGATCTCGTCGGCGAGATCGGGTTTACCCAATCGTTTTCGTTCAAATATTCGCCGCGGCCAGGCACTCCGGCGGCGGCCGAAAAACAGCTCTCAGAACCGGTGAAGGCCGAGCGCCTCGCCGAATTGCAGGCGCTGCTGCAGCGACAACAGCGCGCGTTCAACGCCGCTTCGGTCGGCGCGACGCTGCCGGTGCTGTTCGAAAAGCCGGGGCGCCATGACGGCCAGCTCGTCGGCCGCAGCCCGTACTTGCAACCGGTCCACGCCGACGCCGCGCCCGACATGATCGGCAAGGTCGTCATGGTGCATATAACAGGCGTGCACACGAACAGCCTCAGCGGGACGATTGGGAGCCACGTCGGCGAGGCGGCGCAATGAGCATCGCGGCGCCCGATCTCGGGATCGAGTTCGATGACAACCTGTTGGTGCCGCTGCTCTACGGCGAGCGCGACCTGCACCTCAATCACATCGAACGACAGCTCGGCGTCGAGCTGGTGCCGCGCGGCAACCGGCTGGCGATTTCCGGGTCGGCTTCGGCGGTCGAGGTCGCGCATCTCGTGCTGACCATCCTCTGGGACCGGCTGAAGCACGGGCATGAGGTCGACATCGCGGCGATCGACGCGGCGCTGCGCTTCGCGCAGGCCGAGCGCGACGACAAGAACCTCAGCTTCTGGCGCGAGGAGGCCGGGTTCCGCACGCGCAAGCGGCGGATCGCCGCCCGTTCCGGAACCCAGGCGCTTTACATCAAGGCGATTCGCGAGCACGAGCTGGTCTTCGGGATCGGCCCGGCGGGCACCGGCAAGACCTATCTCGCGGTCGCCGCCGCGGTCGATCTGCTGATGACCGGGCGGGTCGAGCGGATCATCCTGTCGCGCCCCGCGGTCGAGGCCGGCGAGCGGCTCGGTTTTCTGCCCGGCGATCTGCGCGAGAAGGTCGACCCCTATCTGCGGCCGCTGTTCGACGCGCTCAACGACATGCTGCCGGGCGACCAGATCTCCAAGCGCATGAGCAGCGGCGAGATCGAGGTCGCGCCATTGGCCTTCATGCGCGGGCGCACGCTGGCGCGCGCCTTTGTCATCCTCGACGAGGCGCAGAACACGACGCCGATGCAGATGAAGATGTTTTTGACCCGGCTCGGCGAGGGCTCGCGCATGGTGGTGACGGGCGATCCGACCCAGGTCGACCTGCCGCCGCAGACCAAATCCGGGCTCGTCGACGCGCTCGAGGCGATCGACGGCATCGACGGCGTCGCGGTGGTGCGGTTCGGCGAGAAGGACGTCGTGCGTCACCCGCTCGTCGCCCGGATCGTCGGCGCCTACGAGGCGCGCGACCGCAAGGGCAAGAGATGATGCTGGCCGACGCCTACACGATCGAGGTGAACGCGCCCTGCCCCGACTGGCGGCGCGAATGCGCCGCGGCGGAAGCGCTGGCGGCGGAAGCGGCGCGGCTCGCCCTGTTGCGCGGCGAGGCGCCGGGCGA
>DATJOB010000384.1:0-3740 GCA_035507475.1 Allostellaceae bacterium | reverse complement strand
CCCGATGTATTCGCGCCAGGCCTTCAAGCATGACGGCAAGTTCGTGTTCTGGGGCGGGCTGGCGCTCGAAGCCTGGGGCGGCGGTCCGGGGCTCGTCGAGGGGCTGTTCGCCTCGGCCGAGAAGCACGGGATCGCGGTTGCATACGAGGCGCGCGGCGAGAAGCTGATCGCCGACGACGACGGCGTCCACGGCGTCGTCGCGGTCATCGAGGGTAAAACGACCTCGATCAAGGCGAAGGCGGTGGTGCTCGCCTGCGGTGGGTTCGAGGCCAATGCCGAGATGCGCACGCGCTATCTCGGTCCCGGCTGGGACCTCGCCAAGGTGCGCGGCACCAAGTTCAACACCGGCGGCGGCATCAAGATGGCGCTGGAGATCGGCGCGATGCCCTACGGCAACTGGTCGGGCTGCCACGCGGTCGGCTGGGATTACGGCGCACCCGAATTCGGCGACCTGTCGGTCGGCGACAATTTCCAGAAGCACTCCTACCCGTTCGCGATCATGGTCAACGCCGAGGGCGAGCGCTTCTGCGACGAGGGCGCCGATTTCCGCAACTACACCTATGCCAAATACGGTCGCGAGATCTTGAACCAGCCGCACCAGTTCGCCTGGCAGATCTTCGACCAGCAGGTCGTCCACCTGCAGCGTGACGAGTACCGCATCCGCCGCGTCACCAAGGTCACCGCCGACAGCTTCGAGGTGCTCGCCGACAAGATGGCCGAGACCGGCGCGGCGGTGAACAAGGCGGCGTTCCTGAAGACCGTCGCCGAGTACAACGCGGCGGTCGACCGCGGCATCCCCTACAACCCCACGGTCAAGGACGGGCGCACCACGCGCGGCCTCGCGATCGACAAGACCAACTGGGCGATGCCGCTGGAAAAGCCGCCCTACGAGGCCTATTGCACGACCTGCGGCGTCACCTTCACCTTCGGCGGCGTGCGCATCGATACCGAGGGCCGCGTCCTCGACACCGCCGAGAAGCCGATCGCCGGGCTCTATGCCGCGGGCGAGCTGGTCGGCGGGCTGTTCTATTTCAACTATCCGGGCGGCACCGGCCTCGTGTCGGGATCGGTGTTCGGCAAGATCGCCGGCACCTCGGCGGGGCGGCAGGCCGGGCGCAACGTCTGAACGCTTACGGCCGGGTTCGCCCGGCCATGACGAAAGACAAGGCTGCGCCGCGATGCGCCGGCGCTACGGCGTGCCGATCGCAGGCGGGGTGGGCGGCGCCGGCGGCCCGCCCTTGAGCCAGCGGAACTCGGTCAGTGTCGTGTTGGTGAAGCGGCATTCGGTGGCGATGTCGCGCTCGGCCGCGCCGGCCGGCAGATCGCTGCGCACCCCCTCGACATGCGCGACAAGAGCCGTGACCCCGGCATTCTCCGAGCTGCGCTGGGTGATCTCGAGATAGCCGGCGGGCATCGCCAGCCGGGTGATCGCGGCGCAGCGATCGGCAAGGCTCGCGACATCGGGGCTGATCGCGTCGGCGACGCGGCGCGACACGTCGCAGCCGCCGAGCGCAAGGCCCGCGCCGATCAGCAGCCAGAGGTCGCGGCGCCGCCTCATGCCGCGGTCCGGATCGGCGCGGCGCGGGCGTCCTCGCGGATCATCGCCGCCCCCTTCTCGCCGATCATGATGGTCGGCGCGTTGGTGTTGCCGGTGGTCACCGCCGGCATCACCGACGCATCGATGACGCGCAGTCCCTGGAGCCCGATCACGCGCAGCCGGGGGTCGACCACGGCCATCGGGTCGGTGCCCATCTTGCAGGTGCCGACCGGGTGGAAGATGTTGGTGCCGGCGTTGCGCGCGAACTCGGCGAGCGCGTCGTCGCCCGCGATCGGGGCGCCGGGCGCGGTCTCGCCGGCGCTGTGCGCGGCGAGCGCCGGCTGCGCGAAGATGCGCCGGGTGTGCGCGACGCCGGCGAGCAGCACGCGCAGGTCGGAGGGCGCCGACAGGTAGTTCGGGCGGATCGCCGGGTAGGCGAGCGGGTCGGGCGACTGCGCCATGATCGTGCCGCGGCTGTCGGGTCGCACCGGGCAGACCGCAACCGTCATCCCGGGCGCGCGTTCGAGCTCGCGCACCGCGGCGCGCTCATAGCTCGCCGGGGTGAACAGCAGCTGCAGGTCGGGTGCGGCGAGCCCCTCGCGGCTGCGGCAGAACACCATCGCCGAGGTCACGCCGAAGGTCAGCGCCCCGTTGCCCAGGGTCGCGAACTTCATCGCCTCGCCGATCAGCCGCGCGCCGCGCGCGAGCTGGTTGATGGTGATCGCGCCGCGCACCCGGTGGGTGATGCGCACGACGTAATGGTCGTTGAGGTTCGCGCCGACGCCGGGCAGGTCGTGCAGCACCGCGACCCCGATCGAATGCAGATGGGCGGCTGGCCCGATGCCGGAGATCTGCAACAGGTGCGGCGAGTTGACCGCGCCGCCGCAGAGGATCACCTCGCGCGTCGCGCGCAGTTCGCGCTCGGCGCCGCGCTGGCGGAACGCGACGCCGGTGCAGCGCCGGCCGTCGAACAGCAGCTTCGTCGCGATCGCGTCGGTCTCGACGCGCAGGTTGCCGCGACCGCGCGCCTCGCGCAGGAAGGTCTGCGCGGTCGAGCCGCGCCACTTGCCGCGCCGCGTCATCTGCGAATAGGCGACGCCTTCCTGCTGCTTGCCGTTGTAGTCGGGCGTGAAGGCGAAGCCGGCCTGCTGCGCCGCCTCGACGAAGCGGTGCGTCAGGTCGAGGATCGTCCGATAGTCCTCGACGATGAGCGGCCCGCCGCGGCTGCGGTATTCGGGGTCGCCCGCGCCGCGATAGGTCTCCGATTTCTTGAAATAGGGCAGCACCTCCTCGTAGCTCCAGCCGCGGCAGCCCATCTGCGCCCAGTTGTCGTAATCGGCCGGGTTGCCGCGCACATAGAGCATCCCGTTGATCGAGCTGGTGCCACCGAGCACCTTGCCACGCGGCCATTGCAGCGGGCGGCCGTTGGTGCCCGGCTCGCCCTCGGAGAGGAAATTCCAGTTGATGCCGGGGACATCGAGCACCTTCAGCACGCCGGCAGGGATGTGGATCCACGGATTGGTGTCGCGCGGGCCGGCCTCGAGCAGCACCACCCGCGCGCCGTCCTCCGAGAGACGGCTGGCGACGACGCAGCCCGCCGAGCCCGCGCCGATCACGATGTAGTCCGCATCCATGTCCTTGTCCCTTTTTGCCGGGCCGATTTCAGCAGGGCCGATTTCAGCATGGGGCTCGCGGGACGAGGAGAAAATCTTTGGCCGCGACCCGGCGAAAGCCGGGACCTGCAATCGCAGGAGCCGCCGCGCGGAGGGGCGCCTTCTAGCGGATGGCGGCGACCAGCGCGCGGACCGCCGCCTCGGGGTCGTCGGCGCGCATCACCTCGCCCATCGCGGCGATTCCGGCGGCGCCGGCCGCCAGGCAGGCGGCGGCGTTGCCGGGGCCGATGCCGCCCAGCGCCACCACCGGCCCGCGCGCCGCTTTGGCGCCGGCGGCGATCCCGGCGAGGCCGAGCGCCGGGCCGTATCCCGGCTTGCTGGCGGTAAGGAAGACCGGGCTCAGCGTCACGTAATCGGCGCCGGCCGCGATCAGCGCGGCCGCTTCGGCCGCGCCATGCGCCGAGGCGCCGACAAGTCCGCGCGGCAACTTCGCGCGGGCCGCCGCCGGGTCGCCGCCGGCCGGCAGATGCACGCCGGCGGCGCCGACCGCACGAACGCTGTCGATGTCTTCATGCGCGATCACCGCCGCC
>DATJOB010000383.1:0-4084 GCA_035507475.1 Allostellaceae bacterium | reverse complement strand
AAGCTGACGCACCGCGACATGGGGCCGGTCGCGCGTTATCTCGGCCCGCTGGTGCCGAAAGAGCAGCTGCCGTGGCAGGATCCGATCCCGGCGGTGGATCACCCGCTGATCGGAGAAGCGGACATCGCGGCGCTGAAGGCGAAAATCCTCGCTTCCGGCCTGTCGGTGTCGCAACTCGTCGCGACCGCCTGGGCGTCGGCCGCAACATTCCGCAGCTCCGACAAGCGCGGCGGCGCCAACGGCGCGCGCATCCGCCTCGCACCGCAAAAGGACTGGGAGGTGAACCAGCCGGCGCAGCTCGCCGAGGTGGTGCTGACGCTCGAAGCGATCCAGCGCGATTTCGCCGCGTCGCAGTCCGGCGGCAAGAAGGTCTCGCTCGCCGACCTGATCGTCCTCGCCGGCGGCGCGGCGATCGAGCAGGCCGCGCGAAACGCCGGCCACGCCGTGACGGTGCCGTTCACGCCGGGGCGCATGGACGCCTCGCAGGACGACACCGACATCGCCTCCTTCGCGCCGCTCGAACCGGGCGCGGACGGCTTCCGCAACTACCTCGGCGGCGAGCAGCGGCTGTCGCCCGAGGAGCTGCTCGTCGACCGCGCCCAGTTGCTGAGCTTGACCGCGCCCGAGATGACCGTGCTGGTCGGCGGGCTGCGCGTGCTCGGCGCCAATGCCGGGAGGTCGGCGCACGGCGTCTTCACCCGGCGACCGGAGACGCTGTCCAACGACTTCTTCGTCAACCTGCTCGACATGGACACCGAATGGCAGCCGCTGGCCGGCGCCGACGGCGTCTACGAAGGGCGCGACCGCAAGACCGGCGAGGCGAGGTGGACCGCGACCCGCGTCGACCTGATCTTCGGCTCGCACTCGCAGCTGCGCGCGCTGGCCGAGGTCTATGCCTGCGCCGACGCGACGGAGAAATTCGTCAACGACTTTGTCGCGGCGTGGACCAAGGTGATGGAGCTCGACCGCTTCGACCTCGCCTGATCGGCTGCGTCGTCATGCCCGGGCTCGTTCCGGGCATGGAACGCCTACAGGTCGAGGAACGCGGTCTCGTTCTGCCCTTGCAGCACGAAGTCGAAGCGGTAGACGCCGTCGCCGGTTTTGCGCGCGATCAGCGTGTCGCGCACGCTCGTATCCTCGATCCCGGCGAGGAGCGGGTCGGCGGCGTTCGCCGCCTCGTCGGAGAAATAGATGCGGGTGAAAAGCTGGCGCAGCAGCCCGCGCGCGAAGAACGCGACGTTGATGTGCGGCGCCTGCAGCGCATTGCCGCGCCCGGGCACCGCGCCCGGCTTGATGGTGGTGATCCGGAAGCCGCCCTGCGGGTCGGTCGCCACTCGGCCGTAGCCGTGGAAATTGGGGTCGATCGGCTTGTCGGCTTGGGTGTCCTCGACATGGTCGTAGCGTCCGGCGGCATTCGCCTGCCACAGCTCGATCACCGCGTCGGGAACCGGCGCGCCGTCGCCGTCCAGCACCCTTCCCTCGATCGCGATCCGCTCCCCCGACGCGCCGGCCGGCGCAAGGTCGCGCCATGCCGGGCGGTCGAGCCCGAGGGCAAAGAACGGCCCGACCGTCTGGCCCGGCGTCGGGATCAGCTTGCCGCTCATCGCGTGGCCTCGAACGGCGTCGCGACGCGGCCGCGCAGCACCATGTCGAACGAATAGCCGAGCGCCCATTCGGGCTCGCTGAGCTGCGGGTCGTAGGCGGCGATCAGCCGCTCGCGCGCCTCCGCGTCGGCGGTGCTCTGATAGATCGGGTCGTATTGCAGCAGCGGGTCGCCGGGGAAATACATCTGCGTGATCAGCCGGGTCACGAAGCCGCCGCCGAAGACGCCGAAATGCAGGTGCGCCGGGCGCCAGGCATTGGGGCTGTTGCGCCAGGGATAGGCGCCGGGCTTGATCGTCACGAAGCGGTAGCGGCCCTCGGCGTCGCTCAGCACCTGGCCGGCACCGGTGAAGTTGGGGTCGAGCGGCGCGTCATGCTGATCGACCGGATGGTGGTAGCGGCCGGCGGCATTGCACTGCCACAGCTCGACCAGCGTTTGGGGGATCGCCCGGCCGTCCTCGTCGAGGATGCGGCCGGTGACGATGATCCGCTCGCCGAGCGGCTCGCCCTTGTGCTGCTTCGTCAGATCGGTCGCGGCCGGGCCGGCCCAGCCGCTCGCAAAGCTCGGCCCGGTGATTTCCGACAGCGTGTGCTCGAAGCGGATCAGCGGCCGGGTCGGCGCCCGCTTCACGGTGCTGGCATAGTCCGGGTAGAGGTAGGGCGGCTGCGTGCCATCGCGCGCACGGGCATAGGCGGGAGGCTCGGCCATACGGTTCCTCACAGGCGCGTTTCGGCAGAACCTGATCCGGTTGCCGAGCTCGGGTCAAGAGCCGGGGCGCGGCGCTTCGCGAGTTCCGCGAGTTCGCAAAAATCCGGCGCGCACGGCTATTGAAAACGATACGGTATCGTTTACATATTATGACGACCGATGAAGGTCGTAGGAAGAAGGAGGATATGATGTCCCGTCTCACGCAAAACCGCTGGTTCCGTCGGTTCGGTTTCGGGGCGATAGCGGCGCTGAGCCTTTGCGCGCTGACCGCGACCAGCCCGGCCCAGGCGCACGAATACGGCCATCTGGCCACCGTGGTCCATCACGTCCCGTTCCTGTCCCGGGTATTCTTCGGGTATCACTGGCACCACGGGGACTACCATTGGCGCTAACGGCACCTGGCTCAGGCAAAAACCCCGAGGCAAAAACCCCGACCGTGCGCGGCCGGGGTTTTTGCTGCCCGGTCGTGAGCCTCCGATACGATCGGGAATTAAAACGGCTCCGTGCCGTTTCTTATGTAAGCGGCCGGGCAATCGGCCGCGACACGATAGATGGAGAAACGCGATGTCCATTATGACGAGAAGCCGCTGGATGAAGCGCCTCGGCATCGGGACGCTCGCGCTGCTGGGTCTGGGCGCCGTCGCCTTGCAACCGACGCCGGCCAACGCGCGGGTGTTCGTCAGCCTGGGGGTGCCGGCCTACGGCTACTATCCGTACTACCCGGGCTATTACGGCTATCCGTATGGCGGCGTGGTGTTCGGCTTCGGCGGCGGCCATTGGCACCACTGGCATCACTGGCGCTAAGGCGCCATCGGCGCTCGGCCGATAGCGCAAACCGATGAGCCCAAAGCGAACCCTCGGCCCCCCGGCCGGGGGTTCTGCTCGTTCTACCAGCCGCACACTTACCAGCCGCACACCGCCGCCTCGGGGCAGAGGCGGTCGAGCGTGACCGAGAGCGGCAGGTAATAGATCGAGACCGACATCGCCAGCGGGATCAGCCGCGCATCGTCCGACAGCGTCAGAGCGACCGGGCGCGGGGCGTCGTCCGGGTCGCCATCCTCGCTGGTCTCGCCCTTGAACCCGGCGATCGCCTTGAGCATCAGCGAGAGACGGATGCCCGGCGCCTGCGGGTCGCGCGGCAGCACGCGGACGATCGCGTCGAAGCGCCGCGCCCCGTCATAGACCGGGACCGTGAACTGGGTCTCGCCGCGGCGCACCGCGGCGCGGATCAGCGTGACGACGCTGAGCGGGTCGACCACGTTGCGGCGGAAGCTCTCGGCGAGCTCGGGCTTGCGGCTGGTGTCGCCGGGGCCGCGCTCGGCGACGAGGGACCCGGCCTGCGCGACGAAAGCCATGCGCAGCTGGCGGTCGCGCCGCTTGCGCAGGTCGTAGTTGGCGTCGTAGCGCGCCGGCGCCGCGCTCTCGCCGGCAAATCGTCCCTCGGCGACGGCGACGCCGCGAAACCGCGTTACCAGATGCGGCAGCCCCTGCGTGCTGATCGCGATCTCGTCGCGATAACCGGTCGGCCGGTCGCTGATCGTCAACCGGATCAGCGCCGCCGGCAGACCCGCCCAGCTCGCCCGGTAGAGCGCCGTTGTCGTCTGGGCCGAGGTCGGTGCGGGGGTCTGGGCCGGGCCCGGCGCCGTCACGGTGACGTCGGGGACCGCGACGCGCGGGTCCTGCGCCGGAGCGGGCGGGCTCAGCAGCCAACTCGCCGCCGCGGCGGCGGCGATGACCGGCAGGCGGCCGCGCGTCGTGGGCGCCTCCCCCTAC
>DATJOB010000382.1:0-3035 GCA_035507475.1 Allostellaceae bacterium | reverse complement strand
TATTGCCCGGGTTGACGTTTCGGCGGGTGATGACCCCGTCGATCTCAGCGATCACGTCGCAATACTTCAGGTCGAGTTCGGCCTGCGCGAGATCGCGATTAGCGACTTCGAGCTTCGCCTCGGCCTGCTGAACCCGCGGCGCTGTTTTCTCGATCTCGGCAAACACCCGGTCGATATCGCCGCGCTTTTCGAACTCGTCGAGCATCTGCTTCGGGGTTTGGTCGAACGAGTGGACCACGCCCAGCTGCGCCGCGCTCTCGATGAGATCTGCCTGAGCCTCCAGCACGGAAGAATACGTCTGGTCGAGGTTCGGCGGCACTTCGCCCAGATCGCCGCTCTGGGCGGGCCCCGTCGGTAAGCCCAACGCGGCGCGGACTTGCCGGACGCCGGCCAGCGCCTGGGTAACCTGGGCGCTCGCGGTCGAAAATGCCTCCTGATACCGGTCGTATTGCTGCCGGCTCTCGGCCGGGGTCCCGAGCAGTTGCTTTGCCCGATCGAAGTCGGCTTGCGCCAGCGCCAGCGTGGCTTTGGCCTTGTCGAGCGCGGCAACGCGATCGTGCAGAAGCGCGACCTGGTTCTGGAGATCCTCCTCGGCGCTCTCCAGTTTCCAGCGCCGGCTTCGCGCCTCTGCCTCGAGGCCGCGCGTCGCCGCGATGGCCGCCTGCAGATCGGCGTTCGCGGTATCGACCGCCGCTTTTTTCTGCGCGACGGCGATCTCGAAAGGCTCCTTGTCGATTTGCGCGACGAGCTCGCCCTTGCGCACCCGATTGTTGTCGTCGACCAGAACCCGGGAAATCTGGCCGGCGACGCGAGGGGCGACAAACGTGACGTGCCCGTTGACATAGGCGTCGTCGGTCGAAACCGTGCTGAGAGCCAGCCGCACCCAGGGGATGCCCACCAGGCAGACGACGACCAGCCCGGCTGCCGCCAACACGGCCAGCACCAACCTCCGCCGCCGCCGGGGCGGACCGGCGGGCGTCGGGGCGGTGTGCGCCGCAGCCTTGTTCGCGTCCTGGTTGCCGTGTGTCTCAGCGGGCATCGCAGCCACCCCCTGTCTGAGATATAGGCCGATGGTTGGCGAAGTTTGTCGCGATCGCCCGCTGTTTTGCGCAATCCGGCGACAATTGCCGCCGGTCGCGCGGACTTAGTGCCGGGCCAGCCGCCGTTTGCAGCGAAAGGGGTGCTAGGCGATCGAGAACGAGTTGCCGCAGCCGCAGGACGAGGCGGCATTGGGGTTGCGGATCTGGAACGAGGCGCCCATCAGGTCCTCGACGAAATCGACCTCGGCGCCGGCGAGCAGATCGAGTGAGACCTCGTCGACGACGACCGCGACGCCGTCGCGCTCGAACACCCGGTCGTCGGGATTGGTCTGGTCGTCGAAGCTCAGCCCGTACTGGAAGCCGGAGCAGCCGCCGCCCGACACGGCGATGCGCAGATTGGCGTCGCCGACCTGCTCCTGCTCGCGCAGCACGGCGATTCGCTTCGCGGCGCTCTCGGTCACGGTGATGCGGCGCTCGGCCTCGGTCGCGGCTTCGCTCATGCGCGTCGGCTCCTCTCTCCGAAGGCATCTCGCTCGCTGGCCCTCGGCGGTGTATGTAGGCGGCGATGAGCGAACATACCACCATCCTGGGGACGCGAAAGGCCGCGAGCGTCGACGCCGACCGGGTGGCATTGCTCGAAGCGCTCGAAAAAAAGGTGCTGTGGCTCTCCACCTGGATGATCCACAACGCCAACCACGTGCGCCCGAGCCGCGACGGGCTCAAGGTCGGCGGCCACCAGGCGTCGAGCTCGTCGGTCGCGACGCTGATGACCGCGCTCTATCTCGACGTGCTGCGGCCGCCGGACCGCGTCGCGGTCAAGCCGCACGCCGCGCCGGTGTTCCACGCGCTGCAATACCTGCTCGGCCGCCAGACCCGCGACAAGCTCGAGCGCTTCCGCGCGCTGGGCGGCGCCCAGGCCTACCCCTCGCGCACCAAGGACGGCGACCACATCGTCGACTTCTCGACCGGTTCGGTCGGGCTCGGCGTCGGGGTGACGCTGTTCGCCTCATTGGTGCAGGACTACCTGCGGCTGCACCGGCTGATGCCCGACGACGCCCCACCCGGCCGGATGATCGCGCTCGCCGGCGACGCCGAACTCGACGAGGGCAACATCTTCGAGGCGCTGCTCGAAGGCTGGAAGCACGACGTCCGCAATTTGTGGTGGGTGATCGACTACAACCGCCAGAGCCTCGACGCGGTCGTCTCCGACCGCCTGTTCGGCCGCATCGACGCGATGTTCGAGCTGGTCGGCTGGCGCGTCGTGACGCTCAAATACGGCCGCAAGCTGGAAGCCGCCTTCGCCCGCCCGGACGGCGCGCATCTGCGGGAATGGATCGACGCCTGCCCCAACTCGCTCTATTCGGCGCTCGTCTACAAGGGCGGGGCGGGGTGGCGCGAGCACCTGCTGCGCGATCTCAACCGCTACCCCGGCATTCGCGCGATCCTCGAAGAGCATGACGACGACGCGCTGCACACACTGATGACCAACCTCGCCGGCCACGACATGGAGGCCGTGCTCGACGCCTTCCACAGCATCGCCGACGACCGCCCCACCTGCTTCATCGCCTATACGATCAAGGGTTACGGGCTGCCGCTCGCCGGGCACAAGGACAACCATGCCGGGCTGATGAACCCGGACCAGATGGCCTCGTTTCAGCGGACGATGGGGGTGCCGGCGGGGGCGGAATGGGAGCTATTCGCCGGGCTCGACGCGCCGGCCGAGGAATTGTCGGCCGTGCTGCGCGCCGCGCCGCTTACCGCCAGTCCGATGCGGCGCATCGAGACGCCCGCGGTGCCGGTGCCGGACGACATCGCCGCGCCGCGCGGCAAGCGCCTCTCCACGCAGGAGGCGTTCGGCCGCATCCTCGGCGGGATCGCCGCCGGCGACAGCGAGCTGGCACGCCGCATCGTCACCACCTCGCCCGACGTCACCGTGTCGACCAATCTCGGCGCCTGGGTCAACCGGCGCGGCATCTTCGACCGGGCCGAGCGCCA
>DATJOB010000381.1:0-6660 GCA_035507475.1 Allostellaceae bacterium | reverse complement strand
GACCTGCGAGGGGATGCAGAAGGGTTTCGGCTCCGGCGCGCAGGACGCGATCGTCTTCGGCCGCAACGAGCCGGCGCTGCAGCACTACCACAAAAGCATCCGGGCGGCCCTGGTCGCGGCCTGACTGCCGCGTCATTGCGAGCGGCGCGACGCGGTCGCGTGCAGGGTATATTCCGAGCGGGGTTGCCGCGCCGCATAGTCGCGCGCGGCGCAATGGCTTTGTGAATCGCATGGATCTGTCGATCGTCATCCCGGTCAGGAACGAGGCCGGCAACATCGCCCCGCTGGTCGCCGAGATCGCCGCCGCGCTGGCTCCCGGCGGCGCCGAATACGAGATCGTCTATGTCGATGACGGCAGCAGCGATGCGACCGCGCAGGAGATCGCGCGGCTGCAGCGCGCCAACCCGCGCCTCCGGCTCGTCCGTCACGCGGCGAGCTGCGGGCAAAGCGCGGCGATCCGCAGCGGCGTCCGGGCAGCGCGCGCGGCCTGGATCGCGACTCTCGACGGCGACGGCCAGAACGACCCCGCCGACATCCCGGCGCTATGGCAGATCGCGCGCGGCGCGCCGGCCGACCCGCCGCTGCTGATCGCCGGCCACCGGACGCAGCGCCGCGACAGCTGGACCAAGCGCCGGGTGTCGCGCATCGCCAACGCGGTCCGCCGGGCGATGCTGCACGACGACACCCCCGACACCGGCTGCGGCCTCAAGCTGTTTCCGCGCGCGCTGTTTCTCGACCTGCCCTATTTCGACCACATGCACCGCTTCCTGCCGGCGCTGGTGCTGCGCGAGGGCGGCGTGGTGCGCTCGCTGCCGGTCAATCACCGGCCGCGCGCCCGCGGCGCCTCGAATTACGGCGTCTGGGACCGTCTCTGGGTCGGCATCGGCGACCTCTTCGGGGTGATGTGGCTGTGCCGGCGCCGCGCCCTGCCGCGCCTCGTCGCCGACCCGGCGGGCGAGGCCGCGATGCCGCGCGCCGCGCAGCGCGCCCCGGCCGATCCGGTGCTGTGAGCGAGATCGACGCCAAGGCGGCATTGCCCGGGTTCGCCGTGCTGCGGCGGGCCGGACAGGTGCTCGCGCTGGGGCTGCTGACCGCCGGCATCGCCGCGGCGTGGCGCTGGCGCGGCGAGTTCGATCCGCTGGCGCTGACCGCGCTGATCCGCAGCTTCCCGCTCGCGCCGGTCGCGTTTCTCGCGCTGCATGTGGTGGCGAGCCTGACCTTTGTGCCGCGCTCGCTGCTCGGCATCGCGGCGGGGCTCGTCTTCGGCGTCTGGTGGGGCCTCTTCTGGGCCGCGCTCGGCAGCGTTATCGGGGCGATCGCCGGGTTCCTCGTCGCCCGCCACGTGCATGCCGGCCTCTTCGACCGCAGGCAGTGGCGCCGCTTCGGCGCGATCCTCGACCGCGCCGAGCGCGGCGGCTGGCGGGTCGTCGCGATGTTGCGGCTGGTGCCGGTCATCCCGCACAGCCTGAGCAACTATGCGCTGGGGCTGACGCGGCTGCGGCTGGGCGACTACGCGCTCGGCTCGCTGCTCGGTCAGCTGCCGCTGACCATCGCCGCGGTCGATCTCGGTGCGGCCGGCGAGCGGGCGATGCGCGGCGCCTCCGACTGGGTCGGACCGACCGCGATCGGCGCCAGCGCGCTGGCGCTCAGCGTGCTGGTTCCGGCGCTGGTCCGACGCCGCCAAGCGCCGAAGGCCTAGGCCCGCCGGTCGCCCAGTCGAGCAACTCGACCGTGTGCACCACCGGCAGCGCGGCGCCGAGGCTGAGCTGGGTGATGCAGCCGATATTGCCGGCGGCGACGACCGCCGCCCCGGTCAGCGCGACATTGGCGAGCTTGCGCACGCGCAGCGCCTCGGCGAGCTCGGGCTGCAACAGGTTGTAGGTGCCCGCAGAGCCGCAGCAGAGATGCCCTTCGGGGATGTCGACCGCGTCGTAGCCGGCTGCCGCCAACAGCGCCTTGGGCCCGTGGTGGAGCTTCTGCCCGTGCTGCAGCGAACAGGCCGAATGATAGGCGACGCGCAGCCCCTCGCCATCGGCGGTCTGCCGCTCGATGCCGAGCTCGGCGACGACTTCGGAGACGTCGCGGGCGAGCCCGGCGACCTGCGCCGCCATCTCGGCATAGCCCCGCTCCTCGCGCAGCATGAAGCCGTAATCCTTGAGCGTCGTGCCGCAGCCAGAGGCATTGGCGACGACCGCGTCGAGGCCGCCTCCGGCGATCTCCCGCGTCCAGGCGTCGATATTGGCGCGCGCCGCGGCGAGCGCCGGTGCCTCCTGGCCGAGATGGTGGGTGAGCGCGCCGCAGCAGCCGCTGCCCTCGGCGACGACGACCTCGCAGCCGAGCCGGGTGAGCAGCCGGATCGTCGCCTCGTTGATCGCCGGCGCCAATACCTGCTGGGCGCAGCCGGGCAGCAGCGCGACGCGCCGCCGCCTCTCGCCGATCGCGGGGAAGACCTGCGGCCGCTCGCTCGGCGACGGCTCGGGCAGCCGGTGCGGCAGCAATTCGAGCATCGCGCGCAGCCGCGCCGGCAGCAGCGCCGCGAACGGGCGCGCCAGCCGCGCCAGACCGAGCGCGGTGCGCAGGCGGTCCGGCCGCGTCAGCGTCGCGCCGAGCGCGCGGCGCAGCCAGCGCTCGGCCGCCGGCCGGCGGTGATGCTGCTCGATATGGCGGCGCGCATGATCGACGAGATGCATGTAATCGACGCCGGACGGGCAGGTCGTCACGCAGGCGAGGCAGGAGAGGCAGCGGTCGATATGGGTGACGGTCTCGGCCGGCACCGCGCCGCCCGATTCGAGCATGTTCTTGATCAGGTAGATGCGGCCGCGCGGGCTGTCGAGCTCGTCGCCGAGCAGCACATAGGTCGGGCAGGTCGCGGTGCAGAACCCGCAATGCACGCAGGCGCGCAGGATCTTCTCCGACTGCGCGGTGTCGGGGTCGAGCAGCTGGTCGGGCGTAAAATCCGTGCGCATCGCTACACCCCCTCGACCATGCGGCCGGGATTGAGGATGTGGCGCGGGTCGAAGCCCTCCTTGACGCGGCGCGACAGCGCGGCGAGCGCCGCCGGCTGCGGCTCGAATACCGGGACCGCGGCGCGCAGCCCCGGCGCGCCGCGCACCAGCGTCGCGTGCCCGCCATGTCCCTCGGCGCCACCGACCGCGCGGCGGATGACCGCGGCGCCGGCATCGCCCGGCTCGACCACGGCGAGCCAGACGAGACCGCCGCCCCAGTCGAGGAACCACACCGCGTCGACGGCGCGCGCCACCGCCTGCGCCACCTCGGCGCCGCGGCTGGGCGCCACCGAGACGCGCCAGACCGCGCGGTCGGCGAGGCCGGCGAGCGGCGCGGCATTGCCGAGGTCGCGCCACAGCGCGGCGGTCTCGGCCTCGCCGAGCACCCCGGCCTCGCCGCTTGCCGCGTGCTCGCGCAGCAGCGCATCGCGGCGGAACGCGACCGACGGCGCCGGCCCCTCGACGCGCAGCGCCACCATCCCGTCCGCCGGCAGGGAGGCCGGCCGCGGCAACCCGGCCGGCAGATACGCCGCCGCCGACACCTCGTGCGGCGAACCCAATGCCGCCGCCATGACTGCGACCGACGGCGCCGGCGCGACACCGCCGATCACTACGGTCTGCGCGCTCTCCGGGCGCGGCAGCACCTTGACCGTCACCTCCTCGAGCGCCGCAAGCGTGCCGTAGGAGCCGGCCATCAGCTTCGGCAGGTCGTAGCCGGTGACGTTCTTGACCACCTTGCCGCCGGCCTTGAACGCCTCGGCGCGGCCGCTGACCGCGCGAAACCCGAGGAAATGGTCGCGCGCGGCGCCGGCCCTGATGCGCCGCGGCCCCGACAGGTTGCAGGCGAGGATGCCGCCGAGCGTCGGCGAGCCGTGCGCCTGGCCGAGCAGCGCCCGCCAGTCCGGCGGCTCGAAGGCGAGCATCTGCCCGGACGCGGCGAGCGCCCGGTCGATCGCGGTCAGCGGCGTCGCCGCGCCGGCGGTCAGCACCAGCTCCTGCGGCGCGTAATCGCGGATCCCGGAGAGCCGCGTCAGGTCGACGACATGCGGCGTCTGCAGCGGCCGGCCGAGCCCGCGCTTGGTGCCGCCCGCCACCAGCTCGACCGGTTCCTCGGCGGCGAGCGCGAACGCGATCGCCTCGCGCAATTCGTCGATCGAGGTCGGGACGAACCGGGTCATCGCGGCACACTGTCATTGCGAGCGAGGCGGCGCAATCTCGCGCCGGGTCGGCAGAGCCGACGAGATTGCCCACGGTGCCCAGGAGGCGTGGCGTGGCGTGGCGTGGCGCCGCCCCGCGACGACGTTTCGTCAGAAGCGCGGCAGATCGGGGTGCGGCAGCGCGCCGTGATGCACATGCAGCCGGCCGAGCTCGGCGCAGCGGTGCAATTCGGGGAACACCTTGCCCGGGTTGAGCAGCCCGTCGGGGTCGAAGGCGCATTTGAGGCGCTGCTGCTGCGCGAGGTCGCTCTCGTCGAACATCGTGCCCATCAGATCGCGCTTCTCGACGCCGACCCCGTGCTCGCCGGTGAGGACGCCGCCGACCGCGACGCATAATTTCAGGATATCGGCGCCGAACGCCTCGGCGCGCTCGATCTCGCCCGGCCGGTTGGCGTCGTAGAGGATGAGCGGGTGGAGATTGCCGTCGCCGGCGTGGAACACGTTGGCGACACGCAGCCCATGCACCTCGGACAGCCGGGAAATCTCGCGCAGCACCTCGGCGAGCCGCCCGCGCGGGATCGTCCCGTCCATGCAGTAATAATCGGGCGAAATGCGCCCGATCGCCGGGAACGCCGCCTTGCGCCCGGCCCAGAACGAGAGGCGCTCGGCATCGTCGCGGCTGATCTTGAGCGAGACCGCGCGAGCCTCCTTGGCGAGCCTCTCGACGATGGCGATCAGGTGGTCGACCTCGGCGGCCGGACCGTCGAGCTCGACGATCAAGAGCGCCTCGACGTCGAGCGGATAGCCGGCCCCGACAAAGGCCTCGGCGGCATGGATCGCCGGCCGGTCCATCATCTCCATGCCGCCCGGGATGATGCCCGCGCCGATCACCGCCGCGACGCAGTTGCCCGCGTCCTCGGTGGTCGCGAACCCGATCAGCAGCGCGCGCGCCCCCGGCGGCTTCGGCAGGATGCGCACGGTCACCTCGGTGACGACGCCGAGCAGCCCTTCCGAGCCGGTCATCACGCCGAGCAGGTCGTAACCCTCGCTGTCGAGATGCTTGCCGCCGAGCCGCGTCACCTCGCCGTCGATCGTGACGATCTCGACGCCGAGCAGATTGTTTGTGGTGAGCCCGTATTTGAGACAATGCACGCCGCCCGAGTTCTCGGCGACATTGCCGCCGATCGTGCAGGCGATCTGGCTCGACGGGTCGGGCGCATAATAGAAGCCGGCGCCCTCGACCGCGTGGCTGATCGCCAGGTTGGTGACCCCTGGCTGCACGACGACGCAGCGGTTCGCGTAGTCGATATCGAGGATCCGGTTGAACCGGGCCATGCCGAGCAGCACGCCGTCGGCGAGCGGCAGCGCGCCGCCCGACAGCGAGGTGCCGGCGCCGCGCGGCACCACCTTGACACCCTCTTCCCTGCAGTAGCGCAGGACGGCCGCGACCTCGGCGGTGGTCGACGGCAGCACCGCGACAAGCGGCGGCTGGCGGTAGGCGGTCAGCCCGTCGCTCTCATAGGCGCGACGCTCCGGCTCGGATTCGATGACTGCGGCGGACGCAACCAGGCGCCGCAGCGCGGCGGCGATCTCGGTGCGGCGCGCCACGATCGCGGGATCGGCCGGCGGCATGTCCATGGGCGGAGTCTGTCATTGCGCGTGCAGCGACGCAATCGCGCAACGATCCCGGGCTTTGTTCGATGAGACTTCCGCGGCGCCGGCCGGGCGCCGGGTAACGACGCGGCGTCAGCCCTGGCGGGCCTTGAACCGCGGGTTCGCCTTGTTGATCACGAAGACCCGGCCGCGCCGCCGCACGATGCGGCAGTTCTTGTCGCGCTTCTTCAGCGTCTTCAGCGAATTGACGATCTTCATGGCCGGCTTCCTTGCGAGCCGCGGAACATAGGGATCGCCCGGCGACAAGTCAACGAGGCTGCCGTGCTTGTGCATTCCGTTATAAGAATTGCGCGCCGGCAAAGTCCGGTCCCCGCACGGGCCGCGGGGCAGCGAGGGGGAAGCGCGTTTGCTCGGTATCGTTTACGCCGCTCTCGGCGCGTTCACCTTCGCGCTCAACAACGTCATGATGCGCCGCGGGGTGGTGACCGGCAGCGTCCTGCAAGGCATGGCGCTCACCGTGCCGTTCGGCGGACTCACCTTCCTCGCCATCGCCCTCGCTCTTGGCGAGCTGGGCCAGCTCACCCTGTTCCCGGGGGCGGCGCTTGCCTGGCTGGTCGGCCAGGGCATCGTGCATTTCGTGTTCGGCCGCTACTGCAACTACAAATCCAACCAGCTGATGGGGGTGAACCTTGCGGCCCCGGTGGTCCAGCTGCAGGTGCCGGTGGCGATGCTGCTGGCGGTGCTGACGCTGCACGAGACATTCACCGTTCTACAGCTGGTCGGCGCGGGCCTGATGCTGGGCGGCTCCTTCGTCACACAGCGCAACGCCAACCGCGGGACGGCGGCGCCGGCAGCGCCGCAATCGAGCGCCGCGCCGGTGTTCC
>DATJOB010000380.1:0-4705 GCA_035507475.1 Allostellaceae bacterium | reverse complement strand
GTCCAACCATGGCGCGCGGCAACTGGATCAGGCACCGGCCTCGCTCGACGTGCTCCCGGCAGTGAAGCGGGCGGTCGGCGACCGGATGACGGTGATGCTCGACAGCGGCGTCCGGCGCGGCGCCGATATCCTGATCGCTCTCTGCCTCGGCGCCGATTTCTGCTTCTTCGGCCGGCCGACGCTCTACGGCGCGGTCGCCGGCGGGCTCGACGGCGTGCGCAAGGCGATCGACATCTTCCGCGGCGAGATCGACCTGGTGATGGGGCAGATCGGCGCGCCGAGCCTCGATGTGCTCGGCCCCGACTTTCTCTGGCGGGAGGACTGGCAGCGCAACCGCTGAGGCGGTTTCCCGCGCGCTTCCGGCGGCGCCGGCCGCGGGTCGCCGCGCCCGCAAACACCCGGGCCGATGCACCTCACCGCGCTTCTATCCCGCCGCATCGAGATGCTATAAAACGACAAACGACCGGAGCGCCGACGCCTTGCCGCGTAAGACGAGGCGCCATGGATGCGGGGAGATGTGTCCGGGGAAGTCTTCATTCGACCGGCGGACTGTTGTGCTGCCGGCCAGCGATTGGCGATAGCCGACTGACGGCGCGCCGAGACGTGCCGAATTCATGGCCATCGAGGTAGCGACCGGGATCCGACCGGCCGAGGTTTCCGCCGGCGATGCCGTCACCTGCGACACCGCGCTCGCCTGTCTGTTCCGGATGGCCGTGCAAAACGGCGTCTATGCCGAGATCGGCGCCATCCGCCGGCGCAACCTGATCGAGGGCGACAGCCTGACGGTGGCGCGCGTCATCGACCTGGCCGGGGAATTCAGCCTGCAGGCGCAGCGCGCCCGGTTCGATTGGAACGGGCTGCGGACGACCCCGCTGAGCCATCCGATCCTGCTGCTGCTCGACAACAGGAACGTCGTCACGCTGATGGGGATGCGGCGCGACGGGCCGGACGAGGCGGTCATCTCCGACCCGCTGTTCCGCGACGGCGAGCCGTTCTTCCTGGCGCGCGCCGACCTGGAGCGCGCCTGGAGCGGCCACGCGCTGGTGACGACGCCGCTGCCGCCCGGCAAGGCGGAGAGCGCCTTCGGCTTCTCGTGGTTCACCACAAAGCTGTTCGCCGAGCGCGGCCTGATCCGCGACGTGGTGGTCGCGGCGCTGACCATGCAGCTGATCGGCCTCTCGGTGCCGATCTTCTTTCAGCTGCTGGTCGACAAGGTCGTGCCCAATCAGGCGCTCGCCACGCTCTACACGATCACCGCCGGCGTCGGCATCCTGGTGCTGTTCGACAGCGGCTTCAATTATTTGCGCAACTATCTTCTCGCCTTCATCACCCGCCGCCTCGACCACCAGATCGCCAACAGCACGATCGACCATCTGCTGCGGCTGCCGATCGGCTTCTTTCACACCAACCCGTCGGGGGTGATCGCCTACAAGCTGCAGGAGGCGAACAACGTTCGCGACTTCCTGGCGAGCCGGCTTTTCAACGTCTTCCTCGATTTTCTCGCGGTCGTCATCTACCTGCCGGTGCTGCTGATCTATTCCTGGCCGTTGACGGTGATCGTCCTCGGCGTATCCGGCTCGGCTTTCGTCGTCCTCGCCCTGATGTCGCGCGTCTTTCGCCGCCAGCTCACCGAGGTCAACGAGATCGAAGGCCGGCGCAAGGCCTTCCTGTTCGAGATCCTCAACGGCATCGCGACGATCAAGACCCTGGCGATCGAGCCGCGCTCGATGGTGCGTTGGCGCCGCTATACCGACGAAGCGGCGGCGAAGTCGCTGTCGCTCGACCATACCGCCGCGCGGGCGCGCAGCGTCGTCACCGGGCTCGAACGCGGCATGAGCGTCGGCATCGGCGCGCTCGGCGCGCTCTTCGTGCTCAGCGACCAGATGACGGTGGGCGCGCTCATCGCCTTCAACATGCTGGGCATGCGGCTGGTGCAGCCGCTGATCCAGGCGTCGACGCTGATGCAGGATTATCAGCGCGCGGTGCTGTCGCTGAAGCTTCTCGCGCAGCTGATGCAGACCGAGCCGGAGCCGGCGACCGGCCAGCTCGCCAAGCCGGTCGTCGGCCAGATCGAGTTCGAGGACGTGACCTTCCACTATCCGGGCGCCCCGGCCCCGGCGATCAAGGACATGTCGTTCGTGATCGAACCCGGCGAGGTGGTCGGCATCGTCGGCCGCAGCGGCTCGGGCAAGACCACGATCACCCGGCTGATCCAGGGTCTCTACCGGCCCCAGGCCGGGCTGGTGAAGATCGACGGCCAGGACCTCAAGGAGCTCGACCTCACGCATCTGCGCACGCAGATCGGCGTCGTGCTGCAGGAGAATTTCATGTTCCGCGCGACGGTGCGCGAGAACATCGCGATGACCAAGCCGGCCGCCTCGCTCGACGAGGTGGTCCGCGCCGCCCGCGTCGCCGGCGCGGACGAGTTCATCCAGCGCCTGCCGCACGGCTATTCGACGATGCTCGAAGAGGGCGCCGCCAATCTGTCCGGTGGGCAGCGCCAGCGCCTCGCGATCGCCCGAGCGCTGATCCACGACCCGCCGGTCCTGGTCTTCGACGAAGCGACCAGCGCGCTCGACCCGGAGAGCGAAGCCATCATCCAGCAGCATCTCGGGGCGATCTCGCGCGGCCGGACGATCATCATCATCACGCACCGGCTGTCCTTCGTCGCCCGCGCCGACGCGATCATCGTCGTCGACCAGGGGCGTCTTTTGCAGGTGGGGCGGCATGAGGCGCTGCTCGGCAGCTGCCTGCCCTACAAGCACCTCTGGTCGCAGCAGGCCAAGGCGTTCCAGTGAGCCTGGTATCCGCTCCCCGGCACAGTCAGGGCGTGGCCGCGGCCACGGCGTCGAGCGCGCCGGCGCCGCGCGCGCTGATCGATTATGACTTCCAAAGCGCCCTCCTGGCGCCGCCCAAGCAGCGGCGGGTGCTGTGGCTGATGGTCGGCCTCATCGCCGCGGTGATTGCCGCTCTCGCGCTGTGCAGGATCGACGTCGTGGTCAGCGCCAACGGCAAGCTCGTGACCTCGGACCGCGCGATCGTCATCCAGCCGGTCGAGACCTCGGTGGTGCGGTCGATCGCGGTCAAGATGGGGCAGAAGGTCAAGGCCGGGGACCGGCTCGCGACGCTCGACCCGACCTTCAGCGCGGCCGACCGTGACGAGCTCGCGGCCAAGCTGCGCGTGCTCGACGCGACCTTCGACCGGCTCGACGCGGAAATCGCCGGGCGCGACTACGACCCGCCCGACCCGAACCCCGACCAGAAGACGCAGCGCGACGTCTTCCGTCAGCGGCAAGCCGAGTATGCGGCCAAGCTCGACACGGCCGACCGCAAGATCGGCCAGTTCCAGGCCGATCTCGAGGCCCACAAGGTCGAGGCCGTCGGCCTGCAGAAGCAGCTCCGCCTCGCCCGCGACGCGGAGGGTGTCTACGAAAAGCTCGTCGCCAAGGAGCTGGCCTCGAAGCTCAAGCTGATCGAGGCGACCCAGCAGGCGGTCGACGCGCAAACGAAGCTCGACAACAATTCCGGCGAGCAGCAGAAGCTGGCGCAGCAGATCGCCCAGGCGCAGGGCGAGCGCAACGGCTTCGCCGAGGAGTGGCGGCGCAAGCTCTCCGAAGACATGGCGCAGACGCGCAGCGAGCGCGACGGCACCGCGGCCCGGCTGGCGAAGGCGCAGATGCGGCGCGATCTGGTGGTGATGACGGCGCCGCGCGACGGGGTCGTGCTCGAGGTCGCCGACCGGCCGCCCGGCTCGGTGCTGCGCGAGGCGGAGACGCTGATGCGCCTGGTGCCGGCCGACGATCCGCTCGGCATCGAGGTCCAGATCGACCCGCGCGACGTGGCGCGGCTCCAGCTCGGCGATCCCGTCACGATCAAGTTCGAGGCCCTGCCCTGGCAGCAATTCGGTCTCGCGCACGGGCGGCTGATCGCGCTGAGCCCCGACACCGTCGCCGACGACAACACCCAGGAAACCGCCGCGCAGATGGCGTCGTCCGAACTCAAGTCGCAGGTGCGGCAGAACACGATCCATTACCGCGCGCGCATTGAGCTGACCGAGACCAGGTTCCGCAACCTTCCGCGGGAGTTCGCCTTGCGTCCGGGGATGCGGGCCGTCGCCGACATCAAGATCGGCCGCCGCTCGATCCTCGGCTATCTGCTGAACCCGATCACCAGGGTCCTCGGCGACAGCCTGCACGAACCCTGAGCGCCTGCGGACCCGGTGCAATCGAGAGGAAAAGCCCCGAGATGACCAGCTATTTCTGCGACGGGCTGAAGGAGGTCTCGATCCTCAACGGGGTCGCGCGCCTCGAATTCCAGCGGCTCGAGCCGATCGAGCGCGGCGGCAACCGCGAATTCCGCCCGGTCACCGAGCTTGTCGTCGCCCTCCCCGTACAGGGTCTCGTCAACCTGATGAGCGTACTCGAAAACGTGCGCGACCGGCTCGTCGCCCAGGGCGCGCTCGCGCCCGCCGGCGCGGCGGGCGGCGGCGCCCCGCCCGAACCGGCGAAATCGCCCAATTTCTCCTGACCGCCCGCCCGAGGGCCGGCTCCGGCTCAAGCCGAAGCAAGCGCCGCCGCGATGCGGGAGACGACCGGCTCCCATTGCCGGTCCGCCGACTGCCGGAACAGGCGGGCGCCGGGGTACCAGGGGCTGTCGTCGCGGTCGAGCAGCCAGCGCCAGTCGGGTGCGAAAGGCAGCATGATGA
>DATJOB010000379.1:0-14966 GCA_035507475.1 Allostellaceae bacterium | reverse complement strand
CAACCGCGCGACCGAGCGCGCCTATGGCCGCGGCTATGACGAGGTGGTCGGCCGCACGGTCGAGGACATTCTCGGCACCGAGCAGGCGGCGACGCCGCTGCGGCTGATGCGCGCCTGCATCAAGACCGGCCGGAACCAGCGCTATACCGCGCGGCGCACGCTGGCCGGCGTCACCCGCACCATCGACGTCATGTTCGTCCACGTGCCGGAACAGCAGGACGGCGACCACTTCATCATGGCGACGGCGCGCGACATCACCGAGCGCGACGCGATCGAGGAACAGCTGCGCCAGGCGCAGAAGATGGAGGCGGTGGGACAGCTCACCGGCGGCCTGGCGCACGATTTCAACAACCTGCTGACCGCGGTGCTGGGCAATTTGGAGCTGCTGGCGCCGCGGCTCGGCGAGGACGCGAGCGCCCGGAAATATCTCGCCGCAGCCGCGCGCAGCGCCGAGAACGGCGCCAAGCTGACCGAGCAGCTGCTGGCGTTTTCGCGGCGGCAGCAACTGCAGCCGCGGGCGACCGACCTCAACGCGGTGATCGCCGCGATGCGCGAGCTCCTGACGCGAACCATCGGCGCCACGGTGCGCGTCGAGACGGCGCTGGCGCCCGATTTATGGCCGGCGCTAGTCGACCCGACGCAGATCGAGGTGGCCATCCTCAACCTCGTGCTCAACGCGCGCGACGCGATGCCGCGCGGCGGCACCGTCACGATCGCGACCCGCAACCTGCTGCATGGCGACCCCGCCGCCCCGCCGGAGCTGGCCGGCCGCGAGGGGATCTGCATCACCGTGCGCGACAACGGCGTCGGGATGAGCGAGGAGGTGGCGCGCGCGGCGGTCGAGCCGTTCTTCACCACGAAGGAGCCCGGCAAGGGCAGCGGCCTCGGCCTCAGCCAGGTCTACGGCGTCGTTCGCCAATCGAGCGGGGCCTTGTCGATCGAGAGCCGGCCCGGCGCGGGCACCGCGGTGCACATCTGTCTGCCGCGCGCCACCGCCGCCGCCCGGGACGCGGTCCACCCCGCCCCGCCGCAGCCGTCGGAAGCGGCAAGCGGCCGGATCCTCGTGGTCGACGACAACCCCGACGTGCGGCAGGTGACCTGCGAGATGCTGCGCGGGATCGGCTACCGAGTGACCGGCGTCGAGAGCGGCGCCGCGGCGCTGCTTCTCATCGACGCCGGCGAGGCATACGACCTGCTACTGGTCGACATCGCGATGCCGGGGCTCAACGGCGTCGCCACGGTCGAGCGCGCGCGCCGCCTGTCGCCCGGCCTGCGAGTGCTCTACGCCACCGGCTATGCCGATGTCGCGGAGGACGCCGAGCCGCGCATCAAGAAGCCGTTCCGCCTCGACGAGCTCGCCGCCCGGGTGCGCGAGGCGATCGCCGGCGGATAGCCGCGCCCGGGCCCTAGCGGCGCAGCGTCACGAAAATCCCGGCGACGATCAGCGCGATGCTGACCGCGACATCGGTCGTCAGCGACCCGCCAAAGATCGCGAGCGACAGGACGAAGCCGCCGACCGGGGTCAGCGTCAGCACCTGACCGGCGGCCGCGGCCGGCATCGCCTCGAGCACCTTGGCCCACAGGAAATAGCCGAACGCGGTCGTCACGATGCCGTTATAGGCGAGGATCGCGATCAGCGCCGGCGACCAGCGCGGCGCAGCCGCGCCGCTCAAGGCGACCGCGACCGCCACCGGTACCAGGCTCACCGCAAGCTGCCACAGGGTCTGCACCCAGACCGGCGACCGGAAGGTGCGGCGGCGGTAGAGGCACGAGCCGAGCGCCCAGAAGATCGCCGCGAGCAGCAGCATCGCATTGCCGAGCAGGGTGCGCGGATCGCCCCAATCGACGAGGCCGGGGTTCATGAACAGCACGAGCCCGGCGAAGCCGACCGCCGTGCCGACGAGCTGGCTGCGCGTCGCCGGTTCCGGCCACAGGAAGCGACCGATCGGGATCGCCCATAACGGCATCGTATAGGCGAGCACGATCGCGCGCCCCGCCGGCACGATCGACAGCCCGACGATGCTGCAGATGAGGAAGCCGGCGACCTGGAACTGCCCGACCCAGAACAGCGTCAGCCGCTCGCCGCGCCGCGGCAGCAAGGCGCGCCGGCGCAGCGCCAGCGCCGGCGCGATCAGCGCCAGGCTTCCGAGCAGCCGCAACAGGACGAAGGTGAAGGGCGGCGCATCGCGCAGCGCCAGCTTCATCAGCGGCCAGTTGCCGGCCCAGGTGAGCAGGATGATCGCGAGGTAAAGATAGGCGATCGGCGGCACCCGCGTCGGCGGCGCCGCCTCGAGCGAGGCGTCCATCGGCGGCTCAGGCGAAGGCCTTGAACACCGCGTCGAGCGCGGTCTTCTGGCTGCCGTCGGGGGCGATCGGCACGAGGATCGGCGTGCCGATGCCGGCTGCGCGCCAGGCCTCGACGCCCTCCCGGATGCGCGACGGCGGACCGTAGAGGGTGCAGTCGGCGAGCCAGCGATCGGTCAGGTGGCGCGGCATCTCGTCCGCCCGGCCTTCGGCGACCAGCCGCTCGGCCGTCGCCATCTCCTCGGCGAAGCCGGTCTCCTTCCAGTAGTTGCGGTAGTTGGGCAGGAGCCAATAGCTCGCCATCGACCGGCGCAGCGCCGCCTTGGCCTCGGCGATGTCGTCGCCGACGCAGGTGCGGATGCGATTGCCGATGAAGAAGCCGGGGTCGCGCCGCCTGGCTTCCGGCAGCGCGGTCAGCGAATCGGGCATGAAGGCGCGGCTCGCATTGGCGAAGATGAGCCCGTCGCCGATCTCGCCGGCCAGCGCGATCATCCGCTTGCGCAAGGTCGCCACGATCACCGGCGGCAGCGGCCCGTAATCGCGGTGGCTCTTGAACTTCTCGACAAAGCCGCGGGTGTCGGCGAGCGGCTTCCCGGGCTTCGCTCCCAGGCGCTCGTAGGACGGGCCGTGCGCGATGCCGATGCCGAACTGGAAACGGCCGCCCGACACCTCGTGCAGATAGGCCGCGTTCTGCGCGAACTCGTCGACCGACTGCGCATAGATCGGCGCGATCGCGGTGGCGAACGGGATGCGCTCGGTCGCCAGCGCGAGGCCGATGCACTGCGCCATGTTGCCGAACGAGCTGGAGACCGAGATCCCGGCAAAGCCGCGGCGCTCGATCTCGCGCGCGACGTCGAGCGTGGCGCGGCGTTCGCCGGGATGGGCGAGCAGGCCGAGCGCGGGCAAGGCGGCAGACATGGGCGGTTCCTCGATAGCCGGCGGATGCGGACCGATCATAGACCGCGGCGGCCGCGCCAGTCAGCGCCGGTCGGCAACCGGCAGCGGGTCCGCCGGGGCGGGCTTGACCCCCGGCGCAGCGCGCGCCTATATCGAGGCCACCTCTGATCCCCGGTAGCTCAGTGGTAGAGCAAGCGGCTGTTAACCGCTGGGTCGCTGGTTCGAATCCGGCCCGGGGAGCCATTCAAATCAAGGAGTCCTGCCGAGACGGCGGCGGGACTCCCTGGTGCCTTGGGTAGCCGGTCCGCCGGTATCCGCGCATCCCAAAGGGTTACATTTTGTTGCAAAATAGCCGCCCCTATTCAGCCCTGGGGTGATTATGGTGTCCCCGACAGGGGGCGCGAATGAACGAACTCGATCAGGCAGTTGCGGGACATCCCTTTCGCCGCGCGCGATAACCGGAGGGCGTCGGGCGGCATGTGATCGCGTCCCATGCGGGTTAGACGGCATCCCTGCCCGCGCGTCTGTCGGGCGTTTTTCATCGCCGCCTGTCTCGTCGGCGGGTCGTTCGGCGCGGCCCGCGCGCAGAGCGTCGAGGACCTCAAGCAGCTCTCGATAGAGGACCTCGCCGGCATCGAGATCACCTCGGTCTCGAAGCGGCCGGAGCCGCTCTCCGACGCCGCCGCCGCGGTCTACGTCATCACCCATGACGACATCATGCGCTCGGGCGCGGTGACGATCCCGGAAATGCTGCGCCTCGCGCCCAATCTCGAGGTGGCGCAGCTCAACGCCACCACCTACGCGATCACCGCGCGCGGCTTCAACGTCGGTAACAACGCCGCGATGTCGGACAAGCTGCTGGTGCTGATCGACGGGCGCACGGTCTATACGCCGCTCTTCGCCGGCGTCTACTGGGACATGCAGAGCGTCCCGCCGGACGACATCGAGCGCATCGAGGTGATCAGCGGCCCGGCCGGCACGCTTTACGGCGCCAACGCGGTCAACGGCGTCATCAACATCATCACGCGGAATTCGGCGGAGACGCAGGGCGGGCTCGTCGTCGGCGGGGGCGGCACGCAGATGGCGGGCGGCATGGTGCAGTACGGCGGCCAGGCGAACCCGCTCGGCGACGGCAAATTGACCTACCGGGTGTACGGCGAGGGCTGGCGCTTCAATTCGAATGTCACGTCGACCGGCGCCAGCGCCGGCGATGCGTGGTCGCGGCCGCAGGGCGGCTTCCGCATGGACTGGCAGCGCGGGTCGGACCAGGTGATGCTCGAAGGCGACGACTTCGCCGCCTACGAGGATCCCAGCAACCGCGTCGGCGGGCATTACATCGTCGGCTCCTGGCGGCGCGCGCTCGACGCCCTCTCGTCGCTGCAGGTCGAGGCCTATTACGACCAGGCGACGCGCTACACCGACAATGGCGGCGGCGGTTTCACGGTCGACACCTACGACGTGACCGCCCAGCACAGCGTGCAGATCGGCGGCTGGAACGAGCTCGTCTGGGGCGGCGACGAGCGGGTCATCGCCTACAGCATCGAGAACACCGCGACGCTGCTGTTCGAACCGGCCGACCGGACCCTCGACTATGCCAGCATCTTCGCCCAGGACACCGCCACGCTCACCCCGCGGCTGAAGCTCACCGTCGGCATGAAGCTCGAGGTCGACCCCTATGTCGGGCTCGAGCCGCTGCCTCAGCTGCGCCTGTCGTGGAAACCGGTCGACAACATGCTGCTGTGGTCGGCGGTGTCCCGCGCGGTGCGCTCTCCGACACCGGTCGACCGCGACTTGATCGAACGCATCGGCACGACCAACATCCTCGATGGGTCGTTCGATTTCCAATCCGAGACGCTGATCGCCTACGAGCTCGGCACCCGCGTCCAGGTGACCCCGGCCGCGTCGTTCTCGCTGTCCTCCTACTACAACGACTACGACAGCCTACGCACGCTGCAGGGCACGGCCGGCGGGCCGCTTTTCCCCGGCCTGCCGTTCGGCCTGCCGCTGCGCTGGGGCAACGAGATGCGCGGCCATGTCTACGGCATCGAGGCCTGGGGCGACTACCGCGTGACCGACTGGTGGCGGCTGAGCGCCGGGTTCAACATCCAGCACGAGGCCTTCTTCTACGATTCGACCGCGACGATCGGCGGCACCACCTTCACGGCGGACGATCCCAACCACCAGGCGTCGCTGCATTCCTACATGGATTTCGGCGGCGGCTGGAGCTGGGACCTGTTCCCGCGCTATGTCGGCAAGCTGCACGACCCGGCGCTGCCGGAATATGTCGAGCTCAACTCCCGGATCGCCTGGAAGATCAACCCGCGCTGGGAGATCTCGCTCGCCGGGTTCAACCTGATCCACGCGCATCATCAGGAATTCGTCGAGCCGGGTATCAGCAACGAGATACCGCGCAGCGTCCTGTTAGAGTCGCGCTGGAGGTTCTAGCGCTGCGCACGCCCTTGGCACGGCTCCCGAACATGCAACCCGAACGATGCGGCATCGCGGCCCTCGGCCGCCTCGCGCCGGCGGCGTGGGCGGCGGTCGCCCTGGTGCTGTTGAGCGCGGCCCCGGCGCGCCCGCAGGGGTCGTCGCTCGAAGTCGCGGTCAAGGCGACCTATCTCGTCAAATTCGCACCGTTCGTCGGCTGGCCCGACAGCGCCTTCGCCGCGCCGTCGAGCCCGCTCGTCCTCTGCGTGGTAGGCGATCCGTTCGCCGGCGCGATCGACCAGGCCGCGGCGGGACAGCTCGACGGCACGCATCCGATCACCGTGCGACACGTCGCGGCGGCCGAGCGCGGCCTGCCGTGTCACATGCTGTTCACCGCCGGCTCGCCGCAGCAATCGGTCGAAAGCGGGCTCGCCGCGATGCGCGGCGCGCCGGTGCTGACCGTCACCGACCTGCCGGTCGCGGCGGCGCCGAAGGGCATCATCAACTTCATCCTGCAGAACAACCATGTGCGCTTCCAGATCGACAGCGGCGAAGCGGCGCGCGACGGGTTGCGGATCAGCTCGCAGCTGCTCTCGCTCGCCGTCAACGCCGGCGCGCAGTAGAAACGCGAACGATGGCCAGTCGCGCTAGGCTTCGCCAGATCTGGAAGGCAGCGCCGCTGTTCGCCGGCGCGACCGCGATCCTGCTGCTCGTCGTCGGCGTGCTCGTCGTCTATTCGGGCGAAGCGTCATACCGGCGCGGGAAGTCGGAGGAGACCGTCGTCCAGGCCCGCATCCTGGCCTCGGTGGTGGTCGCCGCGCTGACCTTCGACGACCGCGAGGCGGCCCAGAATTACGTCAATGCCTTGGACGCCAACCCGGAGATCGAGGCCGCCGCGGTCTACGACGACAAGGGGCAGCCCTTTGCGATCTATCGCCGCGCCGAGGGGCTGAGCGTGCCGGCGCCGGCACCGGCGCCGGGGGTCGCGCACGAGGACGACCGCATCGCGGTGACCGCGTCGGTGACGCAGGGCCGAGCGGCCCTGGGCCGCGTCTACATCCGCGAGGTGCTCGAGCCCTTGGCCAATCGCTACGAGCGCTACGCGGTGATCGGCCTGCTCGTCGTCATGGCGGCGCTGGTGACGGCGGTGCTCGGCGTGACCCAGTCGGTGCTGTCGCGCAGCTATGCCGAGCTGTCGCAAGCGAATGCGGCGCTCGAACTGCAGATCGCCGAGCGCGAGAAGGCCGAGGAAGCCCTGCGCCAGGCGCAGAAGATGGAGGCGATCGGCCAGCTGACCGGCGGCGTCGCGCACGACTTCAACAACATCCTGCAGGTCATCCTCGGCAATCTCGCCAATATCGAGAGCCTCGTCGAACGTGGCGCTCGGATCGAGCCCCGCCAGCTCGAGCGCGGCATCAAGGCGGCGATCCGTGCCAGCGAGCGAGCGGCGACGTTGACCGGCCAGCTCCTCGCCTTCTCCCGGCGTCAGCCCCTGGCACCGCAGCCGATCGACGTCAACCGGCTGATCGTCGGCATGTCCGATCTGCTGCACCGCACGCTCGGCGAGCGGATCGAGATCGAGACCATCATCGGCGGACGGGTGTGGCGCGTGCTGGCCGACGCCAACCAGCTCGAAAGCGCGCTGCTCAACCTCGCGGTCAATGCGCGTGACGCGATGCCGGGCGGCGGCAAGCTGACGATCGAGACCGCCAATGCCTATCTCGACGAGGCCTACGCGGCCGCCCAGGAGGAGGTGAAGGCCGGGCAGTTCGTCGTCATCGCGGTCAGCGACACCGGCACCGGCATGACGCCCGAGGTCATCGCCAAGGCGTTCGAGCCGTTCTTCACCACCAAGGATATCGGCCAGGGCACCGGGCTCGGCCTGTCGCAGGTCTACGGCTTCATCAAGCAATCGGGCGGCCATGCGCGCATCTACAGCGAGCTCGGCGACGGCACGACGATCAAGCTCTACCTGCCGCGCTTCCTGGCGGAGGGGACGGTCGAGGAAACATCCGCCGCGGTTGCGGCGATGCCGCGCGGCGACGCCGAGGTGATCCTCGTCGTCGAGGACGAGACTGATGTCCGGCAGTTCGCGGTCGATACGCTGCGCGAGCTCGGCTACCAGGTGGTCGAGGCGGCCGACGGCGCGAGCGCGCTCGACGCCCTCGCCGATTGGCCGCAGGTCAAGCTGCTGTTCACCGATGTCGGCCTGCCCGGCAACCTCAACGGCCGCCAGCTCGCCGAGGAGGCGCGCAAGCGGCGCCGCGACCTCAAGGTGCTCTACATGACGGGCTATGCGCGCAACGCGATCGTCCATCACGGCCGGCTCGACCCCGATGTCGAGCTGATCAGCAAGCCGTTCACCCACGCCGCGCTCGCCGCACGCGTGCGGGCGGTGCTCGATCAGGCCTGACGCGATGCCGCGAAGCCCGGTGCTCGAAATGCGGCAGATGGTGTCGCATAACGGCCGCCCGCGCGCAAAATGGCTTGTGACCGCTGGCGCCCGCGCGTAGCGTCGGTCGCCCCGCGAGCCGCGCGCCATGCTCGTCGCGACGCCGGGGAGCCCACCTTTTCTCGACGGCGCCAGCCTCCGGCGGCGCGGCATCCGCAAACGGGGGAGCGACGACGATGCGTGTCCAGACGGGGCTCGGTGCGGCGATGGCCGCGGTGATCGCGCTGACCGGCTGCGCGCCCACGGTGATGGCGCCGACGGTCCCGGTGATGCCGGCGCCGGGCAAGCCGTTCGACCAGTTCGCCGCCGACCAGCAGGCCTGCCAGGGCTACGCCAATTCGCAGACCGCGCCGCTCGCGGCGCAGGCCAACAACCAGGGCCTCGGCACTGCGCTCCTGACGACCGCGCTCGGCGCCGGGATCGGCGCCGCCGCGGGCGGCGGGCGCGGCGCGGCGATCGGCGCCGCCTCGGGGGCGGTGCTCGGCACGGCGATGGGCGCGCAGGGCTCGGCGCTCGCCGGCATGAGCCTGCAGCAGCAATACGACATCTACTACGCGCAGTGCATGTATGCGCGCGGCAACCAGGTGCCCGGCTTCTCGCCGGGCATGTACCCGTTGCCGCCCTATCCGGGGCCCGGCGCACCGGGCCCGATGATGCCGCCGGGACCGGGCGCGCCGCCGCCGGGAACGCCGCTGCCGCCGCCGCGCTGACCGGCACGCCGGCGCCCGGCATCGCCAAAAGCGGCGCGCGGCGGACTCAACGGAGCCAAAGGGTTGGGTTTGGCCGCCCGGTTCTGCTACCCTGCGGCGACAAGAAGCGCGAATTCGATCGGCCGGACCGCACGGTCCGGTCGGCGTGAGGGGGACAAGGGGTGCGCTGGTTGCGGATCGCCCTGGGCGGCGCGGGGCTGTGGCTGTTGCTTTGTCTGCCCGCGATGGCATCGACGGGCGGGAATTGCGTCGCCTTTGCCCGCGACCTGACGGGCATCCGTCTCGACGGCGATGCGGCGGCGTGGTGGCGCCACGCCGAGGGCCGCTACGAGCGCGGGCAACAGCCGCAGCTCGGCGCCATCCTGGTGTTCAAGCCGTTCGGCCGGATGCGCGTCGGCCATGTCGCGGTGGTGTCGAAGATCGTCGGCCCGCACGAGATTCTCGTCGACCAGGCCAACTGGGTGCGCGGTCGCGTGACAAAGGCGATCTCGGTGGTCGACGCGTCGCCGCACAACGACTGGACCCTCGTCAAGGTGCTCGAACCGCATTCCGGGAAGCACGGCCGCGCGAACCCGACCTACGGCTTCATCTATCCCCGCGAGCTGCCGGCCGATTTCGCCGAGCGGCTCGCCGAGCCGGCCCCCGAGCATCGCCACGCGGCGCATGCCGCGCATGCCGACCGCAAGGCGGCGCATCGCCGCGACAAGCATCGCGATACGGTGGTCGCGGACGAGACGCCCGCGCCGCAGCCGGCCGCCGACAGGCATCCGGCCCACGCGAAGCGGCCGATGGCGATCGCTGCGGTCGGCGTCATTTATTAGAGCACGATCCGATAAGATCGAATCGTCCCTCAACGCGTCATGGCCGGGCCCGACCCGGCCGTCCAAGTGGATCCCCGGGTCAAGCCCGGGGATGACGACAAAGAAAGCCGCATCAACCCAAACCGACCCCGCGCTGGACGGGACCGTACCGGGCTGGAGCGCGGCAGCCGGCCGGCGTATCGTCGGGCGGCACAGCGAACCGAGGTCCCCATGGCTGCCCACGGCGATCCGAGCCTCTTTTCCGCGACCGAGCTCGCCGCGCAGATCGCGTCGCGCCGGCTGTCCCCGATCGACGCCACCGACGCATTCCTCGCGCGGATCGCCGCGCAGGACCAGCGCCTCCACGCGTTTATCGCGGTCTACGCCGACGAGGCGCGACTCGCCGCCGAGGCCGCCGACAAGGCGATCCGCTCGGGCCATGCGGTCGGGCCGCTGCACGGCGTGCCGATCGCGCTCAAGGACCTGATCGACCTCGAAGGCCGGGTGACGACCGGCGGCTCCGCGGCATGGCGCGAGCGCCGCTCCGCTGTTACCGCGACGCTCGCCCGCAAGCTGATCGCCCAGGGAATGATCGTGCTCGGCAAGACCCATACCGTCGAGTTCGCGATGGGTGGCTGGGGCACCAACGAGCACATGGGGACCCCGTGGAACCCGTGGGACGCGACGACCGCGCGCACCCCCGGCGGGTCGAGCAGCGGCTCCGGCGTCGCGGTCGCCGCGGCGATGGCGCCGTGGGCGATCGGCACCGATACCGGCGGCTCGGTGCGGCTGCCGGCCTCGTGGTGCGGCCTCACCGGCCTCAAGACCACGGTCGGGCGGGTGAGCTGCTACGGCATCCTGCCGCTCGCCCCCTCGCTCGACACCCCCGGCCCGATGGCGCGCTCGGTCGAGGATGCGGCGCTGCTGTTCAACGCGATGCAGGGCCGCGACCCGCTCGACCGGCTGACCCTCGCCGCGCCGCCCGCGGCGGACCCGTTCCCGAGCCTGCGCCGCGGCATCAAGGGGCTGCGCCTGGCGCGGATGCCGCGGGCCGAGCGCGAAGGCTGCGACGGCGAGGTGCTCGCCGCCTACGACGCCGCGCTCGAGACCCTGGCGCGCGGCGGCGCCGAGATCGTCGATATCGCGCTGCCGATCGCGTTTGCCGACGCGACCGCGACAACCGGCCGGATCATCGGGTCGGAGGCCTACCGGCTCACCGGTGCGCTGGTCGACGACCCGGCCCTGCCGATCGACCCGGCGGTGCGGCCGCGCATCCAGCTCGGCCGCGACATCCGCGCCCACGAATATCTCGCGGCGCTGGCCGAGCGCGACCGGATGAAGGCCGAGTTTCTTGCCGCGCTCGATCGCGACGGGATCGACGCGCTGCTGACCCCGACGACGCAGACCCCGGCGATCCCCAACGCCAGCGTCGACCAGAACACGACGCCGGCGCATTTCACGCGCGTCTTCAATCTGCTCGAAATGTGCGCGCTGGCGCTGCCGAACGGGTCCACGAGGACCGGGCTGCCGCTGTCGCTGCAGATCGCCTGCCGGCCCTATGACGAGGCCACGGCGCTGCGCGTCGGCTGGGCCTATCAGCAAGCGACCGACTGGCACACGCGGCGCCCGCCCGGCTATGGCGGCTAGCGAATGGACCCGCTCGACCGGCTGAGGGCGCTGAAGCTGCCGTTCTCGGAGCTGCTCGGCATCGAGTTCGTCAGCGCCGACAAGGACCGCGTCGTCGCCGAGCTGACCGTGCGCGAGGCGCTGTGCACCAACCCGCGGGTCATGCATGGCGGAGCGATCATGGCCTTCGCCGACACGCTGGGCGCCGCCGGCACGATCCTCAACCTGCCCGAGAACGCCGGCACGACGACGCTCGAGAGCAAGACCAACTTCATCGCCGGCGCGCCGCTCGGCGCGCGCCTCGTCGGCGAGGCGCTGCCGGTGCATCGCGGGCGCCGCACCCAGGTCTGGACGACGCGCATCAGCACCGCCGAAGGCCGCCTCGTCGCGCTGGTGACGCAGACACAGATGGTGCTCGGCTAAAACTTGACTTTGTCAAATAAATAGTTGACATATTCCTCCTGCGCTTAGTCGGGAGGAGGCGTCATGAACGGGTCGGCCCTCGAACGCCGCATCGCCGCGATCCGCCGCTTCAACCGCTTCTACACGGTCAAGCTCGGCGTCCTCGCAGAGGCGTTTCTCGACACCGCGTTCTCGCTGACCGAGGCGCGGGTGCTGCACGCGCTGGCCAACCGCGACGGCGCGACGGCGAGCTGGCTGTGCCGCGAGCTCGATGTCGATGCCGGCTACCTCTCGCGCATCCTGCGCGAGTTCGAGCGCCAGGGTTTTATTTCGCGCCATATTTCGCAGCAGGACGGACGGCAGACGCTGATCTCGCTGACCGTGGCGGGCCGCGACGCGTTCGAGCCGCTCGACCGCGCCTCCTACGCGGCGGTCGGCAACATGCTGGCGCCCTTGGGCGAGGCCGAGCAGGAGCGCCTGCTCGGCGCGATGCGCACGGTGGGGACGCTGCTCGGGCAAGAGGGCGAGCCGGCGCCGAGCTTCATCCTGCGGCCGCACCGGGCCGGCGACATGGGCTGGGTCACGTTTCGCCACGGCGTCATCTACGGCGAGGAATATGGGCTCAACCACAAGATGGAGGCCTATGTCGCCGAGGTCGTCGCGAAGTTCCTGCGCGAGTTCGACCCGGCGCGCGAGCATTGCTGGATCGCCGAGCAGGACGGCGTGCAGATCGGCTCGGTGTTTCTCGTCAAGGAGAGCGAGACGGTCGGGCGGCTGCGCCTCCTGATCGTGGAGCCGCGGGCGCGCGGGCTCGGCGTCGGCCGCCGGCTCGTCGAGGAATGCCTGCGCTTCGCGCGCCAGGCCGGCTATCGCGAGGTCGTGCTGTGGACGCATAGCGTGCTGATCGCGGCCCGCCGCATCTACGCCTCGGCCGGCTTCGAGATCGTCGAGACCGAGGTGCACGACGAGTTCGGTCCCGAGCTCGTCGGCGAGACATGGCGCTTGCGTCTCTAGCTCCCGCGCCGCCATCGTCCCGGCGATGGCGCAGGGCGGACTCGGGCAAATCGCGCGGCGGCTGAGCCTCTATTACGCGGCCGGCTTTCTCGTCGTCGGCATCAAGTCGCCGTTCTGGCCGGTATGGCTGGCCGGGCGCGGCCTCGATGCCCGCGAGATCGCGGCGGTGTTCGCCGCGGCGATCTGGATCGGCGTGGCGCTGAGCCCCGCGGCCGGCGCGCTCGCCGACCGTCTCGGGCGGCGCCGTGCGCTGATGATCGCGCTCGCCGGCGGCGCGCTCGTGCTCTACGCCGGGTTGTGGCGCGCGAGCGGTTTCTGGACGGTGCTGGGCCTGACCGCAGCGGCCGCCGGCGCGCAGTCGGCGCTGATGCCGCTCGGCGACAGCCTCACCCTCTCGGCGGTGCGCGAGCGCGGCGTCGATTACGGGCGGGTCCGGGTCTGGGGCTCGGTGAGCTTTATCGGCGCGGCGATTGCGAGCGGCCTGTTGCTCTCGGGCACGGCGCTCGGCGCGCCCGGCGGCAACACCGTCCTCGTCCTGGTGATCGGCGCCTCCGCGCTGCTCTTCGCCGCCTGTCTCGCGCTTCCCGCGGGTCCCGGCGACGGCGCCGGGCCGGCGCGCCGGCCGGCGCTCGCCGCGCTCGCCCGGAACGGCCGCTTCTGGCGGTTTGTCGCGACCGCCGCGGCGCTGCAGGCGAGCCACCAGCTCTATTACGGGTTCGGCACGCTCTACTGGCGCTCGCTCGGCTTCTCGGATGCGACCATCGGGGTATTGTGGGCCGAGGGGGTGGTCGCCGAGATCGTGCTGTTCTGGCAGGGCGGCCGCCTGCTCGCCCGCCTCGGGCCGCTCGGGCTGATGGCGGCGGGCGGGGTCGCCGGCGTGGTTCGCTGGAGCCTGATGGCGCTGGCGCCGGGCCTGCTGCCGAGCCTCGCGCTGCAAACCCTGCACGCGCTCACCTTCGGCGCGACGCATCTCGGCGTGATGAACTTCCTGTCGCGCAGCGTCCCGCCGGGCGCGTCGGCGAGCGCCCAGGCGCTCTATGCCGGCGCCTCGAGCGGCATCGGCAGCGGGCTGGTGATGGTCGCGGCCGGCGCGCTTTACGCGGATTACGGCGGGCGCGCCTATCTCTTCATGGCCGCGCTGTCGGCGCTCGGCCTGGCGAGCACGGCGCTCTTCGCGAGATCAGCCGGTCAGCGCCCGCATTTCGGGTAGCGGCCGGTCGCCATCGCCGTCGCCGCGAGGTTCGCCGCATAGGCGCGGTAGCCCTTGTCGTCCATCGCCGTGGCCGCCTTGATCAGCGCCGCGGCATCCTGGCACGCCTGCGGCGCGGTCTTGCCGGCCTGCTTCATCGCCGCCTCGTTGGCGAGCGCGGTGTCCCATCGGTCGTAGGCGGCATTGCCGTGCAGATGGGCGATCATCGCCTTCTGATAGGCGAGCACCGTAATGTGGTTGCGCTGCTGGAAGAGACCGTAGGTCTGGTCGCGGCAGGCGGTGCTGGCGACCATCAGGTCGATGAGGAAACGCATCCCCTGCTCGGCCTCGAGCGCCGCCGGCGAATAGCAGCTTTCGGCCGCGCCGGCGACACCACCCGGCAACAGCAGCGCCGCAGTCACCGCTGCGGCCATCAGCTTTTTCATGACACCCCCAAAGCTCGCACCCCACACCCCCGACCATTACGCAACGGGTCAATATTTGCAAGAACGCGAAACGAGAAATTGTCGGCTGCCACCGCAGGTAGTTCTCGGTTTCTCTTTGCTAGCCTTTTTGTTGTCGAAGACTGTGGGCGGCTGCGCCTGCGACTACCGCACGCCGCCGCGACATGATTTGCCGCCGCGACGGCGCATCGCGCATGTTGCTGCGGATTCGGCCGGCCGCCTTGCGCGCTGCGGCACACCGCCCGCATAGTCGCCGCGTGATCGCGCTGTTCACCGATTTCGGCCTCGCCGGCCCCTATACCGGCCAGATGCTGGCGGTCCTCCACCGGCTTGCGCCGGAGGTGCCGGCGATCTCGCTGTTCGCCGATGCGCCAGCCGCGCGGCCGAAGCCGGCGGCCTATCTGCTCGCCGCCTATGGCGCCTGGTTCCCGGACGGGACCGTGCTGCTCTGCGTCGTCGACCCCGGCGTCGGCAGCGCGCGGCGCGCCGTCGTCGTCGAAGCGGACGGCCGGGTCTATGTCGGGCCGGATAACGGCCTCTTCGACATCGTCATGCGGCGCTCGCCGGAGGCGCGGCTGTCGGAGATCGTCTGGCAGCCGGCATCGCTCTCGACGAGCTTTCCCGGCCGCGACCTGTTCGCCCCGGTCGCGGCCCGGCTTGCGGCGGGCGAGCAGGTCGCCG
>DATJOB010000378.1:0-3623 GCA_035507475.1 Allostellaceae bacterium | reverse complement strand
GAAAAAATCCCAGCCTTCGCGCCGGTGCGCCGGCTCCGGCACGATCTGCAGCGCCGCCACATGCACGCGTTCGCCGTCGCGCGACACCGGCGTGAGCCGGAGCACGTGGCGGGCATGCGCCACCGGCGTTCCGTAGGTGCAGGTCGTCGTCTGTCGTACGTCGTAATTCACGCCAGCGCCTCCCACACCGGATCGGAACGCTCGGTGTTGACCAGATAGGCCGCGCTGACGGCGTCCGACAATTTCATCAGTGCCTGCTCGACATCGACGATCAGCGCCTCGTTGACGGCCGCCGCGTCGACGGTGCGCAACCGGGTGGCGACCGCGGCGGCGATCTGCTCGACCGGCGACAGCCGGCCGCTGGTGCTGCGCCTGGGCAAGGCGCGCAAATGCGCCTCGATGCGGTCGAGCTGAAACATCACCGAACGCGGATTGTTGGGATCGAGCATGACCAGGTCGATCACCGGCGTCGGTGCGGCGATCATGATATAGCGCTGCCGATAGGTGATCTGGCTGTCGGCGAGCTCCAACAGCACGTCGAGCTCGCCGTCCAGCGTGCGCGGCTGCGCCAGGGCCCGCGTCAGCCGGCAGGTCAACAAGGCGCGCTCGATGCGGCGGCCGAGGTCGAGAAAGCGCCAGCCGGCGAGCTGCGTCATGTTTTCCTGCGCCAGCCCGGACAGCGCCGCGATGATGCGAAGCGCAGCCTCCACCCGTTCGGTGATGGCGCTTTCCGACGGCAGGGCGGTCAGCGGCGCCGCGATCAGCTTGGCGAGATCGTTGATGGCGCGCCAGGCGTCCGGCGAAAAGCGGTCGCGAATGGCGGAGGCGGCCGAGCGCGCGGCGGCGACCAGCCGCGGCAGCGCGCCGTCGAGATCCGGGCGGGTGAGCGCGGCGCGCGCGATGAACGTCGCCGGCGCGGCGCTGCCGCCCGCGGGTATGGCGTCCCAGGCGGCGAGCATGGCGCCGAGCGTGCCGATGACCGGCGCCGCCGCGTCGTCGGCCTCGGCGACGCGGTTGATGATGGCGCGCACGATCCGCAGCGTCGCCTCGACGCGTTCGACATACCGGCCGACCCAGAACAGATTGTCGGCGGCGCGGCTCGGCAACAGCCCGCTGGCGCGCTGCACCGGCATCCGCTCGGGACTCGGCAGCAGCGTGGTTTCGGCCACCGGCCCATGCGCCAGCACCCAGGCGTCGGCCGTCGCGGCGCCGCGCTGCAGGCTCACGGCGCGCGCGTCGACGTCGTCGGCGATGCGCACGAAGCCGGCCGGCAGCACCTGCCAGCGCTCGCCGACGCGGGCGACGAACAGCCGCAACGTGAACGGCCGCGGCTGCAAGCGGCCGTCGCGCCATACCGGCATGCTGGACAGCGTCACCGCCTCCTGCAGCACGTAGTCGATGCCGCGATCGCGGATCGACTGCATCAGCGCGCGGCGCTGCGCTTCGTCAAGCTTGGCGCCGAGAATTTCGCTGCCGAGCCCGGCGTCGGGAAGCTGCTCGGTGAAGGCGGCCGCGACCACCATGCTGTCGAGCTTGCCGAGCATATCCTCGCGCATCCCGGCATGGCCGAGCCACCAGGTGGCGACGTTCGGTATTTTCAGTTCGGCGCCAAGCACGACCGGCGCCAGCGCCGGCAGGAAGGCGAGCATCGCCCGCGCCTCGACGAGGCCGGCGCCGAGCGCATTGATGATGACGACCTTGCCGTCGCGCACCGCCTGCAGCAAACCGGCGACGCCGAGCCGCGAGGCGGCGTTGAGCTCCAGCGGATCGGCGAAGTCGGCATCGATGCGGCGCAGCAGCACTTCGGTGCGGCGCAGCCCGGACACCGTACGGATGAAGACGCCGTCGTCCTGCACGCTCAAATCCTCGCCTTCGACCAGAAGCAGGCCGAGATAGCGCGCCAGATAGGCATGCTCGAAATAGGTCTCGTTCATCGGACCGGGCGTCAGAAGGCCGATGCGGGCATCGTCGCGCTTGTTGAGCGCGAACAGCTCCGCCTGCAGCGCCTGGAAAAATGGCGCGACGCGCTCGACGCGGGCCTTGCGATAGATGTCGGGAATGGCGCGCGACAAAGCCAGGCGGTTCTCGATGGTGTAGCCGGCGCCGGAGGGCGCTTGCGCCCGATCGTTGAGCACCCACCAGCGGCCGTCGGCGCCGCGCCCGACGTCGACCGCGTAGAAGCGCAAATGCGCGCCGCCGGGCGGCGCGATACCGACCAGCGGGCGCAGGAATTCAGGATTGCCGGCGATCAGCGCGGCGGGGAGCCGGCCGTCGCTGGTCAGGGCGCCAGGCCCGTAGGAATCCTCCAGCACCGCTTCGAGCAATTCGGCGCGCTGAATGAGGCCCGCCTCCAACTGGCGCCATTCGCCCGGCTCGATGATCAGCGGAATATGGCTGAGCGGCCAGGGCCGCTCGATGCCGGCGGCGTCCTCATAGACCCGGTAGAACACGCCGGAATCGCGCAAATAGCGATCCGCCGCGGCAAAGCGCCGGTTGATCTCGTCGCCGCCCAATGCGGCGAGCATGGCAAGAAACGGCTGCCAATGCGCGCGCACTCGCCCGGCGCCGTCCATCATCTCGTCGTGCACGCCGGCAAGCGGCCGATAACCCGCGATCAGGGAGGCAAGGCCCGTGTCCGGTGCCGCGACGGCGCTTTCTGATTGCAGGGCCATGATTCGGTCGGGAGAATTTAGCGCGAAACGGCTCTCAGTACCTGCGTCGCAGGTCAAGCGTCGTGGGATATTCCAGCGATAATTCGGGCGGCGGCGCGTCGATGAGGCCGCCGGTATGGCCGTGATCCTGGAAACGGGCGCGTCGCCGCGCTTCCGCCTCGTAGGAGTTGACCGGATAGGTCTCGTAATTGCGTCCGCCCGGATGCGCCACGTGATAGACGCAGCCCCCCAGCGAGCGCCGATTCCAGGTGTCGACGATATCGAATGTGAGCGGCGCCTGCACCGGCACCTTCGGTTGCAGCGATGCCGGCAGATCCCAGGCCTTGAAGCGGACACCGGCGACGAATTCGCCGGAACGCCCGGTCGGGGTGAGCGGCACGCGCCGGCCGTTACAGGTCACCGCGTGGCGATCGCTGTTCAAATCGGAGACTTTCACCTGCAGCCGCTCGACCGAAGAATCGACGAAGCGCACGGTGCCGCCGGGAGCGCCTTCCTCGCCCAGCACATACCAGGGCTCGATCGCCTGGCGCAGTTCGAGCCCGATGCCGCCATGGCGCACCTCGCCGCAGACCGGGAAGCGGAATTGCCGCTGCGCCTCGAACCAGGCCGGATCGAAAACGTAGCCGGCATGGTTCAGATCCTCCAAGACGTCGAGAAAATCGGTCCAGACGAAATGCTCGAGCATGAAGCGGTCGTGCAGCGCCGTGCCCCAGCGCACCGGCTTGCCGTTGAGCGGGCTCTTCCAGAACGAGGCGATCAGCCCGCGCAGCAGCAATTGCTGGGCCAAAGACATGCGCGCGTCCGGCGGCATTTCGAACGACCGGAATTCGACGAGACCGAGCCGGCCCGTCGGCCCGTCGGGCGAGAACAATTTGTCGATGCAGATTTCGGTGCGATGGGTATTACCGGTCACGTCGACCAGGATGTTGCGGAACAAGCGGTCAACCAGCC
>DATJOB010000377.1:0-3183 GCA_035507475.1 Allostellaceae bacterium | reverse complement strand
ATCCGGCGTGGCAGGCGCGGCTGGCCGACGGCGCGCTGCGCGCGCGCGAAGCCCTGCGCATGGAAAGCATGGCCGAGCGCTTCGACGAGGCGGTGCGCGCGACGATCGCGCGCAAGCAGGCGCGCCGCGGCCCCGCGGTCTCGCCCATCCATCCGACCGGCCCGAGGAGCCCCGCATGACGCTCTCCCGTCGCCACCTGCTCGTCGGCGCGCTTGCCGGCGCCGCCTGGCGCCCGGCCATCGCCGGGCCGACGCCGGGGACCCCGCCGCTGCGCGCCGTCGCCGCCTCGCGCGGGCTCCTCTACGGCAGCTACATCGACCCGTGGGAGCTGCAGCAGGAACCCGACTATGCCGCGGTCTGCGAGCGCGAGTGCGGGCTGATGGTCACCGCGCGGATGGACTGGGACCACCTGCAGCCGACGCCCGAGCGGCACGATTTCACCGGGGTCGACGCCGACGAGGCCTGGGCGCGCGCCCATGCGATGGCGTTTCGCGGCCACACCCTCGTCTATGGCGAGCGGGCGCCGAAATGGTACGCCGGCCTGCCGGACCGCGCCGCCGCGGTCGCCGCGCTCGAGCGCCACGTCACCGAGACCTGCCGCCATTTCGCCGGCCGCGTACAGTCCTGGGACGTGGTCAACGAGGCGATCCTGATCCCGGCCGGGCGTGCCGACCACCTGCGGCCGCACGTCTTCCTCGACAAGATCGGCCCCGACTACATCGACCTTTCCTACCGCGCGGCGCGCGCCGCCGACCCCGCGGCGCGGCTCGTCTACAACGAGTTCGGCATCGAGATGGAGCTGCCCGAGCAGCTGGCGAAGCGGCAGGTGCTGCTCGACCTGATCGACGGCATGCGCAAGCGCGGCGTGCCGCTCGACGCGATCGGCCTGCAAAGCCACCTGTATTTCGAGGAGATGCCGCATTTCGACGAGCGCGCCTTCGGCCGCTTTCTCGACGAGCTGGCGGCGCGCGGCCTCGAAATCATGCTCACCGAGCTCGATGTCGTCGACAAAGGCGCGCCCTCCGACATCGCCTCGCGCGACGCGGCGGTCGCCGGCGTCTATCGCCGCTATCTCGACGTCGCGCTCGCGCACCGCGCGGTGACGACGGTGATCACCTGGGGGGTCAGCGACCGGATGAGCTGGATCGTCTCGATCCCCGACCCGCGCACCCACCGCGACGACGGGCAGCGGCCGCGACCGCTGCCGTTCGACGCCGAGATGCACCCGAAGCCGGCCTTGGAGGCGATCGCCGCCGCGTTCCGCGCCGCGCCGGCGCGCGAGCTGCGGCGCGCCGCTTCGCGTTGAGCGCAGGAGCCGGGCGAACCCGCTTCAGGCCTTGATCGCGACGATCGACTTGACGAAGCCGCAATAGCGCTCGAGCACGATCTCGGCGTCGGGAAACAGCGCCCGCATCTCGCGGATCGTCAGCAGGCGGAAATCGGGCTGCACCGACTTGATCCAGTGCCGGCCGCAAAACGCCAGCAGCGCGACCTGCCAGCGCCGCGGCAGCAGCACGATCACGAACGGCAGGAAGCTGTGCGGTTCGAGCGGGAAATATTTGTAGGGCGTTTGGACGAAATAACGCTTGCCGACGCGGCGCAGCTCGGCGGCGAAACGCGCCTGCGCGACGCGCGCCGAGGCCGCGAAGACCAGCCCGTCGGTCATCTTGCAGACCGTCTCGTGCGGGCCGGTGATGTGCTCGATCACCGAGGACGAGAACACGATGTCGTACGCGCCGTCGGCGATCGGCAGCCGCGCCGCGCCATCGAGCCGCAGCGTGCCGAACCCATAGCTCTCGGCCGCAATGCGCAGCATCCCCGGGTCGACATCGGCGATCGTCACGTTCGCCCGGTGCGAGAGGATCTCGGCCATGTAGCCGCCCTTGCCGCCGCCGAGGTCGAGGATGCGGTCCGCCGCGCCGGGCCGCAGCCGGTCGAGAAACAGCCGCGCGCGCTGCTGCCGGCACACCGTGCTGGAACGCACCGCGACCCGCCGCAACAGGTTGGCGAGCCGCGTCCAGGGGCGCGATCCGGCGCTTGCCCGGGCCCAATGCGGCGAGCCGATCATCCCCAGCTCGGGGGCGCGCGCCCCCGCCGTCCCGCCGTCGATCGTCGCCGCGCCGTCGGCTGCTCGGGAACCCATCATGTCCTCCGCCTTGCCCAGAATGGACCGCTTCTGCACTCGCGCAGTATAGCCGATCCACGCCGGCGCGGATGGCGATTAACCAACTAGGTCAGTATTTTAAGGATATTCGACGGGCCTTGTCGGCAAGCGCTGCAATCGGCCCGAGCGCGGTTCCGCGAAACCTCGCCGCGCGCTAGAATGCACGGCATCCGAGACGCTCGCGGCCGAGGCTGGCAGAACGATGGCCGATCCGATCAGGACCTATCTCGACGCGTTACACGCCTACGAGGCCGAGCGGTTGAAGGCGCGCGAGCTGATCGGGCTGATCGGCCAGGTCGCCAACGCGCTGCAGTACAACCTGCCGCAATTCGTCGTCGCGAGCTGCGGCCTCGAACTGCCGGCGGCGCCGGGCGACCGGTTCCGGCCGGCCGAAGGGGCGGCGATCGACCTGCACGACTGGCCCGACGCGGAGCGGCTGCGCGCCGGGCTGACCGCATGGCACGCCGCCTTTGTCGCGCTGCGCGCCGCCTGGGACGCAATCCCCGCGGCGGACCAGAAGGGGATGAAGGAGCCGCCGCCGACCCTCTTCGCCGGCTAGGCCGCCGCCCCTTCCGGCGCTGCGCTGCGCCACCACACCGCCTGCCACTCGGTGCCGTCGCAGCGGAAGCTTTCGCGGCCGCACCCGGCAAACCCGGTGAAATAGGGATCGAGCGCCGGCGCCTGGCCGCCGTAATAGGTGACGAGGCAGGCCCGGCCAAGCGCCGTCATCTGGGCGAGGAAGCGCGGCACGTCCTTGACGTAGTAGAGCACCTCGCAGGCGACCACGAGATCGAAGGGCGCCGGCAGCTCGGGCGCCAGGCCGAACGGATCGCCGGCGACGAACCGCGCCGTCGGGCATCGGCGGCGCGCGCGGCGCACCGCGCGGCGGCTGACGTCGATGCCGTAGAGCCGCTCGCAGAGCGTCGCCAGGTGGCGCGACTGGTGGCCCTCGCCGCAGCCGATCTCGAGGATGCGGCCGAGCGGCGCCAACTGCGCCGCGATGATCCGGTTGGTCCAGG
>DATJOB010000376.1:0-6916 GCA_035507475.1 Allostellaceae bacterium | reverse complement strand
TGGCGCTCTACGAGCCCGACATTCCGCAGAACACGGGCGCTCTGCTGCGCCTCGCCGCGTGCTTTGGCGTCGCGCTCGACCTGATCGAGCCGCTGGGCTTCCTGTTCGACGATCGCCGGCTGAAACGCGCCGCGCTCGATTACGCGGCGCTCGCGGCGGTGCGGCGGCATGCCTCGTGGCAGGCGTTCCTCGCGGCGCGCGACGCGCCGACCCGGCTGGTGCTGCTGACGACGGGCGGCGCCGTCGCGCTCGATCGGTTCCGCTTCGCGGCGGACGACACGCTCCTCCTCGGCCGCGAGAGCGCCGGCGTGCCGGAGGCGGTGCATCGCGCCGCCGACGCGCGGGTCGCCATCCGCTTGCGCCCCGGCGCGCGATCGCTCAACGTCGCGCTCGCCGGGGCGATCGCGCTCTACGAGGCGCTGCGCCAGACCGGCGGATTGCCGCCGTGAGGAGCATGACGGACGACGCCACCGGCGCACTCGACGAGCCCGACCGCCGCGGCCAGGCGGTCGATTGGTTCGCAGCACTGCGCGACCGCATCTGCGCCGCGTTCGAGGCGCTCGAGGACGAGCTGGCCGGCGCGCCCGCCGCGCGCTTCGTGCGCACCGACTGGCGGCGGCCCAGCGGCGCGCAGGCCGACGGCGGCGGCGGCACGATGGCGCTGATGAAGGGCGCGGTGTTCGAGAAGGTCGGGGTCAACGTTTCGACCGTGTTCGGCGAGTTCGCACCGGAATTCCGCAACGAGATCCCCGGCGCCGCCGAGGACCCGCGCTTCTGGGCCGCCGGCATCTCGCTGGTCGCGCACCCGTGCTCGCCGCACGTCCCGGCGGTGCACATGAACACGCGGCACATCGTCACCCGCAAGACGTGGTTCGGCGGCGGCGCCGATCTGACGCCGATCTATCCGGACGAAGCCGCGGCCGCCGAGTTCCACGCCGCGTTGCGCGCGGCTTGCGACGGCCATGCCGCGGACGCCTACGAGCGGTACAAGAAATGGTGCGACGAATACTTCTTCCTGCCGCACCGCGATGAGCCGCGCGGCGCCGGCGGCATCTTCTTCGACTACCTCGACAGCGGCGACTGGCGGCACGACATGGAATTCGTCCGCAGCGTCGGCGAGGCCTTCCTGGCGGTCTATCCGGCGATCGTGCGCGCCCGGATGCGGCGGCGCTGGACCGCCGACGAGCGCCGCCACCAGCTCGTCCGCCGCGGCCGCTACGTCGAGTTCAACCTGCTCTACGACCGCGGCACGCGGTTCGGGCTGAAGACCGGCGGCAATGTCGAGGCGATCCTGATGTCGCTGCCGCCCGTGGCGGCCTGGCCCTAGCGCGGCCGCCGGAACGCCGCAGCGACGCCGGCGTTGGGCTGGCGATGGCGCGGGTCAACATGCACGATCGCGGGTCGCTCGAGGCGGCCTATCCCGAGGCGGCGTTCGCCGCCGACGCGGCGCAGAACGAGCGCGCGCCGCAGGCGCTGACGCATGGCGTGCTGATCGCGTCGGCGCCCGATGCCGAGGGCTGGTTCGAGCTGTCACGCGCCCGGCGTCATGCCGGCGAGCCGGCGACGCCGCATTTCCTCGCGCCGGCGCGCCGCGCCGAGGCGCCTGTCGAGCAGGACCGGCACGATGCCGCGCAGCAGGTCGCCATGCCGCGGCCGGCGGACGGTTATGCGCAGTTCCTCGACGACATCGTCGCCGCCGCCGAGCGCCATGGATTTCGGGCGGACGAGTCGCCCAGCCGCGACCCTCGGCTGCGCGGTCTGCGCGGCGGCTAGACCTGCTGGATCGCCGACAGCAGCCACTGTCCGCCGCGGCGGCGCACGAAGGTCCAGACCTCCTCGGCCTCGGTCGGCACGCGCGGGTCGCCGGCGACGAGCGCGCCCGGGTCGGATGCCGGGGCGCCGACCCGCACCGTATAGTCGAGCGCGGTCCAGCGCATATAGGCGGTGGCGTATTCGAGATCGCCCTCTTCCCAGCTCTCGGTCAGCTCGGCCTTGACGAGGTTGACGTTGGAGACGCGGTTCTCGACGCCGCGGCTGGCGTTCTTGGTCAGCTCCTCGGAGAAGTAGCTGAGCATCTCCGGGGTCATCAGCTGGCGCATCTGGGCCAGGTCGCCGCGGCCCCATGCCACCTGGATCGCCGCATGCAGCGACTGGAAGGCGTTGAGGTCGGCGTCGCCGACAGAGATGTCGCGGCCGCGGTAGCGCTGCGCCGCCGGCGCGGCGGCGGCGCCGACCGAGCGGGCCATGCCGCCGCCGGCCATCGCCAGGCCGCCGCCGAACAGGAAGCGCAGCGCGAGCATCACGAGGAAGCCGATGATCAGCAGCGTGAACAGCCCGCCGAGCATGTGGCCGAAGAACCCGCCGCCGAAGATCATCGAGCCGATGAACCCGCCGAACAGGCCGGTGAGGAACGGATGGCGCGAAAAGAAGCTGCCGCCGCCGGCATAAGGCGCGCCATAGCCGCTCGATGGGGTCTCCATCGTGCGGCTCAACGGCGCGGCGCCGTTATTCTCGAAGCTGCGCAGGCCGCGGCTGCCCATGCTCGACCCGCTGCCGCCGTAGCTGCTGCCGGCGCGCGCCTCGGCGAGGCTCGGGGTCAGCGCCAGCGTGAGGCTGAACAGCAGGGCGGCCATCGTCCGCCACCACGTCGCTCGCCGCCACCACGTCGCTTGTTGCGTCATCGGCCCCATCCATCCGCAGGTTGCGGGCGCACGCGCGACCGCCTGCGCCCGCTCATATGGTGTGCCGCAAGCCATTACAACAGCATTGCCGCCGCCGGGCGACCGCCGCCGCGCGGCGCCGCGCTTGATCGCCCGGCTCGCGATCACCAAATGATCGCTACCGTCGAGTGCCGAAAGCGGGCTCGACGGGTCTCGCTCGTTGAGGAGAGGCCGCGATGCCACGGTTGTCGCTGTTCAATTCCCCGCTGCTTCTGGGGTTCGACCATTTCGAGCGCGCGCTCGACCGCGTCAGCAAGATCTCGAGCGACGGCTACCCGCCCTACAATATCGAGCAGCTCGGCGAGAACGCGCTGCGCATCACGCTCGCGGTGGCCGGTTTCGCGATGAGCGACCTCAAGCTGACCATCGAGGACAACCAGCTCGTGGTGCGCGGCAAGCAGAGCGACGACGACAGCCGCGTCTATCTCCATCGCGGCATCGCCGCGCGCCAGTTCCAGCGCTCGTTCGTGCTCGCCGAGGGCATCGAGGTGCGCGGCGCCTGGCTCGACAACGGGCTCCTGCACATCGATCTGACCCGGCCGCAGGTCGAGACCCGGGTGCGCACGATCGAGATCAAGGACGCCGCGAGCAACGGCGATCCCGTCGAGCTGAAGCGAACGACGCCGACCCTGGTGCGTTCGTCGAAATAGGTTTGGCGTCGAAATAGGTTTGGCGTGGAGATAGGTTTGGCGTGGAATTCGCAATGCCTCCGACCGCGGAGGCTCAACCGCCTGCCGGACGGGTCCGACCGCGGCAGGGGGAGGTAGGGATGCACATCGAACAAATGCGGCAGCTGACCGCGAACGACCTGGCGATGCTCGGCATGCAGGACATCGCCTATGTGAAGCCGGTGGTGATCGACGGCAGCGCGGGCTATGCGATCCACGCGGCCGACGGCACGCAGATGGCGGTGATCCCCGATCGCGAGCTCGCCTTCGCGGTGGTGCGCCAGAACGAGCTCGAGCCGGTCAGCGTCCACTGACCGGCCACTGACCCGGCCGGCGCGGCCCGGCGACGGGTCAGAACCCGGCGGTTTCCTTCGTGGCGTGGTAGTAGATGTTGGGCTTGCGGTAGATGGCGAGAAGCACCGCGCCCTGCGGCGAGAAGTTCTCGTGCATCGAGCCCGGCACGCGCCAGATGTAGTCGCCCGCCTGGGCGACGCCGTCATGGTCCTCGACGCTGCCTTCGAGCACCCATGACTGCTCGACCTCCGGGTGCCGGTGAAACGGGATATGCGCGCCCGGTTCGAGCTTCAAGAGGCAGGTCATCTCGCCGCGCTCGGCATTCTCGTAGAGTACCTTGATCGACACCTTGTCGAACCGGGTCGGCTTCCATTCGATCTCGGACGGCTTGACATAGGTCGAGCCGCCGACCGTGGGACGCAGCCCCGGGGGTCTCTCGACGACGTCGTTCATCGGGCGCTCCTCGCTGGGTTGGCAATCCGCTCATAGCCCAGCCCGATCATAGCCCAGCGCGCCCGCCGCATCACGCGCCTTGGCCGGACCTGATCCGGCCATCCACGTCTTTTCGCGCCACATCTTTTCGCGCCGGCATCGGCAGCGCGGACGCAGCCCCCGGTCGAGCCCGCGGGAGGGAGGTGCCGGCGGCAGCCTCAGCCGCCGCCGGCGAGGAGTGCATGCAGCGCGTCGGCGCTGTTCGCGCCGCGCAGCTTCTCGCACATCGCGCGGTCGCGCAGCAGGCGCGAGATGCGGGCGAGCGCCTTGAGGTGCTCGGCGCCCGCTTCGAGCGGCGTCAGCAGCAGGAAGACGAGGTCGACCGGCTGGTCGTCGATCGCCTCGAAGGCAACCGGCCGCTCGAGCCGGGCGAACAGCCCGAAGATCCGCGGCAGCTCCGGCAGCCGGCAATGCGGGATCGCGACGCCGGCGCCGATCCCGGTGGTGCCGAGCCGCTCGCGCTCGACGAGCGCATCGTAGAGGCGCCGGTCGGCGATGCCGGTCAGCGTGGCGGCGCGGCGCGCGAGCTCCTGCAGCAGCTGGCGCTTGGTCGGGGCGCGCAGCTGCGCGATCACGCCCCGCGGGCTTATCAGATCGGCGATATCGCTGCCGGTCTGATCAGCGTCCATGCGCGCCTCCGCCACTGTCACAGCGCCATCAGCTTGTCTCGGCGCCGCTGCACCGAGGAGGGGATGCGCATCGCCTCGCGGTATTTGGCCACGGTCCGGCGGGCGATGTCGACCCCGTCGACCTGCAGCAACTCGACGATCCGCTCGTCCGACAGCGTGCCGTCCGCCGGTTCGCGCTCGATCAGATGGCGGATGCGGAAGCGCACCGCCTCGGCCGAATGCGCCTCGCCGCCGCGCGAGGCGGCGATCGCCGAGGTGAAGAAGTATTTGAGCTCGAAGAGGCCGCGCGGGGTGGCGATATACTTATTGGTGGTCACCCGGCTGACCGTGCTCTCGTGCATGCCGATCGCATCGGCGATGTCGCGCAGGATGAGCGGGCGCAGCGATTGCACGCCGTGGCGGAAGAACCCGTCCTGCTGCTCGACGATCTCGGTCGCCACCTTGAGGATGGTCGTCGCCCGCTGGTGCAGCGACTTGACCAGCCAGTTGGCGGCCTGCAGCCGGTCGCTCAGATAATCGCGCTCGCGCTTGTTGCGCGTCGCTCGGTTGATCCTCGCATAGTAGCGGTTGTTGACCAGCACGCGCGGCAGCGTGTCGGCGTTGAGCTCGACGATCCAGCCGCCGTCCGGCTGGGCGCGCATCAGGATGTCGGGGACGATCGGCTGCGCCTGCGGCGGGTCGAAGGCGAGCCCCGGGCGCGGGTCGAGCGACTTGATCTCGGCGATCATCTCGGTGAGATCGTCGGCGTCGACCCGGCAGAGGCGCATCAGCGCGGCACCGTTGCGCGCCGCCAGCAGCGGCAGATTGTCGAGCAGCAGCTGCATCGCCGGGTCGAGCCGGTTGCGGTCGCGCAGCTGCAGCGCCAGGCATTCCGGCAGGTCGCGCGCGAAGACGCCGGGCGGGTCCATCTCCTGCAGCCGGTGGAGCACCGGCTCGATCCGCGCCGGCGTGCAGCCGAGCCGGTCGGCGGCGTCGATCAGGTCGCCGCGCAGATAGCCCGCCTCGTCGAGCTGGTCGAGCAGGTGGACTGCGATCACCCGATCGGCCTGGTCCGCGAGATCGGTGCCGATCTGCTCCAGCACATGCTCGCGCAGCGTTCGCGGCCGCGCCGCCGCCTGGTCGAGCCCCGGCAGATCGTCGAAATCGACCGCGCCGTTGCGGCTGCGCCACGCTCCGTCGCCGGTGAACTCGCCCGCATCGTCGCCGTCGCCATGGGCGGCATCGCCCCAGGTCTCGGTCGCCTCGTCTTCGATCTCGCCGCGCGGCGCGTCGCCGGCCGCGACCGCCGGATGGTCGGCGGCGGCGCCGTTGGCCTCGACCGTCGCCCCGGCTTCCTCGCCCTCGCCATCGGCGAGTTCGAGCAGCGGGTTCTGCTCGAGCTCGGAATCGACATAGTCGGCGAGCTCGAGGTTCGACAGCTGCAGCATCTTGATCGCCTGCTGCAGCTGCGGCGTCATCACCAGAGCCTGGCTCTGGCGAAGCTCCAACCGCTGTGAGAAACCGATCCTGGTCAAGCCGACGCTCCGTTCGGAGCGGGCTTATAGGCTGAATCTTTCGCCCAGGTAAACGCGTCTGACCTCGGCATCCTCGATGATGTCGGCGGGCGCGCCCTCCATCAGGACGCGGCCCTCATGCAAGATATAGGCCCGATCGACGATCTGGAACGCCTCGCGGACGTTGTGATCGGTGATGAGGACGCCGATTCCGCGGTCCTTGAGGTGCTTCACTAAGTCGCGGATGTCGTTGACGGCGATCGGATCGATGCCTGCCAACGGCTCGTCGAGCAGGATGAAATGCGGCTGGGTGGCGAGCGCGCGGGCGATCTCGCAGCGCCGGCGCTCACCGCCCGACAGGGCCATCGCCGGCGCCCGGCGCAGATGGCTGATCGAGAACTCGGCCAGCAGCTCGTCGAGGCGCTCCTCGCGGTGGCCGCGGTCGCGCTCCACGACCTCGAGCACCGCGCGGATGTTCTGCTCGACCGAGAGCCCGCGGAAGATCGACGCCTCTTGCGGCAGATAGCCGACACCGAGCCGCGCGCGGCGATACATCGGCAAAAGGGTGATGTCGTCGCCATCGAGGCTGACGGTGCCGGTGTCGGCGGCGATGAGACCGG
>DATJOB010000375.1:0-2712 GCA_035507475.1 Allostellaceae bacterium | reverse complement strand
TCGGCATACATCTGCCCGTGCATGACTTCCGCGCCGGGCGGGCCGGCGTATTCGCCGCCGACATAGAAGAAATCGCGGCGCGCGATGGCACTCTGCTCCATGATGGCTACCCCGTTATTGACTTGCGCGGCGTTCGGGTGCACCGATTTTGCCATCCGCACGCGCCGCTCGCAGGAGGCACCGATGGCGTCACCCAAGAAACTGTCGCATCTCGTGTTGCAGACCAACCGCCGCGACGCGATGGTCGAATGGTACTGCAAGGTGCTGGGCGCCGAGCTGCTGTTCCAGAACCGGTTCATCGCCTTCATCAGCTACGACGACGAGCACCACCGCGTCGCCTTCATCGACCCCGGCCCGCTCGCCGACAAGACGGCCGCCGACGGCAAGACCGCGCGCGCCGGCGGCGAGGTCGGGCTGCACCACGTCGCCTTCACCTTCGACCCGCTGGAGCTCGCCGACCACTACGAGGCGCTCAAGGCCGCGGGCATCCGCCCGCATCGCTGCGTCAATCACGGCATGACGACGTCGATGTACTACTACGACCCGGACCGCAACCAGGTCGAGCTGCTGTTCGACAATTTCTACACGGCGCGCGAGGGCCGCGAGTGGATGACGAACCGGTCGGAGAACGACAAGAACCCGGTCGGCGTCGATTTCGATCCCGACGAGATGGTCGTCCGCATCCGCCAGGGGATCGACCTCAAGGAGCTGGCCGACATCAACGCCTAGGCCAGGCCGCGTGGCGGCTGCGGCGCCGAGCGGGCGGCCAAGGGATTGGCTTGCCTGCGTGCGTTGATCCGCCGCCGCCGCGTCCCTATGTTCCGCCGCAAGCATGACGACGCCGCTCAGCCGCATCCGCAACTTCGCGATCATCGCGCATATCGACCACGGCAAGTCGACGCTCGCCGACCGGCTGATCCAGGCCTGCGGCGGGCTCGAGGCGCGCGAGATGCGCGACCAGGTGCTCGACACGATGGAGCTCGAGCGCGAGCGCGGCATCACCATCAAGGCGCAGGCGGTGCGGCTCAACTACCGTGCCGAAGACGGCGAGGATTACGTCCTCAACCTGATGGACACGCCGGGCCATGTCGACTTCGCCTATGAAGTGAGCCGCTCGCTTGCGGCGTGCGAAGGCTCGCTGCTGGTGGTCGACGCCAGCCAGGGGGTCGAGGCGCAGACGCTCGCCAATGTCTACCAGGCGGTCGCCGCCGGGCACGAGATCGTGCCGGTGCTCAACAAGATCGACCTGCCCGCCGCCGAGCCCGACCGGGTCCGCGAGCAGATCGAGGACGTGATCGGCCTCGACGCGTCCGATGCGGTGCTGATCTCGGCCAAGACCGGGCTCAACATCGACCGGGTGCTGGAGGCGCTGGTGACGCGGCTGCCGCCGCCGCAGGGCGACGCGGCGGCGCCGCTGAAGGCGCTCCTCGTCGACAGCTGGTACGACCCCTATCTCGGCGTCGTCATCCTGGTGCGGGTCAAGGACGGCGCGCTGACACCGGGGCAGAAAATCCGGCTGATGGCGACCGGCGCCAGCCACCAGGTCGAGCGGGTCGGCGTCTTCACCCCGAAGGGGGTCGCGGTGCCCGCGCTCGGACCGGGCGAGATCGGCTTTATCACCGCCGGGATCAAGACCGTCGCCGACTGCCGGGTCGGCGATACGATCACCGACGACCGCAAGCCCGCCGCCGAGCCGCTGCCCGGTTTCCAGCCGGTGCAGCCGGTCGTGTTCTGCGGGCTGTTCCCGACCGATTCGGCCGATTACGAGCATTTGCGCGAGAGCCTCGCCAAGCTGCGCCTCAACGACGCCAGCTTCGAGTTCGAGCCGGAAACCTCGGCGGCGCTCGGCTTCGGTTTCCGCTGCGGCTTTCTCGGCCTGCTCCACCTCGAGATCGTCCAGGAACGCCTAAGCCGCGAGTTCGACCTCGACCTGATCGCCACCGCACCCTCGGTCGTCTACCGCGTCCATCTGAGCAACGGCCGCGTGCTGACGCTGCACAACCCGGCGGACATGCCCGACCCGGTGCGCATCGACCATATCGAGGAACCGTGGATCAAGGCGACCGTGCTGGTGCCCGACGCCTATCTCGGCCCGGTGCTGGCGCTCTGCGAGGAGCGGCGCGGCATGCAGCTCGACCTGACCTATGCCGGCAACCGCGCGATGGTGGTCTACCGGCTGCCGCTCAACGAGGTGGTGTTCGACTTCTACGACCGGCTCAAATCGGTGAGCCGCGGCTATGCCAGCTTCGACTACCAGCTCGACGGCTATGCCGAGAGCGACCTTGTGCTGATGAACATCCTGGTCAACGGCGAGCCGGTCGACGCGCTCAGCCTGATCGTCCACCGCAGCCAGGCCGAGCGGCGCGGCCGGGCGCTCTGCGAGCGGCTGAAGGACCTCATCCCGCGGCAGCTGTTTCAGATCGCGATCCAGGCGGCGATCGGCGGTCGCATCATCGCGCGCGAGACGGTCAAGGCACTGCGCAAGGACGTGCTCGCCAAGTGTTATGGCGGCGACGTCACCCGCAAGCGCAAGCTGCTCGAAAAGCAGAAGGAAGGCAAAAAGAAGATGCGGCAGTTCGGCCAGGTCGACATCCCGCAATCCGCCTTCATCGCCGCGCTCAGGATGGGCGAAAGCTGAGCCGCCGCGCCGACCTCGCGTCACGAACACAGTGCGCCGCTAGCGGACCTGCCGTTCGCCGAGGCATGTCCCGC
>DATJOB010000374.1:0-3991 GCA_035507475.1 Allostellaceae bacterium | reverse complement strand
CGGCGATGCTCTTGTCGCTGTTCCTGCGCGACCCGCAATTCCAGGGGCAGACGAAGGAGCGCCTCGCCTCGGTCGAGGCGACGCGGCTCGTCGAAGGTGCGGTGCGCGACCATTTCGACCATTGGCTCGGTGCCGACCCGGCGACGACGCGCCTGCTGCTCGACCGCATCGCCGAGCGCGCCGAGGAGCGCCAGCGCCGGCGTCAGCAAAAGGAACTCGCGCGCAAGACCGCGACCCGCAAACTGCGCCTGCCGGGCAAGCTCGCCGACTGCACCCGCGACAGCGCGCAGGGTACCGAGATCTTTCTCGTCGAGGGCGACAGCGCGGGCGGCTCGGCCAAGCAGGCGCGCAACCGCGAGACCCAGGCGATCCTCCCGCTGCGCGGCAAGATCCTCAATGTGGCCAGCGCCTCGGCCGACAAGATGCGCGGCAACCAGGAGCTGAGCGACATCATCCTCGCCCTGGGCTGCGGCGCCGCCGGCCAGTATCGCGAGGAGGCGCTGCGCTACGAACGCGTCGTCATCATGACCGACGCCGATGTCGACGGCGCGCATATCGCCTCGCTGCTGATGACGTTCTTCTTCCGCGAGATGCCGCGGCTCGTCGACAACGGCCATCTCTATCTGGCGCTGCCGCCGCTCTACCGCCTCACCCAGGGCAACGAGACCCGCTATGCGCGCGACGACGCGCATCGCGAGGAGCTGATGGGCTCGTTCGGCGGCCGCGGCAAGGTCGAGGTCAGCCGCTTCAAGGGGCTCGGCGAGATGCCGGCGAAATACCTCCGGGCGACGACGATGGACCCGGCGCAGCGCAACATCCTGCGCGTCAAGCTGCCGAAGCCGGCCGAAGAGGACGAGACCATCGAGACCGCGCAGGAAGCGTTCCGCCGCACCGAGCAGCTGGTCGAGACGCTGATGGGCCGCCGCCCCGAGCTCAGGTTCGACTACATCCAGAAGAACGCACGCTTCGCGCGGGACTTGGATGTTTAGCGTTAAGCTCCCACAAGCACCGGTCGCGGCATAGGGCGGGACCTGTTTTGCAAAGCCCGGCGCGGGCCGGGACCCCTATGACAGCGTCTCGCAAGCCGACCGACAGGCGGCCTTCGCTGGGGTGCCTGTCCGCCAGGGCAGTAGCGGCGCGGTCCGTCGCCTCGTCGCACCTTGCACATTGCGCCGCAGCCCCCACCTACCGCATGTCGGCGCGCATGGGTTCGGCTGACTGCCTTCGCTCGGCCGAGCGCCGGTTCCCGTCTCCGATCCCGTCCGAAGCCGGTGCGGCGTGCTCGTCGGCGCGGCGCTCTTTCCTACTTCCTTGGAGCTACGGGTTATGGCGACCGGCAAAGTCAAATGGTTCAACGCGCAGAAGGGTTACGGTTTCATCCAGCCGACCAGCGGCGGTGCGGACGTGTTCGTCCACATCAGTGCGGTCGAGCGGGCCGGCATGGACGGCTTGCAGGAAGGCCAAACCTTGAGCTACGAACTTGAGCAGGGTCAGCGCGGCCGGGTGTCGGCCGTGAACCTGCGCCCCGCGTAAGCGGGTCCGGGATCGGGGGGCGTCTCGGCGCCCCCCGCTTTGCGCAACCGGAACGGGAGGTGCCTTTGGCCAAAGAGGAACTGATCGAATTCGAGGGCTCGGTCCTCGAACTCCTGCCCGATGCACGGTTTCGCGTGCGCCTCGACAACGGGCATGAGACGCTCGCCTATTCGTCGGGACGGATGAAGAAGAACCGCATCCGCATTCTCGCCGGCGACCGGGTCACCGTCGAGATGACGCCCTACGATCTCTCGAAGGGGCGGATCAACTTCCGCCACAAAGACAGCTCGGCCCCGCCGCCCGCGGCGCGGCCGCAATTCCGCCGTCGCTGAACCGTCATCATCGCCGCGTCCCGCTCAGACGAGGCCCGGCATTGCCGGCTGAGCATGGCTAAATCAAACGAAATCGTTTGACTTTCGCGCCCATCTCCCCAATTAGAGCGGCAGCGGATACCCGCTCTATTCTTATGAAGGCAACCAATTCCTAATGGATTTTTCTGAACTGGGACTATCGCCCGAGCTTCTGAGGGCGATTTCTGACGCCGGCTATACGACCCCCACGCCGATCCAGCAACAAGCCATCCCCTATGTCAGCGCCGGCCGCGATGTGCTCGGCTGCGCGCAGACCGGCACCGGCAAGACCGCGAGCTTCGCGCTGCCGATGATCGACAAGCTGACCGCCGGGCGCGCCCGGGCGCGGATGCCGCGCTCGCTGGTGCTGGAGCCGACGCGCGAGCTGGCGACGCAGGTCGAAGCCTCGTTCGAGCTCTACGGCAAGAACCACAAGCTGACCACCGCGCTGCTCATCGGCGGCGAGAGCTTCTCCGACCAGGAGCGTAAGCTCGACCGCGGCGTCGACGTGCTGATCGCGACGCCGGGCCGGATGCTCGACCTGTTCGAGCGCGGCAAGATCCTGCTGTCGGACGTGCGTGTCCTCGTCATCGACGAGGCCGACCGCATGCTCGATATGGGGTTCATCCCCGATGTCGAGCGCATCGTCGGCCTGCTGCCAAAAACACGGCAGACGCTGTTCTTCTCGGCGACGATGCCGCCTGAAATCCGCAAGCTCGCCGACGCCTTCCTCAATGAGCCCGTCTCGGTTTCGGTGGCGCCGCCCGCCTCGCCGGCCGAGACCGTGGCGCAGTCGCTCGTCGTGCTGCATCCCGAGGACAAGCGCGAGGCGCTGCGCCGCCTGATCCGCAGCGAGGACGTCAAGAACGCGCTGATCTTCTGCAACCGCAAGCGCGACGTCGACATCCTCTACAAATCGCTGAGCAAGCACGGCTTCGACGCCGCCGCATTGCACGGCGACATGCCGCAGCCGAAGCGCACCGAGACGCTGGAGCGCTTCAAGGCGGGCGCGATCCGCCTGCTCGTGTGCAGCGATGTCGCGGCGCGCGGGCTCGACATCCAGGGCCTCAGCCACGTCTTCTGCTTCGACGTGCCCTACCACGCCGAGGATTACGTGCACCGCATCGGCCGCACCGGCCGTGCCGGGCGCGAGGGCCGCTCGTTCACGCTGGCCGCGCCCGAGGACGGCAAGTCGGTGGCCGCGATCACCCGGCTGATCGGCCGCGACATCCCGGCTGCGGCGATCCCCGGCATTCCCACCGCCGAGCTCGATTTCGAGGGCGACCGGTCCTCGCGCGCCCGTCGCTCGCGCGGCGGCAAGGCGGCACGCCCCGAGCGCCCGGCAAAGCCGCGCGCCGCGGCGAAGCAGGCCGAGCGGCCGGCCGCGAAGACACCCGTGCGGCAGGGCCCGGAGACGCCCGCGCCCTCGCCTGATAACGTCACGCCGTTCCCGAAGCGCGAGCGGCCGCAACCGCGTCCGGTGCGCGACGACATGCCGGCGGCTGCCGGGTTCGGCGACCACCTGCCGGCCTTCCTGCGCCGGCCGGTGCCCTCGGTCGCCAGCGGCTCGTGAGCGGCGGCTGGGTCAAGGCGGCCGACCGCGCCGCCCTGACCGACGGCGAGGTCATCGGCGTCGTCGTCGCGGGCCGCGAGATCGCGCTTTACGAAATGGACGGCGAGATTTTCGCCACCGACGACATCTGCACCCACGCCTATGCCAAGTTGTCGGACGGCTGGTTCGACAAGGGCGAGATCGAGTGCCCGCTGCATGCCGGGCGCTTCGACCCGAAGACCGGCAAGGCGACCGCGCCACCCTGCGTCGACGACCTCAAGACCTACCCGGTGCGCGTCGAGGGCGGCGAGATCCAGGTGCAGCTGGACTGAAGCTCACCCGTACACGCGTTGATACAGCGCGATGATCTCGTCCTGCGACGGGACGCGCGGGTTGTTGCCGGGCGAGCCTGAGGCGATCGCCTGCGCCGCCATCGTCGGCAGCAGCTCGTCGTAACGTGCCTTGGCGATCCCGTAATCCCTGGGGCTCGGCACCTTGAGGTCGGCGTTGAGCGCGCGCAGCGCGTCGAGCAGGCGCGCGACCGCGGCCTGCGACC
>DATJOB010000373.1:0-2304 GCA_035507475.1 Allostellaceae bacterium | reverse complement strand
TCATGGCCGCCGGCGTGGTGGTCTCGACGCTGATCGTGGCGCTGGCGCTGCTGCTGTTGCCGATGCCGTTCGTGACCGTCAGCGAAAGCTGCGCCGGCGCCCCGACTTTCGGGTTGATCATCAACGTGTTCAGATGATTCTGCACGAAGCCCACCGTGCCGGAGAGCGTCAGGTGCAGCCCGTCGGCACTCATCGCGCCGGCGCGCGCCGTCATCGTGCCCGGCCCCGGGGCGAGCGTGACGGTCGCGCTTTCCGTCTGCAGCGGGTCCGGGTCGGTGAGGGTGAGGGCCGCGAAGGGCAGCAGGTTGCCGGTCGCCGAGACCGTCTGGCTCGCCACCACGCCGCCGATCACCGGCTGGTCGGCCGCCGCCTGCTGCAAGAGCCCGGTCTCGACCGTGGCGAGCGTGGCGCCGCCCGCCATTGCGTTGAGCAGCCCGCCCAGCACGCCCGGCTTCGGTGCATGGCCGAAATCCTGCTGATAGGCGTCCGAGGCGATCTGTTGCGAGGCGGGGGACCAGGCGAGGTTGGTCCGGATCTGCGCGTCCGACCGGCCGACGACGTATTCCTGCAGCATGGTGGCGATCGTGCCGGCATCGGGCGCGGTGCCGAGAATCTGGTTCGACAGCGAGTCGATGGTCGCGAGCTCGGTGCTCATGCCGGCAAGCGAGGTGCCGTGCGCCACCGTCGCCATCATGCTTTTCAGCATCGGAGATGTCGCCGTCTGGCCCAGCACCTTACTGAACGCGGCGGCAAGCTTGGTTTCGGACTCGGCCGAGACGGCGAGGTTCGTGCGCAGCCAGGACAGCGCGCGGCCGCCCTCCAGCAGCGCGGACTGGCTGGCGAGCTCGCCGGCGCTCGGTGCGCGGCCGAGCACCGACCTGTAGAGTGCGGTAATCTCCCGCTGCGCGATGGCGTCGATCTGCCCCTCGACCTGCTGCAGGCTGGCGCCGTTGGCGATCCGTGCGGTCAGGGCGTGGAGCTGCGCCGCGGTCGCGGCGACGCCCTGCACATCCAGCCAGAGCGAGCCAAGTGCCGCCTGCACCGGTGCCGTGTTGGCGAGCGTGCCGCGGACCGCCGCCATGCCGACGCCGTCGATCAGCGATCGCGCGACATGCTCGACGTTCGTCGCATCCAGCGCCTGGCCGGTGACCGCGAGCCCGATCGCGGCCGCCTCGGTCGCCGCCGCGGAGCCGGCGATCAGCGGCGCCTCGACCGCATCCAGCGAGGCGCCGCCGGCGAGCTGGGCGGTCAGCGCCGCGAGCGCGGTCGCGCCCGGCGCCTGGCCCTGGGTCGCGGTGTAGACGGCGGCGAGCTCGTGTTGCAGGAAAGCGGAGCGCGCCAGCGCCGCTTCGAGCTGCGCCGGGGTTTTGCCGTCGGCGAGTGCCGTGGTCCAGTTCTGCACCGCCGCGGTCGGGGGCGCTTTTCCGAGCTCGGTTTGCAGCAGGCCGGTCGCCGTCGCCTGCGCCTGGGCGAGCCACGGGGCGGCGGCCTCGGCCAGTGGCGCGCCGGCGTCGAGCGCCGTCTGCACCGGTGCGAGATCGGCGTCGGTCGGGGCCTGGCCGTAGATCGCCTGGTAGAGCGCGGCGGCGGTGGCGTCCGCGGGCAGCTTCACCGCCACCGGCGCGGCGGCGGTGACGGTGAGCTGGTGGTCGTCGACCATGCCGGCGCCGTCATAGGTGGCGATGTCGAGCGTCTCGGCGCCGGTCCCTGCCGCCTGGTAGCCGAGCCCCGCGAGCTCGGCATTGATGTCGGCGAGCGAGCCGGTCAGGGTCAGCACGTTGCTGCCGGCGCCGCTGACCGTGCCGGCGCCACTCGCCTGGGCGGTCAGCAGGCCGGCCGAGTCGGTGATCACCACCGCGAAGGTGACGGTACCGGGATTGGGCGTTGCTATCCCGACGCTGAGGCCGGGAAGGCTCACCGAATAGCCGGCGACCGCGTTTGCCGCCGCGGGCACGTTGGTCGCGATGCTGAGCCCGGCGCCGCCGGCCAGCACGCCCTCGGTGTAGAGTGGCGCGATCAGCGCCGTCTCCAGCGCCACGTGGGTGAGGGTGCCGGGCAGCCCCTCTGGCAGCAGCTGCGACGGATTGGCCTGCCAGCTGTCGGCCAGGACCTGGCTCGGCGCGATCAGCGGATCGGCCTCGACGGCGGCCATGTGCTGCTCGGCGGCGATCGTCCAGGCGAGGCTGCTCGGATCGGTCGGCTTGCCATCATAGATCACGCCGAACTGCGAGCCGGCTGCGCGCACCGTCGCGGCCCAGGTCTCGAGCGTCGATTGCCAGGCGGGGTCGTTCCAGTTCACATCGG
>DATJOB010000372.1:0-8147 GCA_035507475.1 Allostellaceae bacterium | reverse complement strand
TTTGGAGTAAGCTGGCCGCATGTCCGCCCCGCCGAAATCGCCTGGAGTGTCGATCACCGATCGGCGGCAGCTGGTCGCGTATCACGACAGCGGCAACAAACCGCCGTCAGCTTGGCGGGTCGGCACCGAGCACGAGAAGTTCGTGTTTCGCAAGAGCGACCTGTCGCGCGCGCGCTACGAGGGGCCGGACGGGATCGGCGCGCTGCTCCGGGGCATGCTGCGCTTTGGCTGGGAGCCGGTCGTCGAGGCCGGCAACATCATCGCGTTGCAGAACGACGCGCAATGTTCGATCACCCTCGAACCGGGCGGCCAGTTCGAGCTGTCGGGTGCGCCGCTCGAAACCATCCACCAGACCTGCGACGAGGTCCACGAGCACCTGCGCCAGGTCAAGGAGGTCTGCGACGAACTGGGGCTCGGCATGATCGGCCTCGGCTTCGACCCCAAGTCGCGGCGCGAGGATGTCGGCTGGATGCCGAAGGGCCGCTACGCGATCATGCGCGACTACATGCCGAAAAAGGGCCGGCTCGGGCTCGACATGATGCTGCGCACCTGCACCGTGCAGGCCAATCTTGATTACCAGTCCGAAGCCGACATGGTGAAGAAGTTCCGCGTCGGCCTGGCGCTGCAGCCGGTCGCGGTCGCGCTCTTCGCCAATTCGCCGCTGACCGAGGGCCGGCCGAACGGCTACCAGAGCTATCGCAGCTTCGTGTGGACCGATACCGACCCCGACCGCTGCGGCACGCTGCCCTTCGTCTTCGAGGACGGGTTCGGCTTCGAGCGCTATGTCGACTACATGCTCGACGTGCCGATGTATTTCGTCTACCGCGAGGGGCGCTACATCGACGCCAGCGGCCAATCGTTCCGCGATTTTCTCGCCGGCCGGCTGCCGGCGCTGCCCGGCGAGATGCCGACGCTGAGCGACTGGACCGACCATGTGACGACCGCGTTTCCCGAGGTGCGGCTCAAGTCGTATCTCGAGATGCGCGGCGCCGATGGCGGTCCCTGGAGGCGTCTTTGCGCGCTGGCGGCGCTCTGGGTCGGGCTGCTCTACGATCAGGCCGCGCTCGACGCGGCCCACGATCTCGTCGCCGATTGGAGCGCGGCCGAGCGCGACGCGATGCGCGCCGCGGTGCCCAAGCTCGGGCTCGACACGCGGATCCGCAGCCGCACGCTGCGCGACGTGGCGCTCGAAGTCCTCGACATGGCGCGCGAAGGGCTGCATCGCCGGCGGCGACTCGACCGCACCGGCGAGGACGAGACGCATTTCCTCGACACGCTGTTCTCGATCGCCGGGTCGGGCCGCACCCCGGCCGCCGAACTGCTCGAGGATTTCAACACGCGCTGGCACGGCGACCTCGCCCAGCTCTACATCGAGTACGCCTACTGACCGACCTGACTGAGCCGGCCTGACTGAGCCGGCCTGACTGAGCCGGGCTGACTTAGCCGGGCCGCCCGCCGCGGGCCGGCGGCGGCGTCGCGCTGACCCCGTCGCCGAGATGCAGCTTGCGCCACAGCGCGGGGTCGGCCATCGCCTTGTCGGGCGGCTGGCCCGAGAGCGACATCCAGCGCTCGCCATGCCAGCTGGTCAGCGCCACCTCGGCCGCGATGCCGGCGCCGACGGCGGGCGGGGCGATGCCGAGCGCACTCCACGGGATCGTCAGCTCGGCGGTGACGCGCGGCTGGTCGGCGCCGAAATAGACCGCGGCGGCGCCCGGCGGGGCGGTGCAGCCGCCGGTTTCGGCCACGGCCGCGGTTCCGGCGCATAATTCGGCTTCCATGTGCTGGTAGTCGCGGTGCACCGGGTCGCGGCGCCGCGGCGGGATGAAGAACAGCGTGAAGCGGCGCGGCCCGGCGCCGGCGTCGACGCCGAGCTCGACGCGGTAGGCCTCGCCGAGCGGGAACGGGCCGTCATAGGCAAACAGGTCGATGTCGTAATAGTCCTGGCCGACCGTCGCCAGGTTGAGCCCGGCGGCGCTCCACGACAGGTACACCTCGCCGAAATCGACGGCGCCGGGCGACGCGGTGAGCGGCGGCAGGAGGCTCGCCGGTTTCGGCCAGTCGGCGAGCGAACGGGCGGCGAGCGAGATCGCCGCATAGGGCACCGCGTCGTCGCGCATCGCCGGCGGCGTGGCCGGCGCCGCCGCATGGATCGCGGCCGCCCGCCGGTTGACCTCGCTCAGCGCCGCGGTGAGCCGGCGGTAGGGCACGTTGTCGACGTCGACAAGGCCGAAATCGTAATCCTCGCCGTCTGGCCGGCCGCCTTTCGGATGGTCGTAATACTGGAACCAGTGGGCGCCGATCACTTCCGGGATCGCGGCGAAGGCAGCGTCGGCCGCCGCCGCGCCGCGGGCGCGCTCGGCCTGGGTGTCGACCGTCATCAGATGGCCGTTGTTGAGGTTGCCGGTGCGGTTCTGCCGTGCCGCGAAGAACCATTCGGTGACGAGGATCGGCTTGCCGCCGGTGAGCCGTTCGAGCCCGTCCCAGAAATAATGTGCGATCCAGCCGTCGCCGGCGTCGGGGTTGTAGTTGGTGGCGATCGCGTCGACATGGCGCGCCATCGCCCTGACCGCGGCCGGGTCGTAATAGATCGGCAGCCGATCGCCGAAATAGAGCGCGTCCGGGTCGGCGGCGCGGATCGCCTTCTCGGCCAGCGCGTAATAGTGCTCGGCGACAAGGCCGCACCATTCGCGCACCGCCGCGATACCGTGTCCGCCGGCGCGCAGATGGGTCGGCTCGGTCGCGGTTAGCAGCGCGCCCCAGTCGTCGACTCCGGCCGGCGGCACGAAATCGGCGGCGAAGCGGCCCCAATCGTCGGCATACCGCTCGCGCAGCATCGCCAGCCAGCGCCGCTTGGTGAAACTGTCCGCCGGCTTTGCCGAGTAGAAGACGAAGAGCGCGCCGGCCCACCAGCCGACCTCGTTGTCGGAGAAATAGCCGATGCGGTAGGGCGAGCCGCGATAGGGCGCGACGAGCTCGCGGGCGAGCGCCATCATCCGCGGCTCGACCGCCGGGTCGAACGGGTCGAACCAGTGGAACCTGGCGTTGCGCCCCAGTTCCAGGTTGACGATGGTCGGCATCCCGAGGAGAGCGGGCTGCAGCGACCAGCCGCCGGCGGTGTTGAAGCCCCAGGATTGCAGCCGCTGCCGCGTCGCCGCCGCCCAGTCGGCGAGCGAGGGCGCGAACGCCTTCCAGCTGTACCAGGTCTTGCCGGCGTGCTCGCGCCACGGATAGCCGCCGTCGAGCGCGTTGACCCCGAGGCTGTAGAAGCGGTCGCCGCACGGCGTCCTGAGCCAGGCGACGCCGCGGCGGTCGGTCTCGATCCCCCAGCGGTCGGTCGGCGCCTTGGCGAGGTCGCAGGCGGGTGCGACGACCGGAGCGGCCAGCAGGGCGAGGGCGAAAGCGCCGCCGAGTATCGGTCGGTTGCACACGCGCTGTGCGTTCTTCGAGACGTGGGCCGTGCCCGCTCCTCAGGATGGGGGATGTTTTTTTCTCGCGGCGAAGACGTACCTCATACCGAGGCGCTTCGCGAAGCGAAGCCGCGCAGGACGCAATGTCGCATCAGCCGCGGCATGGTGGCCGGCCGCGGATCATTTCTCGCGCATCGAGACTTTGTCCCATAGCCGGATCAGGTAGCCATCCGGGTCGACCAGCTCGACGCCGTAGCCCCAATAGGATTTGCCCGGTCCGTGCTTGAAGACGACACCGCGCGCCGACCATTCGGCATAGGTCGCGTCGACACTGTTGACCTGGAACCATAGCGCGCATTCGTTGGGCACGACCGCCGCCGCGACCTCGCGCAGAAACATCGCGAACCCCTCGCTGTCGTTGAGTGCGACCGATCGCTGGTCGGGGATTTCGAACTCGACCTTGAGGCCGAGCGTCGCGACCCACCAGTCGCGCGAGCGGGCCAGATCGCTGACCGGGAGGGCGAGGTGGTCAAACGTGAGCATCGCCGACCCTCCGGGGGCGAGAGCTAAGCAGCGGTGCCGCCGACGGTGATGCCGTCCATGCGCAGCGTCGGTTGGCCGACCCCGACCGGCACGCCCTGGCCGTCCTTGCCGCAGGTGCCGACGCCGTCGTCGAGCTTCAGGTCGTTGCCGATCATCGTGATCTTGGTCATCGCGTCGGGGCCGTTGCCGATGAGGGTGGCGCCCTTGACCGCGGGCCCCAGCTTGCCGTCCTCGATCAGATAGGCCTCGGAGGCCGAGAACACGAACTTGCCCGAGGTGATGTCGACGCTGCCGCCGCCGAAATTGACCGCGTAGAGCCCCTTCTTGACCGAGCCGAGAATCTCCTGCGGGTCCTTGTCGCCCGCGAGCATGTAGGTGTTGGTCATGCGCGGCATCGGCGCGTGGGCGAAGCTTTCGCGCCGCCCGTTGCCGGTCGGGCGCACGCCCATCAGCCGGGCGTTCATGCGGTCCTGCATGTAGCCTTTGAGGATGCCGTCCTCGATCAGCACGTTGTAGGCCGAGGGCGTGCCCTCGTCGTCGACCGTCAGCGAGCCGCGCCGGTCGGGGATCGTGCCGTCGTCGACCACGGTGACGCCCTTCGAGGCGATGCGCTGGCCCATCAGCCCCGAGAAGGCGGAGGTCTTCTTGCGGTTGAAGTCGCCCTCGAGGCCGTGCCCGACCGCCTCGTGCAGCATGACGCCGGGCCAGCCGGAGCCGAGCACCACGGTCATCTCGCCGGCCGGGGCCGGCACCGAGCCGAGATTGACGAGCGCCTGGCGCAGCGCCTCGTCGACCTGCGCCTGCCAGTTCGCCGGATCGAGATAGCGCTGGTAGGCGAAGCGGCCGCCGCTGCCGTAGGAGCCGGTCTCCATGCGCTCGCCCTCGGCGACCATGATCGAGACGTTGACCCGCACCAGCGGGCGGATGTCGGCGACCCGGCTGCCGTCGGCCCGGATGATCTGCACCGCCTGCCAGACGCCGCTGATCGAGGCCATCACCTGGCGCACCCGCGGGTCCTTCGACCGCGCATAGGCGTCGATCGCGGTCAACAGCTTGGTCTTGGTCGCGAGATCGACCTCGGCGAGCGGGTTGAGGTCGGTGTAGAGCATGCGGTTGGTGCCGAGCGGCGGTTCGGCCATCGTGCCGTGGTGGCCGCTCGCGACCGCGCGCACCGTGGCGCCGGCGCGGCGGATCGCCGCCTCGGAAATCTCCGAGGAATGGGCATAGCCGGCGGCGTCGTCGGCGATCGCGCGCAGGCCGAAGCCCTGCGTCGTGTCGAAGGCGGCGCTGCGGATCCGGCCGTCGTCGAGCGCGACGCTTTCGGACTGGCTGTATTCGAGGAACAGCTCGCCGTCGTCCATGCCGTGCAGCAATTCGCCGACCAGCCGCTCGACGCGATCGGGGTCCATCCCGGTGCGCGCAAAGAACAGGTCGTCGGTCGCGGCGAGATTGGTCATCGGCTGTTCCTCAACGGATCGTCGTCCTCAATATGAGGTCGGCAAGGCGCCGGCGGAAGGCTCCTTCGGCGCACCCGCCCGGTCGCCGCGCGCAATGGTATCGGCGATATGCGGCGGCTTGCCGCAAGAGGTTAGCGGCCGGCGGGGGGAGTTGTTGCCGCCGCGGCCTTTGGTGTAGGGTCGCCCCGATCGGTTGCCGCCGGCAGCGCCGGGGGGCGATGTCGGCGGTCGGCTTCGGCCGAGCGGCGCGAAGCCCGGACGGCCCGCTCGGATCCACTCTTCCGAACCGCGGCTCCGGGCAATGCGTCGCGCGGCCCGCCGACCGGTCGTTCCGACGAGATCGGGCGTCCTCGCCGAAGGGAGCTGTTGAGGCATGGTGCGGATGACGACGACGGCGTTGCGGCGGCTGGCTGCGGGTCTTGCCGGCTGGTTGGGGACGGCGCTGGCGGCGGGGTCGGCATTCGCCGACCAGCCGCGCCCGTGGCAGTTCGGCTTCCAGGATGCGGCGACCCCGGTGACCGAGCGCATCCACGCCTTTCACGACGAGCTGCTGGTCCTGATCTTCGCGATCGGGCTCTTCGTCTTCGCGCTGCTCATCATCGTGATGGTGCGGTTCAACGCGCGCCGCCACCCGGTGCCGACACGGACCTCGCACAACACGGTGATCGAGGTGCTGTGGACCGTGGTCCCGGTGCTGATCCTCGTCACCATCGCGATCCCGTCCTTCAAGCTGATGTACTACATGGACCGGGTGCCCGACTCGAAAATGACGGTCAAGGTGACCGGGCACCAATGGTATTGGGAGTACAACTATCCCGATAACGGCAACATCGACTTCAACAGCAACCTGATCGCCGACAAGGACTTGAAGCCCGGCGACAAGCGCCTGCTCGAGGTCGACAACCCGCTGGTGGTCCCGGTCGGCACCAACATCCGCGTCCAGGTCGCCGGCAGCGACGTGATTCACAGCTGGTTCGTGCCGTCGTTCGGCGTTCAGGAATATGCGGTGATCGGCCGGCTCAACGAGGCTTGGTTCAACGTCGAGCACCCCGGCACCTATTACGGCGAGTGCAACCAGATCTGTGGCGTCAACCACGCCTTCATGCCGATCAAGGTGGTCGCGGTCTCGCCGGCCGATTTCCAGAAATGGCTCACCGAGGCGAAGACCAAATTTGCCTCGACCGATACGCCCAAGGTTGACGCAGCGACACAGGTGGCCGCCGCCGCGCCGGCGGACACCTTGCCGGCGGCGGGTCCCGCCGCCCGCGCCGGCAACTGACAGCGAAGGGGTTTTCGATGGCTTACCAGGCTCACGCCGACCACGCCGACGGGTACGGGCACGGGCATCCGGGCTTTTTTGTCCGCTGGTTCTGTTCGACGAACCACAAGGACATTGGCACGCTGTACATCATCTTCGCGATCATCGGCGGCCTGATCGGCGGCGCGTTCTCGCTGATCATGCGCATCCAGCTGTCGCATCCCGGCAACGAGTTCATCACCGACCACCAGGTCTACAACGTCATCATCACCGCGCACGGCCTGATCATGATCTTTTTCATGGTCATGCCGGCGATGATCGGCGGGTTTGGCAACTGGTTCGTGCCGATCATGATCGGCGCGCCCGACATGGCCTTCCCGCGCATGAACAACATCAGCTTCTGGCTCTTGGTGCCGGCGTTCCTGCTGTTGCTCGGCTCGGCCTTCGTCGGCCAGGGTTCGGGGGTCAACAACGCCTTGCACGGCGGCGCGGGGGTCGGATGGACGATCTATCCGCCGCTCTCCGAGGCCGGGCCCGACGGCCATCCCGGACCGTCGATGGATATGGCGATCTTCGCGATCCACCTCGCCGGCGCCTCGTCGATCATGGGCGCGATCAACTTCATCACGACGATCTTCAACATGCGCGCGCCGGGCATGACCCTGCACCGCATGCCGCTTTTCGTCTGGTCGATCCTGGTGACCGCGTTCCTGCTGCTGCTGTCGCTGCCGGTGCTCGCGGGCGCGATCACGATGCTGCTGACCGACCGCAATTTCGGCACGACCTTCTTCGATCCGGCCGGCGGCGGCGACCCGCTGCTGTTCCTGCATCTCTTCTGGTTCTTCGGCCATCCCGAGGTCTACATCCTGATCCTGCCGGGCTTCGGCATGATCAGCCAGGTGATCGCGACCTTCTCGAAGAAGCCGGTGTTCGGCTATCTCGGCATGGCCTACGCGATGGTCGCGATTGGCGGCATCGGCTTTGTCGTGTGGGCCCACCACATGTACACGACCGGCATCTCGATCGACACGCGGGCCTATTTCACCGCGGCGACGATGGTCATCGCGGTGCCGACGGGCGTGAAGATCTTCTCGTGGATCGCGACGATGTGGGGCGGCTCGATCGAGTTCAAGACGCCGATGCTGTGGGCGATCGGCTTCATCTTCCTGTTTACGGTGGGGGGCGTCACCGGCGTGGTTCTGGCCAATGCCGGCGTCGACATGACGCTGCACAACACCTACTACGTCATCGCCCATTTCCATTACGTGCTCTCGCTCGGCTCGGTGTTCGGCATCTTCGCCGGCTTCTACTACTGGATCGGCAAGATGTCGGGCCGGCAGTACAACGAGACCTTCGGCCAGATTCATTTCTGGACGACCTTCATCGGCGTCAACCTGACGTTCTTTCCACAGCATTTCCTGGGGTTGGCGGGCATGCCGCGGCGCTACCCGGTTTATCCCGATGCGTTTGCCGGCTGGAATT
>DATJOB010000371.1:0-2106 GCA_035507475.1 Allostellaceae bacterium | reverse complement strand
CAGGCGTCGCGCGTCGCCGCCAGGCGCGTCGCGTTGCGCGCGATCAGGCCGAGCGTGACGCCCGGCGCCGCATAGGCGGTCGCCAGCGCGGCGCCCAGCCCGCTCGAGGCGCCGGTGATCACGATGGTGGAATGCGCGGTGCCCCGATCGGCCATCGCGGACCGCGGTCAGCCGGTGGTGGCGCCGAACGGAACCGCTGCGAGCCCGTCTTGCGCGAGCGGGTGTCCCGCGCGATCGGGCACCACGACGGAGGTGTGCGCGGCGGCGGCCTCGATGCGCGCGATCGAGCCGCCGACCGCGGCGGCCAGCGCCTGCTCGCTGAAGAAGCCGCCATAGACCAGGCTGCGCGCGCCGATCACGCGACGGAACGCGTCGAACAGCGCGGGATCGGCCGGGGTACCGTGACGCCAGAAATCGTCGAGCTCGCCCTGATAGGTCAAGCCGGCGAAATTGTAGATCGCCGGACCGAGCGCGATCACCGGCAGGCCCTCGCCCAAGGCGAGCGTGCCGACCGTGCTGTTGATCGTGACCACGGCACGCGCCCGGCGCAGCAAGGTCGCAAGATCGCCCTCGTGCAGGTAGACGATCCGGTGCGCGACGCCGCGCGCGGTCGCCAGGCGCTCCGTGACGCGCAGCCAGTCGGTCAGGCCGTTGTCGAGCGGATGCTCCTTGACGATCAGGCGCGAGTCGGGCGGCGCGTGGCGGGCGAACGACGTGACGACCTGGTCGATCGCCGGCTCGAGGCGGCCGAACGGCGAGTGCTCGCGGACCTGATAGTCGCAATCGAGCTGCAGCGGGAACAAATAGAGGGGATCGCGGCTGCCGGCGATCTCTTGCATCAGGCGCTCGGAGCGCCGCCGCGTGAACGGCTGGCGCGCGAACTTGGCGAGCCACCCGGCATACTCGACGAACGGATGCCATGGCCGATGGGTGCGGTAGCCCGCGAACCGCCAGGACAGCGCGACCGTCGCGACATTGTAGGCGACGTCCTCGACCGACCGGCGCAGGAAGCTGCTCGGCGCCGATGGCGCGGCCTCGAACGGCGGCAACGTGCTGGCGGCCGTGCGGTACCACTTGGCGTCGCGCGGCAGCGACGAGTTGGCGTTCACGCCGCCCAGCTCGAGGGTGATCCAGCTCGGCCGCAGATAGCCTTCCTCGAACACGTGCACCGGGATCGCGCGATGGGCGGCGAGCTTGATGGCGACGCGATGCAGCGGCCGGCAGTCGCCGAACAGCACGATGTCGGTGATGCGGCGCGTCTCGAGGATCTCGCCGAGCGCGGCCGGCCACTCCTCGAGGGTGCCGCGATAATCGATCGCGTCGGGCCGGCGCCAGAACAGCTTGTCGCCGCCGTTCAGGTTGACGCGGTGGACCGCGTGGCCGCGGGCTTCCAGCGCGGTGCCGAGACGCCTGAAGAAGGCGCTGGCGAGGCCCTGCAGGAACAGGACGCGCCGGGGAGCGGCGGCGTTCACGGGCGCGTCCGTCGGAAGCTCAGCGCGCGGAACGGGCGTGCCGCCGCGCCTTGCAGGCGACGCAGCGCCACGAGTGGACCGGCGCGCCACAGGCTCGGGTCCGACAGGCGGTCGATGATGACCTCGGGGCCGCAGGGCAGGCGCGTCACCGGATCGAGATATCGCGGATAAAGCACCAAGGTCCCTGCCACCAGCTGCTCGACCGTCAATTTGCGGTTCCGGCGCGGTGGGGGCGCATGATCGGACGTCAGACCCCAGCCGGCGTAGAAGGGTTGGCCATACACCACAACCGCCCGGCCGCGCAACAATGCTTCAAACCCGACCAGCGAGGTCAGGGTATGGACTTCGTCGACCACCGACAGCATCGCCGCGCTCGAGACGCCGCGCACGATGCGGTCGCAATAGGAGCTGGCGATCTCGTCCGGGATGGCGCCGCGCCGGTGCCCAGCGTCGACGGCCGGGGGCGGCGTGTAGCGCAGGACGGCATCCGGGTGGGCGCGCCGCACGCGCTGGAGCAGATCGAGGTTGCGCGTGATGCCGGCGCCGCCGAGCGCCACCGAGCGGTCGTCCTCGACCTGGCCGGGAACCAGGATGCGGCGTGCGCCGGCGGGCGCGCCGAGATCGGGCGTCGCGC
>DATJOB010000370.1:0-4290 GCA_035507475.1 Allostellaceae bacterium | reverse complement strand
CGGTCAGCGATGCGAAACTGGTCACCGCCCACAAAGGCACCACCGACTACGACGGGCACGACGATCTGATCGCCGTCACCTCGGGCAGCCAACGGCTCAACATCCTGGGCGACAACGACACGGTCCGCGCGGGTTATCGGGCGGGGACGAGCGACACCAGGGTCGATTTCTCCGGCGGCAGCGCCGATTACCTGACCGCGGGGCCCGGCAATTTTGCCGATACGGTGGTCGGGTTCGACCAATCGGGCGGCGACAGGATACGCCTGACGACCGAGCGCGTCGCCACCGCGCTGGCCCACTCGAAGCTGGTGGACGGCGGCGAGGACAGCCGGATCACGCTGTCCGACGGCTCGACCATCCTGCTGAAGGGAATCACCCAGCTCGATTCGTCATTCTTCGCCTGACGCGAAACCGCCGCCTTGCCGGTGCGCGCTCGCGCGCGGCGCCGGCAAGGCGGGGTTTCCCGGTCATTTCGCGGCGTCGGCGAGGACCGGCGGCTGCGCCGCCTTGAGCACCGCGGCGGCCTCCTTGGCGACCACCGTGCCCTCGAAGAAGCGCGGGTTCTGCGTGCCCCACAGGCGCACCGCGTTGGCGAAGACGAAGTCGCGGAAATTCGCCTCGCTGATGAACCCGTCCTCGACCAGCTCGAAAGCCTCGGGCAGCGGGTCGCGCATGTCGATCACGTCGAAATGCCCGATATCCGAGCTGTAGATCGCGTTGAGCTGGGCGCGGAACGGGGCGAGCCCGGTGAACGCGGTGGCGTTCATCCGGTCGTCCGCCTCGCAGCCGAAATAGTAGGGCGTGGCGTAGAGGTCGATCCAATCCTGCTTTTTGGTGATCTTGCAGGCGGCGAAATCGTCGAGGTCGTCGACCCCGCCGGTGATGTGCAGTTCCGGATCGGGCCAGCCGTCGCGCGCCTTCAATGCCGCGGCATGCTCGCTGTAGCCGTATTTCTCCACCAGTTGCTGCAGCAGCGCGCGATCGAGCCGGTCGGGCCGCATGTTGTCGAGCGCCTTGGCGTTGCGCCGCTCCCAATGCTCGATGAGGTCGCCGAAGAGCTGGCAGCCCCAACCGACGCCGCCTTCGAGAAAGGCGAAGCGCAGCTCGGGGAAGCGCCGGGTGACGCCGCCGAGGAAGATGCCCTTGGCCGCGGCGTGCCCGGCATCGGCGAAATGGCCGATATGGTTGTAGGTGAAATTGGTCGGGCTGTTGCGCAGCGCCTGGTTGCTGCCGGCGCTGTGGAAGGTCGGCGCGATGCCGAGCTCGCGGCATTTCGCCCAGACCGGGTCGTAGTCGTAGATGCTGTCGATCCCGAACACCTCGTACCACACCGCCAGCCGGTCGGTGTCGGGGTTTTCGCCCTTCGCGATCGAGTCGGTCTGGCGCGGCATCGCGCTGCCGAACATGCCGACCTTGGAGCCGAGCTGCGAGGTGACGAATTCGAGCTCGGCGATCGCCTCGTCGGGCGTGTGCATCGGGATGATCGCCGCCGGCGTCATGCGGTCGGCGAGGTCCTTGAAATAGCCGGCCGAGACGATGTTGTAGGCGCGGATCACCGCGCGCCGCGTCGCATCGTCCTTGATGCGCGGCAGGCGCAGCCCGGCGGTCGGGTAGATCACCGCGAAATCGGTGCCGATCTCGTCGAGCCGCTCGTAGAGCAAATGCGGCATCATCGCGGTGGCGCGGTCGAAGGTGTTGGCGGTCTGCCGCGTCCAGAAGCCGGGCATCGAGACGCGCCGGCGGCGCCGCTCCGCGACGCTCAGGAGCAGCGAGTCGCGGGTCACCGCCATCGCCGCGAGAAACCCGTCGGCCGCCAGATCGCCGCCGACCTTGCGCATCTGCTCGGCGAAGACCGGATCGTACTCGACCCAGTGGCCGTCGCCGTCGATCACCGGATGGTCGAGCTTGGCGCGGATGTCCTTCGGGCTGTGGTGCGCGTGACCGCTCATGTGATCCTCCCCAGAATACAGGCCGAACCATGGCCGAGAGAAACGGGCCGGAGCCGAATGTCGCGACTGCCCTGCGCGGGGCGCGAAAAATGCGAGGAAAGCTTGCACGCTCGCCCGCCGCCCGGCAATCGCTTTCGCGCCGCCGCATCCGCGGCGGGCCGCTTGCGCCGGTCGCGCGACGGGCTGACCGCGGCGCCGCTGGTGTAGTAGCGTTTCGCCGGCGTCGCGAAGGCGCCCGTCCCGGCCGGCAATTCAAGCGAGACAACGATGAGCGAACCGAAACCGCGCCGCGCGCACCTCGTCGCCGGCGGCTTTCCGCCCGGCGCGATGGGCGGCCACGACCACGACTATGCGCGTCTCAAGCTGCTCGGGCTGTTTGCCGAGCGCGACCTCCCGGCCTCGGTCGCCAACGACTTCGCCGATGTCGAGAAATGGCTCGCGGTCAGCCGCCTCCTGGTGAGCTATGTCGCCGGGCCCTACCCCGACGCGGCGCAGACGCGGGCGATCGCCGCCTGGCTCGACGCCGGCGGCCATTGGCTCGCGCTGCACGGATCGAGCGGCGGCCGCGCCGAGCGGGTGGAGGGGCAGCGCATGCGGCGCACGATTGCCGGCGACCACCACGCGCTGCTCGGCGGGATGTTCCTGACGCATCCGCCGATCCGCGAGTTCCGCGTCGAGGTCGCCGACCGCAGCTCGCCGCTCACCGCCGGCCTGCCGGCCTCGTTCACGATCGAGGACGAGCCCTATTTCGTCGCGCTCCACGACCCGGGCGCGGTGCAGATCCTGTTGACCGCCGATTACGGCCCCGCCGCCACGAACGCGACCGGCGGGCTCTACCCGAGCGACACCTCGCTTTTGGCCGACGGCAGGCATCGGGCGGTCGGCTACACAAAGCCGGTCGGTCGCGGCGCCGTCGCGTATTTCGCGCTCGGGCATTGCCACAACCCGGCGATCCGCGCGGCGCGCGCCAACGCCGACCCCGCCGACACAACCCCGCCGCTATTCCGCGCGCCGTGGGAAAACGCGGGGTTCCTCGCGCTGCTGCGCAACGGCATCGGCTGGGGCGTCGGCGACTAGCGGGGGAACCGGGGTGGTCGCGGCGCAACCCTTGCGCCGGACAGCGCGGCGGGCGCGATCGGCCTTGCCGCGCCAGCGATACCGCCGCCCACGCTCCGCCGCAGCGGCGAGCGGCATGGTGCCGGGTGAGGGACTCGAACCCCCGACCTTCGGTTTACAAAACCGCTGCACTGCCACTGTGCTAACCCGGCGCGCCGCGGGCGGCCGGCGACGTTATAGCACCGCGCCGGCGCCGCCGTTTCAGGGTTTTCGATTGCCGCGCCGGTCGGGTGTGGCTAAAACCGCCGCAGGCCGGTCGCCGGGTTGCGCCTCGTCCGCTCCTGGGGGAACCGCGAAAGCGGTTGACATGAGACGGTTTCTCTTTCCGCTGCTGCTGCTCGCGCTCGGCTTCGCCGGGCTCGCGGAGCGCGACGCGATCAACGAGGAATGGGCCGCGATGTACCCGGCGGACGGCGCCCGACAGGCCGCGCTCGAGCATTGCTACCAGGAGGACCGGCTGTTCAACCGGTTCAGCGCGACCGCGCGCGCGGCGTGCTACCAGAAATACCTGCAGGTCGAGCTGCCGGTGACGCCGGCGCCGGGCATCGCCGTGCAGATGCCCTATACGCCGCCGACGCATGTCGTGCCGCACGCGCCGCCCGTCCGCACCAACCACTGAGCCGAAACGACCGCCCGAACGCTCAGGCCGGGCGGCCGCGCAGCAGCGCGCTCGCCAGCTGCACCGCACCGGCGGCGATCAGCATCCACGACACGATCTCGACGATCGACCCGCGCCGCGCCCCGAGCATCGCCAGCGCCACGCCGCCCGCCGCGACGATCGCCAGCAGCTTGAGCCATAGCGGCAGGCGCAGCGGGGCGCGCGGTGCGGCGGGTTGCGCCGGCGGCGGGGCGACCGCGACGACCCGCACCGGCGGCTCGCGTGTCGCCGGCGCGACGCCGGCGCGCGGCGCGGCTGAGGTCGCCGCCGCGACGCGTGCGCCACCGGCCGGCGCGCGGGCACCCGCGGCCGGCCCGCCGGTGCGCGGCTGGACCAGCACGCCGGTGGCGCGCGAACCGGGCACCGGCCCTGCCGGCGCCGGCGCCGGTTGCGGCGCGCGCCCGCTCGCCGCGAGCAGGTGGGCGTGCAGCGGCGGGATCAGCCGCGCCACGACCTCGCGCTGCATCGCAAAGGGCTCGCCGATCGCGGTGTCGAAGCGGTCGATCCACAAATGCTGGCCGTTCGCCGAGTCGATCAGCTGGGCGTTGACGCGCAAGCCCGCCGCCG
>DATJOB010000369.1:0-2077 GCA_035507475.1 Allostellaceae bacterium | reverse complement strand
GCCGCGCGCGCTGCCCGGACGCCGCTGCGGATCGCCGCGCTTTGCCCGCAGCTCGCCGCGTGACGGACGAGCCGGAGGCGCGGGTTGGCGCGCTGCAGCCGCGCGATCTCCTGCGCGGTCGCATCGCTGCTGCCGTCGTCGACATAGACGATCTCGTATTCGGCGCCGCCGGGAGCCAGCGCGGCGGCGATCTCGGCGACCAGCGGTGCGATGTTGCCGGCCTCGTTCCTGACCGGGATGACGATCGACAGATCCATGCAATTCACAAAGCCATTGCGACGAGCGCGACTATGCGGCGCGGCAACCCCGCTCGGAATATACCCTGCACGCGACCGCGTCGCGCCGCTTGCAATGACGCGGCAGTCAGGCCGCGACCAGGGCCGCCCGGATGCTCTTGTGGTAGTGCTGCAGCGCCGGCTCGTTGCGGCCGAAGACGATCGCGTCCTGCGCGCCGGAGCCGAAACCCTTCTGCATCCCCTCGCAGGTCGGGAAGTCCTCCATCTCGACCGTCGCCATCAGGATGTCGAAATTGCGGTCCCAGTGCGCCTTGGCCTTGGGGTTGCCGACCGGCTCGGGGATGTAGAGCGAGACGTAGAGCACGGTCTCGTCGACCTTGTCGCCGGGGAAGAAATGCCAGGTCTCGACGTGGTCGCGCTGGTAGGTGAAGACCGTGTTGGGGAACAGCACGCAGATCACCACCGTGTTGTCGAGCACGTCCCACTGCTCCTCCGGCACGTCGCGCAGCACCTCGAAGGTCTTGCGCGCGGCGACCATGCGGTGGTTCGGGCCGAACGCGTCGAAGGTGCAGCGGTTGCTGTGGAACAGCGGGTCGACCGTGTTGGGATGCAGGTGCTGGAGGTGATAGGTCTCGCCGAACGTGTCGACGCCGAGCTTCCAGTTCATCTTCCGGTGCAGCACCCGCGTCTCGTAATGGTGATAGCCCTCGAGACCGTAGGCGGCGATATCGGTGCTCAGCCCGCAGAGCAGCGCGTCGACGTCGATCGTCGCGCCGGGGTCGGGGCTGATCCAGATGAGGCCGTGCTTCTCGGCGACCGGCAGCCGCGTCAAGCCGTGCGTCGCGCGCTCCGCCTCGGCGAACGAGGCCTCGTCCGGCCGCGCGATCAGCGCCCCGTCGAGGCCGTAGCACCAGCCGTGATAGGGACAGCGGAAGTCGCGCAGATCGCTGCCGTGCCCGTCGGCGACGCGCGCCCCGCGATGCCGACAGACATTGAGGAACGCGCCGAGCCCGCCGTTGCTGTCGCGCGCCAGGAGGATCGGCACACCGGCATAGTCGTGCGTCATCCAGTCGCCGGGGTTGGGCAAGAGCGCCGAGAGCCCGACATTGAACGCGCCCTTGCGGAAGAACACCTCGCGCTCGCGCGCCGCCTGCGCCTCGCAGATGTAGTCGCTCACCGGGTTGCGGTAGATGCCGTCGGCGAGCGCCGTGGTGCGGTTCTGCAGATAACGCAGCAGCTTGCGCGCCTCGACGAGCTGGTCTTCCCGCCGCATGGCCCAGTCTCCCTTCGCCGGTTCCTCGGTACACCAATACCAGAATTGGCTGCGGCTCAATAGCGCAGCCGGTAATAGGCCAGGCCGATCGCCTCGTGCAGCGCGTGATAGCTGCCCTCGAGCGCGCCGGTCTGCGGCAGGTAGTCCTCGATCCGGTCCGACTCGTCGTAGGTGAGCGGCGCCGGCCACGGGATCGCATGCAGGCCGACCCGCTCGAAGCACCACAGCGCGCGCCGCATGTGCCAGGCATGGGTCACCAGCACGACCGTCGTGACGTTGTCGGCGCGCAGCAGCGGCGCGGTATAGAGCGCGTTCTCCCAGGTCGAGCGGGCGCGGTCCTCGACCCAGCCGACCGGGATCGCGAAATCCTCCGCGAGCGCCGCCTTCATCAGGCTCGCCTCGCTCTGATGCGCGCCCATCACGCGGCCGCCGGTGACCGCGACCTTGAGGTTTAGCCGGCGATAGGCCTGCGCGGCGAAATGCAGCCGCTCCAGCGACCAGGGCCCGAGCGTGTCCGGTACCTTGCCGCCGTTGCCCCGGCGGACGCCGCCGCCCAGCACGACGATCG
>DATJOB010000368.1:0-2169 GCA_035507475.1 Allostellaceae bacterium | reverse complement strand
ACGACCATCGCCGCGAGGACCAGGTTCTGCCCCGCCAGCTCCGATTCGCCGATACGCCTCAGTCGCCCCAACATCTGCTAGACCCTCTCTGCCAGAGCCGGCATCAGGAAGCCGCCCCGGTCGGCCGCCCTACGGGTCCTCCCCTGTGCCGCCTCTTTTGCGAGACGCATACGGCCGGTCGCGTTCGACCCCGCCGCCTTGCCCCCTGTCCCCATTGCCCCCTCGAGTACCACAAGCCGGTTAAGGCCATATTGTCAGCGCGGCCGATTGGGCGGCGGACCGAGCCCAGGAATATGGCGCAGCCGCTCCCGCGGATCGGGAAGCTGCGACCGTCCGCCGGCAAGCCTGCTGAACACCGCGTCGAGCGAGCGCTGGCTGCGCGGCTCGGCTTCCGGCGGGGGCGTGGTGCCGTTTCCCGGACTGTCGGCGCCGCCGAGCAGACCGCCGCCGGCCGGCTGCGGGCTCGAAGGCGGCGCTGCGGGCTGGGGTGGCGGCGGCGGAGCGGGCGTCGGCGCCGGTGCTGCCGGTGCCGCGGTGCGCATCGGCGCAGCCGGCATCGCGCGCGGCGCCGCCGACGGCTCGGCGGCGACCGGAGCCTCCGGGCGGCGCAGCGCGCTGCGCCCAGCGGCGCCCAGGGCGAACGGGCTGTCGCCGGCGGCCGAGGCCGCCGCGTCCGGCGCCATCGGGACCGGCGCGATCGTCGCCGGGCCGCGCTCGACGACCGGCTCGGCCCGGGCTATCGGTTCCAGCGGCGGCGGGGCCGCGGGCGCAGGCGCCGGTTGCACGGCGACCGCCTCCGCCGACGCTGTATTCGCCCGCCCCTGCGAAGACACCACGACGTCGGTGATCTCGCGTGCCCCGGCAAACTCCCGGTAGCGCAGCTCCGGCGTTTGTAGCCATGAGAACAGATGTTCGACGTCGTCGTCGTGATCCATGGGACTATCAACCACGATCCGCACCCGGTACTAACAAGCGCAAGAGCTCGACGGGGAAATATAGATTCTACGCTTAATATAGCTCAAACAACATTGCCTCGGATTCGAGAGATCACGACCGCGCTGTTGAAACATTTGCTGACACATTTGTAACAACGTCCGGTTGATAGGGGGCGTCGGGACCGTGTTCGACAAGCTCGCAAGCGCCGCATCCTAGCATCGTAAATTTAAAACGAGTTAAAGGATTCTGAGGCGCGATTGGTCGCGCAGGCACACCGACGCGGCCGCGTCCAATATCGCCTCCTGGTCGATACCGTAATACCGATAAAGGTCGGGAAGATCGCCCGATTGGCCGAACCGGTCGACGCCGAGCGGCACGACCGCATGGTGGCCGATGCTGCCGAGCCACGCCAGGGTCGCCGGGTGGCTGTCGCTGACCGTGACGAGCCCGGCTCCCGGGCGCAGCCGCCCGAGCAGGCGCGTGGCGAACCCCTCGCCCTGCCCGGCGGCGGCGCGCCAGTCGCGGTGCAGCCGGCCGGGCGAGGTCACCGCCAGCAGCCCGGCTTGCGGCAGATCCTCGCGGATCGCCTCGAATGCCGCCAGCGCCTCGGGCGCGACCGCGCCGCAATAGGCGACCGCCAGCTCGGCCTCCGGTCCCGGCTCGTGCAGCCAGTAGCCGCCGGCGACGACGGCGTCGGCGAGCGAAGCGTCGATCGTCCGCTCGGGCTGGTCGACCGGCCGTGTCGACAGCCGCAGATAGACCGATTCCCCGCCCTCGCGCTGGATTTCGCCGAACGCCCAGCGGAGCATCACCGTCAGCTCGTCGGCGAAGGCCGGTTCGAGCGCGGTGAGCCCCGGCTGGGTCAGCCCGATCACCGGCTCGATCACCGACTGGTGCGCGCCGCCTTCGGGCGCCAGCGTGATCCCCGACGGGGTCGCCACCAGGATGAACCGCGCATCCTGGTAGAGCCCGAAGTTGAGCGCGTCGAGGCCGCGCTTGATGAACGGATCGTAGAGCGTCCCGATCGGCAGCAGGCGGCCGCCGAAGACCGGCCCGGCGATTCCCAGCGCGGCGAGCTGCAGGAAGAGATTGTGCTCGGCGATGCCGAGTTCGATGTGCTGACCCTGCGGCGACATCGCCCAGCGCTGCGCCGAGACCACGTTCTCCTCGCGGAACGTGTCCTGGCGCTCGGCCCGGTCGAAGATGCCGCGCCGGTTGACCCAGGCGCCGAGA
>DATJOB010000367.1:0-16563 GCA_035507475.1 Allostellaceae bacterium | reverse complement strand
CGGGCGGCGAGCCGGAGCCCGAGACCTGGGTGAAGAACGTGGTCAGCGTGTGGCTGGCGCCGAGGCTGTCGTAGACCGTGCTCGACGTGCTCTCGTTGTAGCTGTCCGAGTTGGTGACGCTGAACGGCGTCGAGGTCGTGTTGATCTGCGAATCGTTCGACGGCAGGTTGACGTCGAGCGTGAGCTCCGAGGTCGGCGTCGGCGCGATGTTCGACTGGTCGATATGGATCGTCTGCAGCGGCCCGGACGCGGTTGCGTTGCTGCCGCTGACCGGCGCGGCGTAGCCCATGACGAGCGCGCCGGTGTCGTTGGTCAGGTAGCCGTTGGCGTTGAGCTGCAGCGCGCCGTCGCGGCTGTAGGCGACGCCGGTATTGGTCTGCACCTGGAAGAAGCCGCTGCCGTCGATCGCCACGTCGAGCGGGTTGCCGGTCTGGCTGATCGAGCCCTCGGTGAAGAGCTGCGAGACGCTGTTCGCGGCGGCGCCGAGCCCGGTCACCGAGGCCGCGCCCGCCGCGCCGGCGAGCGAGGTGGCGTAGACGTCGGTGAAGTTCGGGGTCGAGCCCTTGAACCCGGTGGTGCCGACATTGGCGATGTTGTTGCCGATCGTGTCGAGGTCGGTCTGCGCAACCTGCAGGCCGGAGAGTTCAACCGAGAGGGACATGGGAGCCGCTCCTTAGCGAGAGGATCTGCAGCGAGAGGATCTGCTGGATTCAAAAGACCTGCTGAACCGAGGTCAGCGCCACCGGGGCAAGCCCGCCGCCGAGCGTGAGCGTCGGCCCGCTGCTACCGCCGAGTGCCACCGAGTTGACCGGGACGACGGAATAGGCCGTCGGGGTCACGGTGGTGCCGCTGACCGCCGGGGCGGCGCTGACCGTGTAGCTGTAGTTGCCGGCGGGCAGCGCGCTGCCGTTGAGCGCCTTGCCGTTCCAGGTGAAGGTCTGGGTGCCGGAGCCGAGCGCGCCGAGATCGACGGTGGCGACGACGCCGGACGCATTGCTGATGGTGAGGCCGACATCGCTCGCCGCCGCCGACAGCGAGAGCGCGCCCTGCGCCGTCCCGTTGCTGCCGAGCACCAGCGTGTTCCCCGCCACCGCCACGCTCTTGCCGATGAGGCTCGCCGCCTGCATCCCGCTATTGGTGCCGACCGTGGTGTTGAGCGACTGGACGCCGCTCGCGGTCGAGAACTGGGCGAGCTCGGCGGCGAGGTCGCTCGGGCTCTGCGGGTTGAGCGGGTCCTGGTTCTCCAGCTGCGTCGTTAGCAGCGTCAGGAAATCGGCCTCGGTCAGCTGGCTGGCGCCGTTCACCCCGCTCGCCGCGGCCGAGGCCGTGCTGCCCGTCGAGCTCGCGGTCGGCACCTGGTCGCCCTGCGGCAGGGTCACCACGCTCGCCGGCATTATGCTCGATGCGCTCATCCCTGTTCCCCCTTCCGGCCGGTCGCCCGCGCCTCAGATCGTCCCGGCGCTGGATCGTCCCGGCGCTAGATCGTCAACGTGCGCAGGGCCAGCGACTTGGCGACGTTGAACGCCTCGAGGTTGGCCTGGTAGTCCTGCTGAGCCGAGATCATGTTGACCATCTCGTCGACCGGGTTGACGTTGGGCATCTGCACGTAGCCGTTGCCGTCGGCGAAGCTGTTGCCCGGGTCGTAGACCTGGTGCGCCGGCGCGTCGCTCTCCACCACCGCGGCGACCCGCACCCCGTCCATGCCGATCGTGGCGGCGTCGTCGCCGCCCGCCGCGCCGGGCGAGACCGCCTGGAACACCACCTCGCGCGCCCGGTAGGGCTGCCCGGCGGCGCCGACCGCACTGTTGGCGTTGGCGAGGTTGCTGGCGATCGCCGAGAGCCGCTCGGCCTCGGCCGACATGCCCGAGCCGGCGATCGACAGGGTTGCGAACAGCGACATCGATCAGCTCCCGCTCGATTGCTGTGAGCCCGAGGCGCCGTTGATCGCGGTCAGCAGCAGCTTGATCGTCTGCGTCGCGAAGGTCGCCGCGGCCTGGTATTGCACCGCGTTCTCGGCCGCGGTCACCTTCTCGTGGTCGAGATCGACGCTGTTGCCGTCGAGCGTCACCTCGGCGCCGGTCTGGTATTTGACGAAGGCTGCGGCGGGCGGCGCGGCCTGCCCGCTAGCGGCGCCGGCCGGCTTCATCTGGCGCGCGTCGTCGACCAGCCAGGCCCGGCGGCCGGGGTTCGGCGCGGCGAGCGGCAGGCGGCGCGCGGTCGCCGCGTCGAGCGCGCCGGCGAAGTCGAGATCGACCGCCTTGAAGCCGGGCGTGCTGGCATTGGCGATGTCGGCGGAAAGGACTTCCTGCCGATAGGCCCGCAGCGCCAAGACTTGCCGGAAGAAATCGAGGCCGGCGCCGATCGCCGCGGTCATCGGCGGCCCTTCGACTTGCCGGCGCCGCCGCTCTTCGACGAAGCCTCGGGCCGAATACCGGCCGATCGCGATCTCGTCTGCGGTTGCCCCATCGGAAACTTTCCTTATTTGCCAAATTTCCAATTTTCGTTATGATGAGAAAAATTTTCGTCAAACGCAAGGGGAAACTGCGGTGGCCGGCAAGTATAGATTGAGCCGTCTGGCTGTTACTGGCCTCGCCGTCCTGGTTTTCGCCAGAGCTAGTGGCTCGTCAGCCGAGCAGATACAAGATCAAGCGGCTATTCGCGCAGCGATCGAAGCGGCAATGGCGCCGCGTCTTGCCGGAATGCACAAGGCCTCGGGAGAAGTCGAAGTCGGCGCGATTGACCCGCGACTGCGATTGGCGGCGTGCGACAATATCCAGGTCGACCTGCCGCCTACCAATGCTGCGATGATCACGGCGAAGGTCAGTTGTCCGGGGCCGGCCTGGTCGATTTACGTGCCGCTTCACCTGCACGCCTGGGTCGATGCCGTGGTCGCGGCGACCAATTTGGCGCCGAATACGACGCTCACCGAGGCCGAGCTGACGCGCGGCCGGGCCGACGCGTTCGCCAGCAATGCCGGGCTGGTCACCGATCCGCGCCAGGTCGAAGGCAAGATCCTGCGCGCCGGGGTGATCGCCGGCGCGCCGATCCTCGCGCCGCTGCTCGACCTGCCGATCGCGGTGCATCGCGGACAGAAGGTCGTGCTGACGCTGAGCGATCCGGTGATGACGATCAAGGCGACCGCGACCGCGCTCGAAGACGGCCGCGTCGGCGACAGCATCAGCGTCGAGAACAGCGAAAGCCAGAAGACGCTCCGCGCGACAGTGGCGCGCGACGGCGGGGTCGAGATCAGGTTCTGAGCCGATGGACGGTGTCAAATCGATCGGCGACGCGGGCGACGGCGCGGGCCATCTCGCCAATCTGCTCGAGGAGCTGCACGACGTGCTCGCCGACGAGCGGCGCGCGCTGCTGAGCGGCACCGCCGAGGCGATCAACGTCACCACCCGGCGCAAGATGCTGCTCGCCGAGATGATCGAGGAGGCGACGAGCGTTCTCGGCGCGCCGCGGCCGGGTATCGCGGTGCTGCTCCCGCTGATGCGCTACAACCAGGAGAACGCGATCATCTGCGCCGCGATGCTGCGCCACCTGACCGGCGCCATTGACCGGCTGCACCAGGACGACCCGCACCGCTCGTACCGGCCGGACGGCAGCGAGCAGCGCCGCTCCGCGCCGCACGCGCTCGGCGCCGCCTAGCTCGGGTGGCGCGACGCCATCGCCGCAGGACCCGCGATCGCGCACTGCCGGCGCTGGCGCGATCGGCTATGCTGAGCGGCGGAGGAGCCGCCGATGACCTATGCCGCGCCGCTTGCCGATATGCGCCTCGTGCTCGATACGCTGGGCGCGCTGCCGGCCGAGGCCGCCGAGATCGCCGACGCGGTGCTCGGCGAGGCCGCGAAATTCGCCGAGAACGCGCTGGCGCCGCTCAACCAGGCCGCGGACCGCACCGGCAGCGTGCTGGAAAACGGCGTGGTGCGCACGCCGCCCGGGTTTCGCGAGGCCTACCGGGGCTATGTCGAGGGCGGTTGGGGCGGGTTCTGCTGTCCGGTCGAGGATGGCGGCCAGGGCCTGCCGCTGGCGCTCGCCGCGCCGCTCACCGAGATGTGGAACGCGGCCTGCATGAGCTGGGCGCTCTGCCCGCTGCTCAACAGCGGCGCCATAGAGCTGCTGCGCACGCACGGCTCGGCCGAGCTTAAGGCGCGCTATCTCGCCAAGCTGGTCTCGGGCGAATGGCCCGGCACGATGAACCTGACCGAGCCGCAGGCCGGCTCGGACCTCGGTGCGCTGAGGACCCGCGCGGCGCCGGCAAACGACCCGCGTTGGGGCGAGCATTACCGGATCAGCGGCCAGAAGATCTTCATCACCTACGGCGATCACGACCTCGCCGACAACATCGTCCACATGGTGCTGGCGCGGCTGCCCGACGCGCCGCCGGGGAGCCGCGGCATCTCCTTGTTCCTGGTGCCGAAATTCCTGCCCGGCGAGGGGGGCCGGCCGGGCGAGCGCAACGACATCCGCACCTTGCGGCTCGAGGAGAAGCTCGGCATCCACGCCTCGCCGACCTGCGTCCTCGCCTATGGCGAGGAGCGCGGCGCGGTGGGCTGGCGGATCGGCGAGCCGCATCGCGGGCTCGAGGCGATGTTCACGATGATGAACACCGAGCGCCTGCTCGTCGGGGTGCAGGCGGTCGGCATCGCCGAGCGCGCCTACCAGGCCGCGCTCGCCTATGCCCGCACCCGGGTGCAGGGCCGGCCGGTCGGCCTGCCGCGCGCGAACGGAAACGACGCCGCGCCGCCGATCGTCGGCCACCCCGACGTGCGCCGCATGCTCCTGTCGATGCGGGCGCAGACCGAGGCGATGCGGGCGCTCGCCTATCATGCCGCGGCGGCGATCGACGCGGCGCAGCGCGATCCGGCGCAGCAGCACCGCGCCGACCTGCTGATCCCGGTGGTCAAGGCATGGTGCAGCGACAAGGCGATCGAGATCGCCTCGACCGGGGTCCAGGTGCATGGCGGGATGGGCTATATCGAGGAGACCGGCGCGGCGCAGCATTACCGGGACGCGCGCATCGCGGCGATCTACGAGGGCACCAACGGCATCCAGGCCTGGGACCTGGTCGGCCGCAAGCTCGGCCGCGACCGCGGCGAGACGGCGCGGGTGCTGATCGCCGAGCTGGCGGCGCAAGGCGAGGCGCTGTCGGGCGAGCTGGCGGCGCTGCGCTCGCCGCTCGCCGCCGGGCGCGCCGCGCTCGCCGACGCGACCGGCTGGCTGGTCGAGGCCGACCCGGCGCTCGCGGCGGCCGGCGCGACGCCCTATCTCGCACTGTTCGGCACGGTGCTCGGCGGCCACCTGCTGGCGCGGCTGGCGCAGGCGGCGAGCGCCGCCGGCCACCCGCTCGCCGCGGCGAAGCGCGGCACCGCGCGCTTCTATGCCGAGCACCTGCTCGCCGCGGCGCCGGGGCTGCTGCCGGCGGTCAAGGGCGGCGCGACGGTCCTCGACTTCGACCCGGAGCAGCTCTAGGTCGGGCAGTGCAACATCGCGCTGCCCGGCGCCAGGCGCGGGCCGCCCATCGGCGGCTCGGCAAGCCGGCAAGCGGATCCCCGCTTTCGCCGGCAAGCGCCATCGGGGCAACCGGGTGAGCACCGCCGCCGCGCCGTTGCGCCGCGACGACATCCGGCTCGGCATCCTCTACATGGTCGCCTCGGTCTTCCTGTTCTCGATCCAGAACGCGATCGGCAAGTGGCTGGCGCAGAGCTACCCGATCCCGATGCTGGTGTTCTTCCGCTCGTTCGTCGCGCTGCTGCCCTCCTTCATCCTGGTGATGCGCGCCGGCGGGCTTTCGGTGATGCGCACCAACCGGCTCCTCGGGCAGTTCGGTCGCGCGGTCATCTGGGGCGGCTCGAACGTCGCCTCGTTCATCGGCTATCACCTGCTGCCGCTCGCCGACGCGATCTCGCTGACCTTCGCGGCGCCGCTATTCCTGACGGCGCTCTCCTACCCGATCATCAAGGAGCGGGTCGGCCGCGAGCGCTGGATCGCGGTCAGCGTCGGGTTTGTCGGCGTCCTGGTGATGGCGCGGCCGAGCGGCGCCGAGAATGCGTTCGGCGTCGCCGGTGCGGTCGGCTGCGCGGTGTGCAACGCTGTCGGTACGCTGACCGTGCGCGACCTCTGTCGCACCGAGCACTCGGCCTCGATCGTCACCTGGACCGCGATCTTCATGACCGCGATGGCGCTGCCGGCGCTGCCGTTCTTCTGGGTCACGCCGTCGCCGGGCGACTTCCTGCTGTTCTGCTCGATCGGGTTGATCGGCGGGGTCTCGCAATACTGGACGACGCTGGCGCTCAGCCATGCCCCTGCCGCGGCGGTCTCGCCGTTCAACTACACCGCGCTCATCTGGGGCTCGATCATCGGGCTCGTGGTGTGGGGCGACTGGCCGACCCCGCCGATCCTGCTCGGCGCCGCGATCGTCACCGCGACCGGGCTCTATCTGCTCGGCTCGGAGACCCGCCGCGCTCGCCCTGCCGCGGCATCGCGCGGCATCGGCGGGCGCGACCAGTCCTGAGCCGCCCGGCCCGCTCCTTCTTTCTGCTTTCTTCTTACTTCTTCTTGTTCAGCGGCTTGCTGTCGTCGTCGTCATCGTCATCGCTGCTGCCGGCGTCGGGCGCCGGCTTCTTGGCGGCGGCGGCGGCCGGCGCGGCGGGCGACGAGCTGCGCTGCCCGGCATAGCTGACCTCGACGCCGAGCAGCTTGACGATGTCGTCGGCGGTCTTCGCCTTCTCGAAATCGGCGTTCGACACCTTGTTGGGCGGGTTGAGGGCGATCCGCAGCGGGCCCTTGGGCTTCGCGTAATCCTCGACGAAGGCGACGAGCGAATCGATCGCCTTCTGCGCTGCCTCGCTCTGCCCGGCGCGCGCGGCGTCGAGGAAGGTCGTTGCGGTCGCAATCAGCGCCTTCGGGTCGCTGCCTTGCATCACCGCGACGATCGGCAGCGCCTTCGCCAGCAGCGAATGGTCGTCGTAGACGAGGCTCGCGGTGCGCAGCGAGGCGTCCTGCAGCGCGGCGTTCGGCTGCCCGACCAGGTCCGGGCTCACCCCGTCGAGCACCATCGAGGTTTCCAGCCGGCCGAGGCCGTTGAGGTTGAGCTCGAGCCGGCTCAGCGTGAAGGTCTTCTTGTCCGGCGCCAGCTTGTAGTCGAGCTGGAAATCGGCGCTGACCGTGTCGAGCCCGGTCATCTGCTTGAGGTCGACCGCGCCGCCGGGGTTGGCGCCGGTGCTGATCCCCTCGATGCGCAGCTTGGCGTAGAGTGGCGGCTGCTGCTTCTCGATCGAGTCGAAATCGAGGTCCTCGACCGTGATCGCCTTGATCGCGATCGGGTCGGGCTTCTTCGCCGGGTCGGAGGGCGGCGGGGTCACCACCACGTCGCGCAGCTCGAAGCCGCTATCGCCGAGCGCCTTGGCGCTTTTGTAAGAGAGCGTGTCGGGCGGGACCTGCGACTTGATCGATTTCTCGAAGCGTGCGAGCCCGTCCGCCGCCGCCGGGCCGGCCGCCCATAGCGCGACCCACAAGCCGGCAGCCAGAACGCCGGCGATCCGCATCCGTGTCATCGCAGTCCTGCGTGGTAGTTCTCGGGGGAGGTCCCGCCGCTGCTTATACGGGCCGCCGCCGGCGAGCACAACCGCCGCCCCGGCGCGCTGCCGACGCAAGCGGGTCGCCTCAGCGGGCGCGGGGTCGAGGGCGGGCGGCGAGGCTGCTATCCTGCGTGCCCGTTATCCTGCGTGTCCATCTGCGCGACGCAGCGACGAAAGGGAGAGCCGCATCATGTCGGGGCCGCTTGCGGGAATCCGCGTCATCGACCTGACGGTCGCGGTGCTGGGGCCGGTGGCGACGCAGATCCTCGGCGACCTCGGCGCCGAGGTGATCAAGATCGAGGAGCCGGGCGGCGAAATGATGCGCGCAATCGGTCCGGCGCGGCATCCCGGGATGGCGGCCTATTTCCTCAACATCAACCGCAACAAGAAATCGGTCGTCCTCGACCTGAAAAAGCCGGCGGCGCGGCAAGCGCTGCTGCGGCTGGCAGAAGGCGCCGACGTGCTGGTGCACAACATGCGGCCCGGCGCGGCGGCGCGCTGCGGCGTCGACTACAAGACCGTGGCGGCCGCCAACCCCCGCCTCGTCTATGCCTGGGCGAGCGGCTACCGCCCGGACAGCGCGAAGCGCGACCGCGCCGCGTTCGACGACGTGATCCAGGGCGAGAGCGGGTTCGCCGCGCTCAACGCCGACCGCGACGGCGGCCCGCGTTACGCGCCGATGGTGATCTGCGACAAGATCACCGGCTACGTGCTGGCGGCGATGGTCGGGATGGCGCTCTACGCCCGCGAGAAGACCGGCCGCGGCCAGGAAGTGCACGTGCCGATGGCCGATACGATGGCCGCCTTCAACCTCGTCGACCATCTGTGGCACGGCGTCTTCGGCGAGCCCGAGAAGGGGCTCGGCTATCCGCGCATGCTGACCCCGCACCGCCGCCCCTATGCAACGACCGACGGCCATGTCTGCCTCCTGGCGACGACCGACCGGCAATGGCGCAACCTGTTCGGCGCGCTGGGCGCACCCGAGCTGGCCGACGATCCGCGCTTTGCTTCGATCGCCGCGCGCACGGCGAATATCGACCCGCTCTACGACTGGCTCGCCGGGGTGATGAAGACGCGCTCGACCGCCGAATGGAAGGCGCGGCTCGATGCCGCCGACGTGCCCAACGGCCAGGTCAACGACCTGATGGGCGTGGTGCGCGACCCCTACCTCGCCGAGGTCGGCTTCTTCCGCGAGGTCGACCACCCGAGCGAGGGTCGGCTGACCACGATGCCGTTCCCGGTCGGCTTTTCCGACACCAGGCCCGACCGGAACGATCCGCCGTCGGTGCTCGGCGAACACACCGAAGCGGTGCTGCGCGAGCTCGGCTACGGCGCCGAGGAGATCGCCGAGATCACTTCCCGCCGAGCGTCCCATCCGCCGCCGTGATCGGGCCCGTGTCGCCATTCTCCCCGCAAGGCCCTTCAAGTTTCGTCGAATCGGGTCAAACCGCCGATACGATGGCTCTTGCATTGGCGCCATGGCGCAATGGCGATTGACCGGGCGGAACGAACGGTATCCCATCGCCTGCCGCGATCAGGGAGGGTGCCGCCGCGATGAGCATCAAGGGAAAATCCTACGTCATCGGCGTCTATGAGCACCCGACGCGGCTGGCCACCGACAAGACGATCCCGCAGCTCCATGCCGAGTCCGCGCGGGGCGCGATCGAGGATGCCGGCATCGCCAAGGACGACATCGACGGCTATTTCTGCGCCGCCGGCGACATGTCGGGCCTGGGCGCGCTGTCGCTGATCGACTATCTCGGCCTCCGGCTGAAGCACTGGGATTCGACCGATACCGGCGGCTCGTCCTACCTCCTGCAGGTCGGCCATGCGGCCGAGGCGATCGCCGCCGGCAAATGCAGCGTCGCGCTCATCACCCTCGCCGGGCGGCCGCGCGCCGAGGGCATGCAGACCGGGACCGCGCCGCGGGCGCCGTCGGTGCCGATGCCCGAGTCGGGGTTCGAATTTCCCTACGGTCCGGCGACCGCCAACATGTACGCGATGTGCGCGATGCGTCACATGCACCAGTTCGGCACGACGAGCGAGCAGCTCGCCTGGGTCAAGGTCGCCGCCTCGCACCACGCGCAGTACAACCCGCACGCGATGCTGCGCGACGTGGTGACGGTCGAGGACGTGGTGAGTTCGCCGATGATCGCCGACCCGCTGCACCGGCTCGACTGCTGCGTCATCAGCGACGGCGGCGGCGCGATCATCCTCGCCAAGCCCGAGATCGCGAAAAGCCTCAAGCGGCCGCTCGTCAAGGTGATCGGCTGCGGCGAGGCGCCGAAGAACCAGTATGGCGGCAAGCAGCTCGACCTGACCCATTCGGGCGCCGTGGTCTCGGGCCCGGCGGCGTTCGCCGAGGCGGGGGTCAAGCCGGCCGACATCAAATACGCCTCGATCTACGACAGCTTCACGATCACCGTGGTGATGCAGATCGAGGATCTCGGCTTCTGCGAGAAGGGCGCCGGCGGCCGCTTCGTCAGCGACGGCAACCTCATCTCCGGGGTCGGCAAGCTGCCGTTCAACACCGATGGCGGCGGCTTGTGCAACAACCACCCGTCGAACCGCGGCGGCCTCACCAAGGTGGTCGAGGCGGTGCGCCAGCTGCGCGGTGAGGCGCATCCAGCGGTCCAGGTCAAGAACTGCGACGTCTCGCTGGCGCACGGCACCGGCGGCTCGCTCGGCACAAGGCACGGCGCCGCCACCGTGATCATGGAACGGGAGTAGAGGCGATGGCCGACCGCAAGTTCTCCGCGCCGCAGCCCAATCTCGAGACCCAGCCTTATTGGGACGGCTGCGCCGCGGGCAAGCTGCTGATCAAGAAATGCAACGCCTGCGGCGAGGTGCATTTCTATCCGCGCGCCCACTGCCCGTTCTGCTTCAGCGCCGACACCGCGTGGCAGGAGGCCTCGGGCGACGCGGTGATCTACACCTACAGCGTGATGCGGCGCGGCGCGCCGGTGCCGTACGCGATCGCCTATGTGACCCTCGCCGAGGGGCCGACGATGATGACCAACATCGTCGATTGCGACCTCGACGGCATCAGGATCGGCCAGAAAGTCAAGGTCGTGTTCAAGCCGACCGAAGGCGGTCCGCCGGTGCCCTGCTTCGCACCGGTGCAATAACAGCGGTCCCCCTCCCGCATGCGGGAGGGGGGAAGATCGGAGGAGCAACAGATATGGACTCGCTCAATATCCAGGCGGCCCGGCCGCGCCATGTCAGCCCCGAGGAATGGGCGCTGCGCGTCGACCTCGCCGCCTGCTATCGGCTCGTCGCGCATTTCGGCTGGGACGACCTGATCCTCACGCATAATTCGGCGCGGGTGCCGGGCGAGCCCCAGCACATGCTGATCAACCCGATGGGGCTGATGTTCAACGAGGTCACCGCGTCGAACATCCTCAAGGTCGATTTCGACGGCAACCTCGTCGCGCCCTCGGAATACGAGCCGATCTATGCCGGCATCGTGATCCACGGCGCGATCTATCTCGGCCGGCCCGACGTCGAATGCGTCGTCCACACCCACACCGAGGCCGACATCGCGGTCGGCGTGCAGGAGGAAGGCCTCCTGCCGCTCTCGCAATGGGCGATGCGCTTCCACAACCGGCTCGGCTACCACGACTACGAGGGCGTCTCGCTCGACATGGACGAGCGCACCCGGCTGCAGCGCTCGATCGGCAACCATCCGGTGCTGGTGCTGCGCAATCACGGCCTGTTGGCAACCGGGCGCAACGTCGCCGAGGCGTTCTCCTACACCTATCATTTCGAGCGCGCCGCCGAGGCGCAGTTGAAGGCGCAGGCGGCCTGCGCTTCGGGCGGCAAGCTGGTCTTCCCGCCCGCGGAGACCTGCGAGAAGCAGGCCGCGCAATTCGCCAACTCGGGCAACGTGCCGCGGCTCGGCGGGCAGCGCGAATGGCCGGCGCTGTTGCGCCTCTGCGAGCGCCTCGACCCGAGCTTCCGGACGTAAGTTCGGCAAGGGGATCGGCATCCCCGGGCTTGACCCGGGGATCTCATAGCAGCGGCATGAGATGGCCGGGCTTGTCCCGGCCATCCACCTGGATCGCCGGCTCAGATTCCGGCGCTTCTAATCGCTGAAATGCTTGACGAAGTGCGCGTAGGTCTCGTCCGGCGCTTCCTCGGGCACGTAATGGCCGCAGGGCAACGCGCCGCCCCAGGCGTTGTCGGCGTAATGCTTCTGCCACACCGCGAGCACGTCGCCGTGGACGCCCTCGGTGTGGCTGCGCCCGCCCCAGATGACGAGGAGCGGCACCGCGATCCTGCGTCCGGCCTCGAAATCGGCGGTGTCCATCTCGAGGTCGCAGGTGACGCAGGCGCGATAGTCGGCGCACGAGCCCTTGATCGTCTTCCAGTTGAAGCAGCGCACGTATTCCTCGAACGCCTCGGGGTCGAAGAAGCCGAGCCCGATCCCCGGCTTCGACAGCTTCTTCTCCATGAACCAGCGCGCGTCGACCCCGGCCATCATGCGCTCGGGGAAGTCGTAGGGCTGCGCCATGAACGGCCAGTGCCACGAGCGCATCGCCCAATCCTTCGAGGCGTGCGTCCAGATGTAATGGTTGGGCAGGATGTCGACGAGCGCGGCCTTCCTCACCCGGTCGGGATGGTCGAGGCACATCCGCGCCGTGGTCCGCGCGCCGCGGTCGTGCCCGGCGACGAAGAACTCGCGGTAGCCGAGCTTCTCCATCACCTCGACCTGGTCCTGCGCCATCGCGCGGAACGAGTAGTTGACGTTGTTGGGCCCGGCGTCGTCGGGGCCGACGCTGTCGCCATAGCCGCGCAGATCGGGGCAGACGACGTGGAAGTCCTTCGCCAGGCGCGGCGCGATCTTGTGCCACGAGACGTGGGTCATCGGGTTGCCGTGAAGCAGCAGCAGCGGCGGCCCGTCGCCGCCGTGGCGCAGGTGGATGCGCGCACCGGAGACCGCGATGTCGGTGCGGGTGAAATCTTCGAACATGACGGCGAACTCCTCTGCGCGATCGGCTAAGCTATCCTAGACCACAAGGCAGGCGAGAGCGCCAAGCCGATCGGTCGGGGAGGGAACATGCGGTGGCAATGGCGGCTGGCGGCCGCGACGCTGGGCATGGCGCTGCTCGCCGCCCTGCCGGCCGCAGCGCAAAAGCCGGGCGGCATCCTCAAGATCCAGCATTTCGACAGCCCGGCCAGCATGTCGATCCTCGAAGAATCGACGCGCGCCGCCGAGCAGCCGATGATGGCGGTGTTCAGCAACCTGGTGATCTTCGACCAGCACCGCGCGCAGAACACGGCGGACGGGATCGTCGCCGATCTGGCGACCGCCTGGCGGTGGAACGAGGACGGGCGCGAGCTGACCTTCGCGCTGCGCCAGGGCGTCAAATGGCACGACGGGCGGCCGTTCACCGCGGCCGACGTCAAATGCACCTGGGACCTGCTGATGGGTCTCGGCAGCGACCGGCTGCGGGTCAACCCCAGGAAGAGCTGGTACGAGAACGTCGCCGAGGTGACGCCGCGCGGCGATTTCGAGGTGACGTTCCGCCTGAAGGAGCCGCAGCCCGCGCTCCTCTCGCTGCTGGCTTCCGGATGGGCGCCGGTCTACCCCTGCCACATCCCGGCGCGCGAGCAGCGCCAGCACCCGGTCGGCACCGGGCCGTTCAAGTTCGTCGAGTTCAAGCCCAACGAATCGATCAAGCTGACGCGCAACCCCGACTACTGGAAACCGGGCCGTCCCTATCTCGACGGCATCGAGTTCACGATCATGCGCGAGATCGCGCCGCGCAACCTCGCCTTCTTCGCCGGCGGCTTCGATGTCGGCTCGCCCTACGGCGTGACCCCGCCGACGCTCAAGGACTTCAAGGAGCAGGCGCCGCAGGCGATCTGCGAGACGACCGGGGTCAACGTGCCGCGCACGATGCTCGTCAACCCGGCGAAGCCGCCTTTCGACGATATCGAGCTGCGCCGGGCGATGACCCTGGCGATCGACCGCGAGGCCTTCTCGACGATCATCAACGGCGGCGTCCGCCGGGTGGGCGCGCTGATGATGCCGCCGCCGGAGGGCGTCTGGGGGCTCGACGAGGCGATGTTGAAGACGCTGCCGGGCTACGACCCCGACCACCAAAAGAGCCTCGCCGCGGCGCGCGCGATCATGCAGAAGCTCGGCTACGGCCCCGACAAGCACCTCGTCACCAAGCTGGCGACGCGCGACATCCCGTCGTGGCGCCAGCCGGCGGTGCTGCTCAACGCGCAGCTCAAGGACATCTACATCGATGCCGACCTCGACATCGTCGACACGACGCAGTGGTACCCCAAGGTGGCGCGCAAGGACTTCACGATCGGCGCGGTGCCGATCGAGAGCGGCGTCGACGACCCGGACGAGATGTTCGTCGAGAATTTCGGCTGCAACAGCCTGCGCAACTACGCCGGCTATTGCGACGCAGCGACCGAGGCGCTGGTCCGCGAGCAGTCGCGCGAGGCCAATGCCGACAAGCGCCGCACCCTGGTCGCGCAGATCGAGCGGCGGCTGGCCGAAGCGGCGGTGCGGCCGGTGCTGTTCTATCCGGTCGGCGCGAGCTGCATGCAGCCCTACGTCAAGGGGCTGACGATCATGGTCAACAGCATCTACAACGGCTGGCGGATGGAAGACGTCTGGCTCGACAAGTGAGGCCGCCACGGTGCGGCGGCCGCCGCGCCGACGCGTTGCGTTCCGGCTTTCGCCGGTCCGCCGGGAAAGGATTATGTTACAGTTGCCGATGCGTTACCGATCGACCCGCGACCCGCGACCCGAGCCGGCCATGCGCTCCTTCGAGGAGGTGCTGCTCGCCGGGCTCGCCGAGGATGGCGGGCTCTATGTGCCGGAAACCGTGCCGCGCCTCGATCTCGCCGCGCTCGCCGGGCTGCCCTACGGCGAGCTCGCGGCGCGCGTCGTCGGCGCCTTCGCCGGCGACAGCTTCGCCGCGCCCGAGCTGCAGCGGCTCTGCCACGCCGCCTATGACTGCTTCCGTCACCGCGCGGTGACGCCGCTGGTCCAGCTCGACCATGATCTCTGGCTGCTCGAGCTGTTCCACGGTCCGACCTTTGCCTTCAAGGACCTGGCGCTGCAATTACTCGGCCGGCTGTTCGACGCCGCGCTGGCGCGGCGCGCCGAGCGGGTGACGATCGTCGGCGCGACCTCGGGCGACACCGGGTCGGCGGCGCTCGAAGCCTGCCGCGACCGCGCCGCGATCGACATCTTCTTTCTCTATCCGCATGGCCGCATCTCCGAGGTGCAGCGCCGGCAGATGACGACGATCGACTCACCCAACTGCCACGCGGTCGCGATCGACGGCAATTTCGACGATTGCCAGGATCTGGTGAAGGCGCTGTTCGCCGACGAAAGGTTGCGCCGCGAGCTCAACCTGTCGGCGATGAACTCGATCAACTTCGCCCGGATCGCCGCGCAGGTGGTCTATTACCTCGCCGCCGGGCTGGCGCTCGGCGCGACCGGGCGGTCAGCGGGGCGCAGCGTGTCGTTCGCGGTGCCGACCGGAAATTTCGGCAACATCTACGCCGCGCATCTGGCGCGCGCGATGGGCCTGCCGGTCGAACGGCTGGTGCTGGCGACCAACGCCAACGATATCCTCGCGCGCTACCTGGCGAGCGGGACGATGACGATCGCCGCGGTCGACCCGAGCCTCAGCCCGAGCATGGACATCCAGGTCGCGAGCAATTTCGAGCGCCTGCTGTTCGAGCTGAAGGGCCGCAACGGCGCCGCGGTCGCGCAGGCGATGGCCGCCTTCCGCGGCGACGGCACGCTACCGCGCGACGACCAGGCCTGGCGCGCCGCCGCCGCCGCGCTCGCCGGGCGGCGGGTCGACGACGCCGGCACGCTCGCCGAGATCGGCCGCACCTACAAGGAAACCGGCCTCCTGATCGATCCGCACAGCGCGGTCGCGGTGGCGGCGGCACGCTCCGCCCGCGGCGAAGCCGGCAACCGGCCGATGGTCGCGCTGGCGACGGCGCACCCCGCGAAGTTCCCCGAAGCGGTCGAGCGCGCGACCGGGGTGCGGCCGGCGCTGCCGGAACCCCTCGCCGACCTGCTCGACCGGCGGGAGCGCGTCGCGGTCCTGCCCAACGACATCGCCGCCGTGTCGCGCTTTGTCGGCGAGCGCGCGCGGCTGCGCCAAAGGGCAGCATGATGGGGGCGGCATGAAGATCGGCCAGGCGACGCTGGCGAACGGGCTGCGCATCGTCACCGACCGGGTCGATACGGTCGAAACCGTCTCGCTCGGGCTCTGGGTCGATGTCGGCACCCGGCACGAGCCGGCCGCGGTGAACGGCGTCGCGCATTTCCTCGAGCACATGGCGTTCAAGGGCACCGAGCGCCGCTCGGCGCTGGCGATCGCCGAGGAGATCGAGGCGGTCGGTGGCCATCTCAACGCCTACACCTCGCGCGAGAGCACCGCCTATTACGCCAAGGTGCTGAAGGAGGATGTCGGCCTCGCGCTCGACATCCTCGCCGACATCCTGCAGCACTCGACCTTCGAGCCCGACGAGCTCGAACGCGAGCGCACCGTGATCCTGCAGGAGATCGGCCAGGCGCACGACACCCCCGACGACATCGTCTTCGACCATTTCCAGGAGCGGGCCTATCCCGGGCAGGCGATGGGCCGCCCGGTGCTCGGCGCGCCGGAGATCATCCGCGGCCTGTCGCGCGACGCGGTCGTCGGCTACTTGAAGGCGCATTACGGCGCGGCGCGCATGGTACTCTCGGCCGCCGGCAATCTCGAACACGATGCGATTGTCGCGCTCGCCGACAAGCTGCTCGGCGACATGCCGGCCGAGCGCGCGGTGTCGACCGAGCCGGCGCGCTATGTCGGCGGCGAGCACCGTCAGGGGCGCGATCTCGAGCAGCTCCATCTGGTGCTGGGCTTCCCGGGCGTGACGCTCGACGACCCGGACTATTACGCCGCTGCGGTGCTCTCGACCGCGTTTGGCGGCGGGATGTCGTCGC
>DATJOB010000366.1:0-6571 GCA_035507475.1 Allostellaceae bacterium | reverse complement strand
ATCTCGGGCCTGGCGCAGGTGCAGAACCAGGTGCGGATGGTCACCGTGCGCCAGGAATCGCTGGCCGGGGTGATGGCCGAGGTCTACGGGCGGCTTACCCGGCGCCCCGGCGTGATGATCGGTCAGGGGCCGTGGGTGCTCGGCAACGGCCTCATCGGCACGCTCGAAGCGCATCTTTCGTCGTCGCCGATGGTGCTTCTGACCGATTTTTCCGACGCGCCACATTTCCACCTGCACGCGCCCTATCAGCAGGCGACCGGCGATTACGGCAGCTGGGACGCGCGGCGCGCGTTCGGCGGCGTCACCAAGCAGGTGATGCAGGCATTGGAACCGCTCGAAGCGGTGCAGGCGACCCAGCTCGCGATCAAGCACGCTCTCTCCGGCCAGATGGGGCCGGTCGCGATCCTGTTCAGCCACGATTCGCTGGCCGGCACGGTGACCCCCGAGCAGGCGCCGCCGCTCTATCCGACGCGCTTCTACCTGCCGCCGCCCGCGTCGCCGATCGACCCGGCGCAGATCGACGAGGCGGCCGAGCGGATCCTCGCCGCACGGCGACCGGTGTTCATCGCCGGCAACGGCGTGCGCATTTCGCAGGCCTACGAGGAGCTGCGGCTGGTCGCCGAGGCGGCCGGGCTGGCGGTCGGCACCACCGCCGCCGGCAAGGGCACGTTCCCCGAGAACCACAAGCTGGCGCTCGGCGTCTTCGGCACGTTCGGCACCGCAGCGGCGAACGCCTGCATCGGCGAGGCCGATCTCGTCGTCGTGCTCGGCTCGAAACTGTCGCCCAGCGACACCGCCTGGGCCAACGGCAAGCTGCTCGACCCGACGCGGCAGGGTTTCATCCAGGTCGACATCGAGCCGAGGAACGCCTCCTGGACCTTCCCGGCCGAGCAGGTCGTCATCGGCGACATCAAGATGTTCCTCGGCCAGCTCTACGAGGCGCTGCGCAGCAAGGGCGGGCACCGCCGCGATGCGGCCGAAAAGCGCGTCGCCGCGCACCGCGCCAGCCACGGCTACTTCGACACCGAGAGCTATGCGAGCGACGACAAGCCGATCCTGCCGCAGCGGGTGATCGGCGATCTGATGAAGACCCTGCCGGACAACGCGATCGTCACCTGCGACGCCGGCGAGAACCGCATCCTGATGACGCATTTCTACCAGACGCGGATGGCCGGCGGGTTTCTCCAGGCGGCCGGCTCCGGGCCGATGGGGTTCGGCATCCCGGCGGCGCTCGCCGCCAAGCTGGTGCATCCCGACCGGCCGGTCGTCGCGGTGTGCGGCGACGGCGGCTTTGCGATGACGATGAACGGCATGATGACCGCGATCGAGCACGACATCCCGATCACCACGGTCGTCTTCAACAACAACGCGCTTGGCTGGGTGCTGCATGGCGGCGGCCCGTTCGCCGCCGAGTTCAACGATTTCGACCATGCCGCGATCGCCCGCGCGATGGGCTGCCGCGGCCACCGGGTCGAGGAGGCGAAGGATTTCGCGCCGGCGCTCGGCGAGGCGCTCGCCTCGCGCACCCCGACCGTGATCGACGTGCGCACCTCATTGAAGACCTCGTTCGCCGACGTGACCTCGGCGCTGGCCAACGAAGCGTCGCCGCGCCGGCGCTGACCCTCAGCAGCTACCCCGACCGAAGCCGCGGCGCAGGGCGGCATAAGCGGCGGGCTCGCTGGTCGCCGACCAGAAGCAGGCGTATTTCGGGTCGTTGCGCAGCTCCTTGTCGGCGAAGGCCAGCTGCGTGTGCAGCTGCGGACAGCCGTCGGTATGCGCGAAGGCGTGCAGCTGGCGCAGCCGCGTCCCGCTCCACTGATAGAGGTAATGGTAGCCGCCGGGACCGGCGGCGCAGGGCCGGAAGCCGCTCTCGGTGCGGGCATGCTCGGCGAGCGCCTGGATCTGGAAGTCGCGATAGCCTGCCGCGGCAAACCATCTGACGAGCTCGCCATAGGCTTCGCCGGGCGGCGGTGGGGCGGTCGGCTGCATCGGCGGCGGGGGTGGCGGAGGCGGCGGCGCCGGGTGGAAGGCGGTCTCCACCGGCGGCGGCGCGAACATGCCCAGCTCGGAGCATGCCGACATCGACAGCAACACGATGATCCACGCCGCGGCCGCGGCGTAGGCTCTGACCCCCCGGTACATCGGGGCGGCACGGTAGAGGACAACGCAAGCAGGTGCAACCCGGCCGCGGTGTCAGGCGCTGCCTCAGTTTATTGAGGGCAGTACCCGGCGCCAGGTGGTCCGCCGCAATTCGAATCGCGGCTTCGAGGTCCGCAGCCGGACGCTTCGGTCAAGACGCGCGGCCCACAACATCGCGCCGAAAGCACTCACTCGGAAGCTCTGGCAGCGCCCTTGCGCGTCTCGACTCCGGTCAGGTCGCGCTCTGTCCGCCGCGGTCTTTCGGCCGCGCCCGCCAATTGCCTGTTTGCCCGCCCAAGAAGAGTGGGCGGTCGCGCGGAAACGGTCGGTTGCGCCCGGCTCCGCCGATGGGCGGCGATCGAAACGGTGCGCGCTCAGCTTGGGCTTGACGCGATCATAAGCCTCGCTAACGTTTGCCGGGCACGTAGCGCGGGAGCGAGCCATGAAGCTGATGTGGTTCCATCTGATGCCGTACACCGAGTTGCCCGCCGATTTCCGCGAGAATCACCCCTCGGTGTGGGTCGACATCCACTCCTCGCTGTTCGACCCGCGGCGTGCGCACCACATGTACAACGACTTCATGGACGAGCTCGAATTCGCCGCCGAATGCGGGTTCGACGCGGTCTGCGTCAACGAGCACCACAACAACGGCTACGGCCTGATGCCGTCGCCGAACCTGATCGCCTCGTCGCTCGCCCGGCGCACCACCGACACGATGATCTGCGTCATGGGCAACAGCCTGGCGCTCTACAACCCGCCGACCCGGGTCGCCGAAGAATTCGCGATGATCGACTGCATCTCGGGCGGGCGGCTCATCGCCGGCTTCCCGGTCGGCACGCCGATGGACACCTGCTACGCCTACGGCCAGAACCCGTCGATGCTGCGCGAGCGCTATTACGAGGCGCACGACCTGGTGGTGAAGGCGTGGACCGAAAAGGAGACCTTCGCCTTCAACGGCCGCTTCAACCAGCAGCGCTACATCAACATCTGGCCGCGCCCGGTGCAGAAGCCGCACCCGCCGATCTGGATCCCGGGCGGCGGCTCGGTCGAGACCTGGCGCTGGTGCGCCGAGATGGGCCATGTCTACGCCTATCTGAGCTATTTCGGCTACAAGGCCGGCCAGGCGACGATGACCGGCTTCTGGAACGAGATGAAGCGGCTCGGCAAGGCGCCGAACCCGTACCACGCCGGCTTCCTGCAGTTCGTCGGCGTCGCCGAAAGCCGCCAGCAGGCCTACGACCTCTATGCCGAGCCGGCCGAGTATTTCTACGGCCGCTGCCTGCATCTCGACCCGCGCTTCACCAACCCGCCGGGCTATACCAGCGAGAACACGATGCGCGCCGGCGTCCAGGGGCAGGTGGCGCAGGCCGCCGCGCAGGGCTCGAAGCCGCCGCAATACGCGACCAAGTTCTCGACCCTGGCGCGGCAGATGGACGACATCGTCGATCGCGGCTACGTGATCATCGGCTCGCCCGACGAGGTCGTCGAGCAGCTCACCCAGGTGGCGACCGACCTCAATGTCGGGCACCTGATGCTGCTGCTGCAATTCGGCAACATGGGCAAGGAGCTGGCCAAGTACAACACGCGGCTCTTCGCCGAGAAGGTCATGCCGCGGCTCAAGCACATCCACGCCGACTGGCAGGACGAGTGGTGGCCGCAGCCGATGGCGAGCACCGAGCGCGCGGCGCCCACCGCGTTCCATCCGGTCGCGCACGCCGCGGCGGATTAAGCCGCCCGCGTTGCCCGAGCCGACCGACATCGAGGCGGCCGACGATCGGCTGCGCGGCGAGCGGGGGCTGTCGCAGCTCATCATCGAAAGCGCGACCGAGGGCATCATCGTCGTCGACAAGGACCTGCGCTATCTCGTCTGGAACCCGGCGATGGAGGGCATCAACGGCGCCCGGCGCGGCGAGGTCATCGGCCGCACCGTGTTTGAGGTCACGCCGGGCTTCGCCGACCACCCGGTGGGGCGTGCCTGGCGCGAGGCGGTCGCCGGCCGCCGGGCCGAGCTGCGCGATTTCCGCTTCTTCTCGCTGCCGCGCCGCGCCGAGGTGGTCTACGACGCCGACTTCACGCCGCTCTACGACCCCGAGGGCGCGATCATCGGCGCGGTCTGCCTGCTGCGCGAGACGACCGACCGGCACCGCGTCGAAGCGATGATGCGCCAGTCGCAGAAGCTCGAGGCGGTGGCCCAGCTGACCGGCGGCGTCGCGCACGACTTCAACAACCTGCTGACCGCGGTGGTCGGCTGCCTCGACATGATCCTGCTGCAGAGCAAGGACGCCGCCATCGCCGGGCTGGCCGAGACCGCGCTGCGCTCGGCCAATCGCGGCACGCGGCTGATCCAGCAGCTGCTCGCCTTCGCCAGCCGCCAGTCGCTGCGGCCGGTTGTCGCCGATCTCGGCAGCCTTTTGGCCGAGATCGAGGTGCTGTTGCGCCGCGCCGCGGGCGACAGCATCGCGATCGCCGTCGACGCCCCGCCGAGCCTGTGGCGCTGCCGGGTCGATCCGGCGCAGTTCGAGGCGGCGGCGATGAACCTCGTCATCAACGCGCGCGACGCGATGCCGCGCGGCGGCCGGGTGAGCCTGCGGGCGCGCAACGTGCTCGCCGGCTCGCTGCCGGACGGCGCCGAGCTGCGCCCCGGCGACTATGTCGCGTTCGAGGTCGCGGACACCGGCGAGGGGATGGCGCCCGACATCGTGGGGCGCGCCTTCGAGCCGTTCTTCACCACCAAGGAGATCGGCAAGGGCTCCGGGCTCGGCCTCTCGATGGTCTACGGCTTCGCCCGCCAGTCGGGCGGCGGCGTCGCGCTCGACAGCAGCCCCGGCGCGGGGACCCGCGTCACGCTCTATTTGCCGCGCGCGGTCGAGGACGGCACCGGCGACGCCGACATCGCCGCAACGGAGCCGCGCCGCGGCTCGGGCGCGGTCCTCGTCGTCGAGGATGACGAGGAGGTGCGCGAGGTCTCGGTGGCGATGCTGCAGAGCCTCGGCTACCGGGTCTTTGTCGCGCGCGACGGGCCGGAGGCGCTGCAGGTGCTGCAGCGCCTGCCGTCGGTCGACCTGCTGTTCACCGATCTCATCATGCCCAACGGCATGTCGGGCACGGCGCTGGCGCGCGAAGCGGAGCGCGCGCGCCCCGGCCTCAAGGTGCTGCTGACCACCGGCTATGCCGGGGCCGGCGCCGCCGAGGGCGACGGCTATCCGCTGATCGCCAAGCCGTTCTACCGCTCCGAGCTCAGCCGCGTCGTCGCCGAGCTCCTGGGCGGGCGCGGCGCGGTACGATGACCTGCAACCGAGGGACTGACGGGGACAACAGGTGAGCGGACCGGAAAGCTCTGCGATCGAGGTCAACGGCTTCTCCTCGCGCGTCTGGCGCGCCGGCAGCGGGCCGCCGCTCGGCTTTCTCGCCGGATTCGGCGGGCTGCCGCGCTGGATCCCGTTCCTCGACGCGCTGGCGCGCGAGCGCACCGTGATCGTGCCGTCGCTGCCGGGGTTTCCCGGCGGCGAGCGCGGCCACACGGTGCTCGACAGCCATCTCGACTGGCTGCTGGCGACGCGGCAGATCCTCGAAGCCGCCGGGCTCGCCGGGGCCGATCTCGCCGGCAGCTCGGTCGGCGCCTCGCTCGCCGCCGACGTCGCGGCGTTGTGGCCGGCGATGGTGCGGCGCCTCGCGCTGATCGCGCCGTTCGGCCTGTTCGACGAGAACGACCCGCCGACCGATCCCTGGGCGCAGCGCCCGGCCGACCTCCCGGCGCTGTTCTGCGCCGACCCGGCGAAATGGGAGGCGCTCAAGGCCGAGCCCGAAGGCCAGAACTCGCCCGAATGGCCGATCGAGCAGACCCGCGCCAGCGAGGCGGCGGCGCGCATCTTCTGGCCCTTGGGCAACACCAGGCTGGAAAAGCGGCTGAAGCTGATTGCGGCGCCGACCCTCCTGGTCTGGGGCGGCGAGGACAGACTGATGCCGCGCCGCTACGCCGACATATTCGCCGAGGGCATCAAGGGCGAGACCAAGATCGCGGTGATCGCCGGGGCCGGCCATCTCGCGGAACTCGACAAGCCCGAGGAGACCGCCGCGGCGATCCTGGGCTGGATGAAATAGAGAAGGCCCCTCGCCGCAGGCGCGCGAGGGAGGGAGCCATCGCCTGGCGATGGGAGGGTGAGGGTCGGGCGCGGCAACCTCACCCGCCGCCCCGGCTCTCGCCGGGCCGCCGCTCTCTCCTGCATGCGGGAGAGGGTGTGAACGCAGGGAGGATCGGATGCCGACCAAGCTCGCGGACTACCGGAACAAATACCAATGCGTGCGCTTCGAGCGGCGGGGCGGCATCCTGCAGATGACGCTGCACACCGATGGCGGCTCGCTGCGCTGGGGGTTCGGGCCGCATGGCGAGCTGCCGGACGCGTTCTACGACGTCGGCAGCGATCGCGAGAAC
>DATJOB010000365.1:0-2956 GCA_035507475.1 Allostellaceae bacterium | reverse complement strand
CGGGCCGCAAGGCCCGTCCCCGCCGATTACCAACTCTGCCCCCGGCATCCGTCGCCCCCGCCGGGACCCCAGCCAGCGCCGCGGCCCCAGCCGTCCCTGCCGCCGCGCCCGCGCCAGCCGCGGCGCCGGCGATGGCGCCTGCGGTCCCGGCGATGGCGGCGCCGGTCGCGACCCCGGCCGTGGCCGATGCCGGCGTGACCGCGATCGCCGCCGGCTGGGGCCTGTGCCAGTGCATCGCCGACAACAAGTATCTCGACTTCCACTGCCCGGGCAGCGCCGATGCCTGCCGCTCGACCTGCGGCACGCTGTTCTCGTTCAAGCCGGACGCGCGGTGCCACGCCGGCGCGCAATGACCCTGAGGACCCGCCGATGGCTGAAGACTGGGCGAAGCTGACCGCCGATCTCGAGCGCCTGTTGAAGCTGCGCTCGTTCGTCTTCGCGATGAAATTGTTCGAGAAGCGCGAGGACATGGAGGCGATCCCGCGCATCCGCCGGCCGCAATCGATCCACACCTTCGACCAGGTGGTCGGCCAGGCGTCGCGGCTCGGCTGGACGGTGGGCATCACCGCCGACAACCTCGTCGGTGCGCAATGCCGTGCGGTGATCGGCCTCGGCAACGCCAAGGACGCCGAGTGGCAATCCGGCAAGCACATGGTCGGCGTCTGGTATTCGACCCTGGAGGACGCCACCGCGCACCAGGCGGCGATGAACTGCGTCGCCGACGGGCGCTACGAGGCGCTGGCGGTCGCGCCGCTGGCGAGCGGCCGGCTCGACCCGCCCGACATCGCCCTCTTCTACGCGACCCCCGGCGCGATGATGTATTTCATCAACGGGCTGCAATGGGCCGGCTACAAGAAGTTCGACTGGGGCATCGTCGGCGAATCGGCCTGCGCCGATTCATGGGGCCGCGCGCTCAAGACCCGCGAGCCGAGCCTGTCGATCCCGTGCTTCGCCGAGCGTCGCTATGGCGGGGTGCTCGACGACGAGATGCTGATGGCGCTGCCGCCCGACTATCTGCCCAAGGCGATTGCCGGGATGGAGGCGCTCGCCAAGAACGGGCTGCGCTACCCGTTCCCGCAATACGGCATCCAGCAGGACGTGCGCGCCGGGATGGCGGTCAGCTATCCCGGCCGCGGCGCCTGAGATGGGTGGCCGGGTCAAGTCCGGCAGTGTCGATTGGCGATTTGCCGCCGCGCGCGGTCATCGACGTCGCGGGTGAAGACGGCGCCGTCCTCCGCGTCCGACGGCACGGCAACCCGCGCGGCCCGCGGCTGATCGTCAGCCACGGCAACGGCTTTGCGATCGACGGCTATATCGCGTTCTGGAGCGGCTTCCTCGGCGATTGCGAAATCGTCGCGTTCGACGCGCGCAATCACGGCTGGAACCCGCCGGCCGACCCGCCGGGACATGACTACGCGCACATGGCGCGCGACCTGGAGGCGGTGCGCGCGGCGGCCGAGGCAGAATTCGGCGCGAAGCCGACCGCCGGTCTGTTCCATTCGATGTCGGCGCAGGCCGCGCTCGTCGCGGCGCGCGAGCGGGGCTGGCGGTTCGATGCGCTGGTGCTTTTCGACCCGCCCAACAACCCGCCGGAAGGCCATCCGGTGCGCCCGGCGATGCTGCGCTACCTCGAGCGGCTTGTCCGCTGGGCGGGCGCGCGGCGCGACCGCTTTGCCGACCCGCAGGAGCTCGCCGCCGAATACGCCGCGACCGGCGCCGGGCGCGACTGGGTGACGGGAGCGCACCGGGCCGTCGCCGAGGCGGTGCTGCGCCCGCTGCCCGAGGGAGGCTGGGCGCTGCGCTGCCCGCGCGCGCTCGAGGCCGCGATGTACGCTGCGGGAATTCCGCTCGATCTGTGGCTGCCGGCCGCCGCCTTTCCCGGGCCGGTGAAGCTGATCGGCGCCGACCCGGCGCGCCCGCGGCCGGTCGCGACGGCGCTGTCGAACGCGGCGCTGGCGCGCGAGGGCGGCTACGACTACCTGGCCGTGCCCGGCACCGGCCATCTGTTGCAGCTCGAGGCGCCGGCCGCCTGCGCCGCGGCGGCGCGCGCCTTCCTGGCGAGTCTCGGCCTCTGCCCGGCCTAACCCTTCGCCTTGAGGGTCAGATAGAGGTCGAGCGCCTCCTGCGGCTTCATGTTCTTGTGCACCACCGCGCCGACCGCGGCGATCATCGCCTGCGGCGCGTCGGACTGGAAGATGTTGCGGCCCATGTCGACACCGGCCGCGCCGCCCTGCACCGCCTTGTAGGCCATGGTCAGCGCCTCGATCTCCGGCAGCTTCTTGCCGCCGGCCATGACGATCGGCACCGGGCAGGATGCGGTCACCGTCTCGAACCCGTCGTCGACGTAGTAGGTCTTGACGTATTGCGCGCCGAGCTCGGCGATGATGCGGCAGGCGAGGCGGAAATAGCGCGCGTCGCGCACCATGTTGATGCCGACCGCGGTCACCCCCATGACCGGCATGCCGCAGCGCAGCCCGGCATCGACCAGCCGCGTCATGTTGTGCAGCGAGCGCGTCTCGAACTCGCCGCCGACGAAGACCTGGATGCCGACGCCGGCGGCGTTGAGCCGTACCGCGTCCTCCATGTCCATCGCGATCTCCTCGTCGGAGAGCTCCTTGAGGATCGACGGCCCGCCGCTCGCGCGCAGCACCATCGGCTTCTGCGCTTCGGCCGGGATGACGCTGCGCAGGATGCCGCGGGTGCAGAACAGGGCGTCGCATTGCGGCAAGAGCGGCACGATGCTGAGGTCGATGCGCTCGAGCCCGGTGGTCGGACCCTGGAAATAGCCGTGGTCGACCGCCAGCATCACGGTGCGCCCGGTCTGCGGGTTGAACACCCGCGCCAGCCGGTTCTTCATGCCCCAATCGAGCTGGTGCGATCCCTTGAGGAAGAAGCCCGGCGTGCGTTGCGGCTGGTCGAGGAAATAGCGTTCCCCTGCTTTGTCGGCTTCCGGCAT
>DATJOB010000364.1:0-9032 GCA_035507475.1 Allostellaceae bacterium | reverse complement strand
CGAGTTCCTCGTTGGCGACCGTGACCTCGCCCATCACCGCGTCGCGGATCGTCGTCGCGCCGCGCTGCTCGGCCTTCAGGCGGATCGCCGGGGCGACGCCGGGGGGAGCGGTCGCCGGGTCGCGGTCGCGCCAGGTGCCGTCGTAGCGTACAGAGCGCTTCTCGGCGAGCGCCTTGACGCGCATCGCCTCGAGCTCCTCGGGCGTGCACCAGCAGCGATAGGCGCGGCCGGCGGCGAGCAGCCGGTGCGCGATCTCGGCATGGTGTGCGGCGCGGGCGAATTGGAACACCACCTCGCCGTCCCATTCGAGGCCGAGCCAGGCGAGCCCGTCGACGATCGCCTGGGTAGCCTCGGGGGTCGAGCGCTCGCGATCGGTGTCCTCGATGCGCAGGCGAAACGTGCCGCCGTCGCCATGCTGGCGATGGTGGCGCGCGAAGAGCCAGTTGAAGAGGGCGGTGCGGGCGCCGCCGATGTGCAGGAAGCCGGTCGGCGACGGGGCGAAGCGGACGGTGACGGCACTCATCGCATCAGGTTAACGCTGGGGCACCACGTGGTCGCGGAACATCTCGCGCAGCTTGACCTTCACGACCTTGCCGGTGCCGGTATGCGGCAGCTCGTCGAGCACCACTACGTCGTCGGGCAGCATCCATTTCGGGAAGCGCTTGGCGAGCAGCGCGATGAGGCTGTCGCGGGTCGGCGTGCAGCCGGGCCGCGCGGTGACCAGCAGCAGCGGCCGCTCGTCCCATTTCGGGTGCGGGATGGCGATCACCGCCGCTTCGGCCACCGCCTCGTGCGCCATCGCCGCGTTCTCGAGGTCGATCGAGCTGATCCACTCGCCCCCCGATTTGATGACGTCCTTGCGGCGGTCGGTCAGGCGGACATAGCCGTCGCGGTCGATCGACGCGACGTCGCCGGTATGGAACCAGCCGTCCGGCTCGACCGCCGCCGCGGTCGCCTCGGCGTCGTTGTAGTATTCGGTGACGATCCACGGCCCGCGGACCAGGAGCTCGCCGACCGCCTTGCCGTCATGCGGCTGCTCCTTGCCCTCGGCGTCGACGATCTTCATCTCGACCCCGAAGACCGGGCGCCCTTGGGTCAGGCGGATCGCGGTCTGCGCCTCGCGATCGAGCGGCAGGTGCTTGCGCTTCAAGGCGGCGGTGGTGCCGAGCGGGCTCATCTCGGTCATTCCCCAGGCGTGCAGCATCGTCACGCCGCGTGCCTCGTAGGCTTCGAGCAGCGCGCGCGGGATCGCCGTGCCGCCCGAGGCGATGCCGCGCAGCGTCGTGACGCTCTTGTTGTTGTCGCGCAGGTAGTTGTTGAAGTTGAGCCAGACCGTCGGCACGCCGAGGCCGATCGTCACGCCCTCGGCCTCGAACAGCTCGTAGAGGCTGGCGCCGTCGAGCTTGGCGCCGGGGTAGACGATCTTGGTGCCGTTGATCGGCGCGGTATAGGGCGTCGCCCAGCCGCAGACGTGGAACATCGGCACCACCGGGCAGACGACGTCGGTCGCGTTCAACGACAGCGCGCCGGGCAGCGAGGCGCCGAGCGCGTGCAGCATCGTCGAGCGGTGGCTGTAGAGCACGCCCTTGGGCTTGCCCGTGGTGCCCGAGGTGTAGCAGAGCGCGCTGGCGCTGCGCTCGTCGAAGCTTGGCCACGCGAAATCCTCGTCCTCGGCGGCGATCAGCTCCTCGTAGAGCGCGCCGACCGGCAGCGCGGTCTCGGCCGCGGCCAGCAGGACGATCCGCATGTCCGGCGGCAGTTGCGGCCTCAGCCGCTCGATCAGCGGGACGAAACTCGTTTCGAGGAACAGCAGCCGGTCCTCGGCGTGGTTGAAGATGTAGACGAGCTGTTCGTCCGACAGCACCGGGTTGAGCGTGTGGCATACCGCGCCGATGCCGGCGATCGCGTGATACAGCTCGAAATGCCGGTAGGTGTTCCACGCCATCGTCGCGACGCGGTCGCCGCGCGCGACGCCGAGCCGCAGCAGCGCCTTGCCGAGGCGGCGGGCACGGCGCTCGGCGTCGGCATAGGTGTAGCGGTGGATCGGGCCTTCGAGGGTGCGGCTGACGATTTCGGTATCGCCGTGGTGACGCGCCGCGTGCTCGATGCACATCGAGACGAGCAGCGGCCGATCGTCGCCCATCAACCCGCGCAGCATGGCCTTCCTCCCGCAGGTGCGCCTTGCCCGGAGTAGACAGGCTGCGCGGCGCGATCTCAAGTCCGAACCGCCTGCCGCGGGGCTACGGCGCGGCGAGCTTCGCGGTGAAGAAGGCGATCAGCGCCTTGTTCAAATCCTGGTGGAAGGCGGCGCGGTCGAAGCCGGCCGCGCTCTGGCAGATCTCGGGCGCCGCCTTGGCGAGCGCCTCGTTGCATGGCGCGAGGAAATCGTAATGGCCCGCATTGGCGACGAGATGGTCCTCGGGCGGCGTCGGCAGCGCATCGCGGACGATGTCGGCGAACCACGGGTTGGGGTTGATCTTGTCGTCCGCCGCGCGCCACAGCTGGACCGGAGCGGTGACGGTCTCCAGCCCGACCTTGCTGAACGCATAGCCGAGCGCGGGGGCGGCGATCGCGGCCGCCTTGATGCGCGGTTCGTGCTGCCAGTCGGGCTGGCGCCAATCGGTGTTGTCTGCGGCGTCGGGCTTGCGCTGCTGGCAGCCCCAATCGTCGGCATGGTCGCGGCAGAACAACTCGGCCAGGTAGAGCGCCGGGTTGCCGCCGATCGCGATCAGCGCGGTGGCGCCGCCGGCGGAATGGCCGAAGATGCCGATACGCGCCGGGTCGATCCGGTCATGCCCGTCCCAGCCGCCGAGCATGAAGTCGATGACGCGGCTCACATGGCGCACCCGGTCGACGAAGTTCTGCGCGGTGAAGCTCGATTTGCGATCCTTGTAGTTGTCGCCGGTATGGGTCATCGCGACGACGACGAAGCCCGCATCGGCGAGCGCCAGCGCGGTGTCGTAATGCCCGGCCGCGCTGCCGCCGGTGCCGTGCGAGATCACGATCAGCGGCAGCGACTGGCCGTCGACGGGGCCGTAGAAGGCGACGTTCTGGCTGAACAGGCCGATCGTCTGCGCGGTGGTTGCCCCTTTGCTGGGGTACCAGATCGCCAGTTCGAGCGGCTGACCGTCGGGATCGGGGGCGCTGCCGTACTGGAAGCCGGCGGCCGCCGCCGGCGACGCCATCGCCAGCAGCGCCGCGGCGATCGCCCACCGCAGCCGGTGCAGCGGGCTCAATAGCGCCGCATCAGGCCGACCAGGCGCCCCTGCACCTTGACCCGGTCGGGACCGAAGATCCGGGTCTCGTAGGCTTGGTTCGCCGGCTCGAGGGCGATCGACGCGCCGCGCCGCCGCAGCCGCTTCAGGGTCGCCTCGAGATTGTCGACGAGCGCGACGACGATGGCGCCGTTCTCGGCCGTGTCGCAGCGCTGAATGATCACGGTGTCGCCGTCGAGGATGCCGGCCTCGACCATGCTGTCGCCTTCGACCTCGAGCGCATAATGCTCGCCGCGCGCGACCAGCCCCGCCGGAACCCCGATCGTCGCGGACTGCTCGCGCAGCGCCTCGATCGGGGTGCCCGCCGCGATCCGGCCATAAAGCGGCAGGTCGACGGCCTCGCTGTCGGCCGGCACCGATGCGCCGGGCAGCGCGCCGCCGAAATCGCCGCGGATCACGGTTGGCGAGAAGCGGGTTTTTTCGCTTCCCGGGGCGGCACTCTCCTCTGGCAGCTTGATGACTTCGAGCGCGCGCGCCCGATGCGCCAGGCGGCGGATGAAGCCGCGCTCCTCAAGGCCGCTGATGAGGCGGTGGATGCCGGATTTGGAACGCAGGTTCAGGGCGTCCTTCATTTCGTCGAAGGAGGGGGATACGCCGGTCGCGGTCAGCCTCTGGTTGATGAACACCAGCAGCTCGTGCTGCTTGCGCGTCAGCATGACAATCTCCCGCTGGTGGCGGAACAAACCCAAAACACAAGATGATGTTCTACTTTGGTTCGCCGACAGCGTCAAGTCCGACGCGGCGCGGGCCGTGCGGCGCGGCATTGTGACTCAGGCCGCGCGCCGGTAGGTTGCGGCGATGACGGCGCGGCCGATCCTCATCGACACCGACCCGGGCGTCGACGACGCGGTGGCGATCCTGCTGGCGCTGGCCTCGCCCGAGTTTGCCGTCGAGGGCATCGTCGCGGTCGCCGGGAACGTGCCCGTGGGGCTCGCCGCGGCCAATGCGAAAGCGATTTGCGAGCTGGCCGGCCGCCCTGACATCCCGGTCTGCGCCGGGTCGGATCGGCCGCTCTCGCGCCTGCCGGTGACCGCGCAACATATCCACGGCGAGGGCGGGCTCGGCGCGCTGGTGCTGGCGCCGCCGCGGACGGCGCTGCACCCGGCAGCCGGCGTCGACTTCGTCGTCGACCGGCTGCGCCGGGCGGCGCCGCGCAGCGTCGCCTGGTGCGCCCTCGGCCCGCTGACCAATGTCGCCGCGGCGCTGACCCGGGCGCCCGACATCGCCGCCGGCGTCGGCGAGCTGGTGGTGATGGGCGGCGCGTCGCGGGCGCTCGGCAACATCACCCCGGCGGCCGAGTTCAACATCCACGCCGATCCGCAGGCCGCGCGGATCGTCTTCGACAGCGGGCTGCCGATCACGCTGGTGCCGCTCGACGCGACCCACCAGGTGCGCAGCACGCCCGAGCGCGTCGCGCGCCTCGCCGCGCTCGGCACGCCGGCGGCGAAGGCGGTCGCCGCGCTGCTCGCGCCAACGGTGACTGACGGGGCGGCGACCGGGCCGGCGGCACTGCACGACCCCTGCGTCATCGCCTATCTGCTGGCGCCGGCGCTGTTCCGCGGCCGCCGCGTCAACGTCGCGGTCGAGTGCGACAGCCCGCTGACGCTCGGCATGACCGTGGTCGACTGGCGCGGCGTCAGCGGCCGCCCGGCCAACGCCAACGTGCTCGATGAGGTCGACGCCGAGGGGGTTTACGCGCTGCTCGCGGCGCGTCTGGGAAACTTAAGTTAAGTCTTTGGCTTAATTGGTTAAGGTGGTGGGGTCGAGGCGCTTTCGGCGTTTGCGGGATACGGCGATCGCGCTAATGATGGGGGCCTATGTACGCGTTTCCCGAGGAAGTGCTGGACCGGCTGCGGACCCTGCCGCAGGCGCTCGCCGACCTCGTGAAGAAACACGGCGACCTTGCACCCGACCACCCGGACCGCTCGGCGATCGCGCTGATGATCGGCCAGCTGCGCATCGAGATCGCCTGGCGCGCGGCCCGCGTGGTCGCATGAGGCTTGTGCCGCGGCGGCGTTCTCCCGCTAGAATGCCCGACCAATCCGCGGGAGGACGGCGATGATCATCGAGATGCGTACCTATCGGCTGAAGCCCGGCTCGGTTCCCGAGGCGACGAAGCGGTTCGGCGAGGGCCTCGAAAGCTCGGGGCGCAGCAAGGTCTCGCCGCTCGGCGCGTTCTTCCACACCGAGGTCGGCCCGCTCAACCGGATCATCCATTGCTGGCCGTATGAGAGCCTCGACGACCGCGACAAGAAGCGCGCCGCCGGCATGAAGCTCGACGGCTGGCCGCCGAAGATCCAGGAATTCATCGAAGACATGGAGTCGAAGATCATCGTCGCGGCGCCGTTTTCGCCGGCGCTCGGCGATCGCCGGCTCGGCGATCTCTACGAGATCCGCACCTACACGATGCTGCCGGGCGCGCTGCCGACCGTCACCGAGCGGTGGGCCGAGCGGATCGAGGGTCGCACCAAATTGTCGCCGCTGGCGTTTTGCGGCTCGACCGAGCTGGGCGGCCTCAACCAATGGATCCACGTCTGGGCCTACAAGGATGCCGCCGAGCGCTTCCAAATCCGGGCCGAGGCGCAGAAGACCGGCGCCTGGCCGCCGGCGACGCGCGGCCAGTTCGTGCGCCAGGAGAACATGTTCGTGATCCCGGCGGCGTTCTCGCCGCTGCATTAGCCGCTGATCGCCCTCGCGACCCCCGCTTCCCGGCGCAGCCCGGGAGGCGGGCCGGTGAGGGGCGTTGCGGTGCGAGCGGCTCGCGTCAATTGCGCGGCGCCGGAACCACGGTACCGGCAGGGAGCAGGCTGACCGGCTGGCCGAGTTGGCCGAAGAGGCCGCCGAGCGTCGGCGCCGGGTTCGGCGCAGGGTTCGGCGCCAGGCTCTGCGGCGGCCCGCTCGGCAAGGCCCGCACCGGCATGCCCTGGGTCGCGGCGAGCATGAAGCTGCGCCAGGCCGGGGCCGGCAGCGAGCCGCCGGTCACCCGGTTCATCGGCGTGTTGTCGTCGTTGCCGAACCATATGCCGGCAACGAGGTCGGCGGTGTAGCCGATGAACCAGGCGTCGCGGTATTCCTGCGTCGTGCCGGTCTTGCCGGCGGTCGGCCGCGGCAGCGCCGCCGCCTTGCCGGTGCCGTGGGCGACGACGCCGCTCAGCATGGCGTTCATCGTGCCGACCTCGTCGGGCGGCACCACCTGACCCGCGCCGGAGCCGGAGCGGCGGTAGACGAGCGCGCCGCTGCTGTCGCGGATCTCGGTGATGCCGTAGGCAAGGATGCCGGTGCCGCCATTGGCGAAGGGGGCGTAGGCGGACACCAGCTCGAGCAGGTTCACCTCGTTGGTGCCGAGCGCGATGCTCGCATCCTGGGCGAGCTCCGAGGTGATCCCCAGCCGGTTGGCGACGGCGATGACGTTGGCGATGCCGGCACGCTGCGCGACCTGGGCAGCCACCGTGTTGATCGACTCGGCGAGTGCCTCGGCGACCGTCACCTCGCCGAGATAGCGGTTGGTGTAGTTGTGCGGCCGCCAGTTGCCGATCTGGATCGGGCCGTCGACAAAGCGGTCCTCGGGGCGCAGCCCGGCCTCGATCCCGGCCAGGTAGACGAACGGCTTGAAGGCGGAGCCCGGCTGGCGCTGCGCCTGCGTCGCGCGATTGAACTGGCTCTCGTTGTAGTCGCGCCCGCCCACCATCGCGCGCACCGCCCCGTCCGGCGTCATCGCCACCAGTGCGCCCTGGCTCACCACGTCCTGCGTCCCGTGCCGCGCCAGCACGTCGCCGACCACCGTCTCGGCGGCGTTCTGCATGCGCGGGTCGAGGGTCGTGCGCACGGTCAGGTCGCGGTCGCGGGTCGGGTTGAAGCGGGTCGGCGCCTTCAACAGCCCGGCGATCACCGCGCTTTCATAAAGGGTGAGCTGCGCCGCCGATTTGCCGAAATAGCGGTGCGCCGCCGCGTCGACACCATAGGTGCCGGCGCCGAGATACACACGGTTCAGGTAGATTTCGAGAATCTGGTTCTTGGTAAAGCGGTGCTCGAGCCACAGTGCCAACAGCGCCTCGCGGATCTTGCGCGACAGGCTGCGCTCGGGGCTCAAAAACACCGTCTTGGCGAGCTGCTGGGTGATCGTGCTGCCGCCTTGCACGACATGCCCGCTGCGCAGATCGGTATAGCCGGCGCGGATGAGGCCGATCGGGTCGATGCCGAAATGGCTGTAGAACCGCCGATCTTCAGTCGCGATCACCGCCTTCGGCAGCCAGGGCGACATCTGCTTCAACGTCAGCGGCTGTCCGAACAGATCGCCGAACGTCGCGACGGTGCTGCCGTCAGCGGCAAGGATCGTGACGCTTGGCCGCCGGTCGGCAATCATCAGCTGCTGGGTGTCCGGCAGCGTCATCGCGAAATAGCCGAGCACGCCGCCGCCGAGGATCGCGGCCCACAAGCACAGCAGCATCAAGAGCCGGACCATGCCGCCGAGCACGCTGCGCTCGCGGCCGCGCTTGGGCCGCTTTGTCGGGCCGCGCGGAGGACGGTTTGCGGGACGGCGCCGGGCAGCAGGCGGGGCAGAGCGCTCGCTCGGGTCGAGATAGGGTGGGCGGCGTGGCGGCTCAGCCATCACCGTCTGCCGAGGTGCGCCCGGCAGCCCCTATCGCACCCATTCGTCGAACCCCCGCCACGCGACCGACAACGCGCACCCCCGCACATTATGCCGCAAACTGTGGCGAAGATTGGATGATTTCGCCGACCGCGTTCCCGGCCGACAGCGGAACCCGCCTCGCTGCCCGCCTGTTTGACCTGAAAGACCAATTTCAAAGGCAGGACGATATGCCGGACGGACTCGAGCGGATGACTCCGATGACGACACCGATGCTGCCGCGCATTGGCGCAGCCGTATGTGGCGTGGCGCTCCTTTGCCCGGCATTGACGATACCGCTGACCCTGGCCTGCGTCGTCGCGCTTGGCGCTGCTGCGCTGGAGGAGGCCCGCGTCGAGGGTGCCGAGGACGTGGTGCCGGAGACTCCGCCGGCAAAAGCAGCGCGCCGCCGCGGGCGGAAGACGGCCGGCGACGGCGAGGAGGCGACGACCGAGGACAGCTTCCCGGCCAGCGATCCGCCGTCCTGGACGCCGGTCACCGGACCCGGCACGCGGCATTGAGGCCATAGCGTCCTTCGAGACGCCCGCTTCGCAGGCTCCTCAGGATGAGGGGCATTCGTGAGCCCGCTCGTCGGAACCCCTCATGGTGAGGAGCGCCGCAGCGCGTCTCGAACCACGCACATTACTGACGCAGGCGCAAATTCCTGCTTAGCTGCGGGCCTTGCTTGAGGGAGGCCCGATGACCCGCGCTGCCGCTATAAAAGCCGCCGAAAGCTATTTCGATGCGGGCGGGTTCGCCGCCGATCTCGCCCGCCGCGTCGCGATCCCGACCGAAAGCCAGGTCGAGACAAGCGCGCCGGTGCTCGGCGCCTATCTCGGCGACGAGATCGCCCCGACCCTCGAGCGGCTCGGCTTCGAAAGCCGGATTTTCGACAACCCGGTCAAGAACGGGCCGGTGCGCGGCGGGCCGATCCTCATCGCCGAGCGGCGCGAGGAGGGCGCGGAGACGACCGTGCTTGGCTACGGCCATGGCGACGTCATCCGCGGCCTCGAACCGCAATGGCATGAGGGGCTGTCGCCGTGGGAACTGACCCGGCGCGGCGACCGGCTTTATGGCCGCGGCACCGCCGACAACAAGGGGCAGCACTCGATCAACATGGCGGCGCTGGA
>DATJOB010000363.1:0-2607 GCA_035507475.1 Allostellaceae bacterium | reverse complement strand
GCTCTAGCGCCCGGCGGCAGCGGAACGAGCGGTGAGCGCCGGCAAGAACATCCTCTTCATCATGTGCGACCAGCTGCGGTTCGATTACCTCGGCTGCTACGGCCACCCGCGCCTCAAGACGCCGAACATCGACGCGCTGGCGGCGCGCGGCGTGCGCTTCGACCGCGCCTATGTGCAGTCGCCGGTTTGCGGGCCGTCGCGAATGAGCTTCTACACCGGGCGCTACATGCGCTCGCATGGCGCCAACTGGAACGGCTTTCCGCTGCGCGCCGGCGAGCCGACGCTCGGCGACCATCTCGCACCGCTCGGCCTGCGCACCGTGCTCGTCGGCAAGACGCATATGGCGGCCGATCTCGCCGGGCTGCAGCGGCTCGGCGTCGATCCCGCCTCGGCCGGCGGCATCCGCGCCGCGCAATGCGGGTTCGAGCCCTACGAGCGCGACGACGGGCTGCACCCGGCCGGCTACCCGCAGCCGCGCCCGGCCTATGACGACTATCTGCGCAAGCTCGGCTATGGCGGCGACAACCCGTGGGAGGAATGGGCCAATTCGGCCGAGGGGTCCGACGGCGCGCTGCTCAGCGGCTGGCTTTTGGAGCACGCCGACAAGCCGGCGCGCGTGCCGGCCGAGCATTCCGAGACGCCCTACACGACGCGCCGCGCGATGCAGTTCATCGACGAGGCCGCCGCCGACGGGCGCGGCTGGTGCCTGCATCTCTCGTACATCAAGCCGCACTGGCCCTATATCGCGCCGGCGCCCTACCACGCGTCGTACGGCGCGGGCGACGTCCTGCCGGCGGTGCGCAGCGATCTCGAGCGCGCCGACCCGCACCCGGTCTACGGCGCGCTGATGCGCCAGCGCGTGGCGCGCAATTTCTCGCGCGACGCGGTGCGGGCGCGGGTGATCCCGGCCTATATGGGCCTCGTCGCGCAGATCGACGACGAGCTCGGGCGGCTCTTCCGCTTTCTCGACGAGCGCGGCCTCACCGAGCGCACGCTGATCGTCTTCACCAGCGACCACGGCGACTATCTCGGCGACCATTGGCTCGGCGAGAAGGATTTCTTCCACGACTGTACCGCGAAGCTGCCGCTGATTGTCGCCGATCCGTCGCCCGAGGCCGATGCGAGCCGCGGCACCGCCTGCGACGCGCTGGTCGAGGCGATCGACCTGGTGCCGACCTTTATCGACTACGCCGGCGGCGTGCCGCCCTCGCACGTCGTCGAGGGCCGCTCGCTGCTGCCGCTGCTGCGCGGCGAGGTGCCGGCGGATTGGCGCCGCGCGGTCTTCTCCGAATACGACTATTCGATGCTCGAGGCGCGGCTGCTGCTCGACCGGCCGATCGCCGAGTGCCGGCTCTACATGGTGTTCGACGGGCGCTGGAAATACATCCATGCGACCGGCTACCGGCCGCTGCTGTTCGACCTCGCCGAGGACCCGCGGGAGCTCGTCGATCGCGGCGCCGATCCCGGGCTCGCCGGCGAGCGCGAGCGGCTGCGCGAGATGCTCCTCGCCTGGGCGCTCGCCGACCACAGCCGCATCACCATGCCGGACGCGCGGATCGCGAATTACGCGACGGGGCAGCAGCTGCGCAGCGGCATCGTCATCGGCTACTGGGACGCGGCGGAGCTCGCCGCCGAGCGGACGCGGCTGGGGATCGGCTGAGCCAGGCCAGGGCGCGTTGAGAGCCTCTAGGGCTTGTTGACCAGCGGGCAGCGAGATTGCGACAGCGGCTGGAACGCCTGGTCGCCGGGGATCGTGGCGATCAGCCGATAGTCGTCCCAGGCGCCGTGCGATTCGGCCGGCATCTTCACCCGGTAGAGATGCATCGGGTGGACCATGACGCCATCGGCGCGGATCTGGCCGTCATGGACGAAGAAGTCGTCGATCGGCGCGGCACGCATCGCCGCCATCACCGGCGCGGTGGCGTCGGTGCCGGCTTTGGCGACCGCCTGGAGGTAATGCGTCGTCGCCGAATAGACCCCGGCCTGCAGCGAGTTGGGCATCTTGCCGAGACGGTCGAAGAAGCGACGCGACCAGCTGCGGGTCGCGTCGTCGCTATCCCAATAGAAGCTCTCGGCCAGCATCAATCCCTGCGCCGTCGCCAGGCCCAGCGCGTGGACGCCGTTGATGCGCAGCGACAGCCCGGCGAAGGTTTGCGGGCCGGGGATCATCTTCATCGCCGCGGCCTTCCTGATCGCGTCGGTGGTATCGGCGCCGCCGTTGGCGAGGCCGATCACCTTGGCGTGCGACTGCTGGGCCTGCAGCAGGTAGGCGGCGAAATCGGGGGCGTCGACCGGATGGCGCGCATGACCGAGCACCTCGCCGCCGCTCGCCTTGACGACCGCGGCGGTCTCGTCTTCGAGGTCGTAGCCGTAGCTGTAGTCGGCGGTGATAAAGAACCAGCTGTTGCCGCCGGCCGCGACCAGCGCGCTCCCGAGCGTATGCGCGATCGCATAGGTGTTGTTGGCGTAATGGATCGAGGTCGCGGTGCAGGCCTCGTTTTCGAGGCGGGTCGCGCCGGCGCTGTTGAGGATCACGATCTTGTCGCGCGTCCCGCCGATCGCCTGGACGATCAGCGCCTCCGACGAGCCGGCGACATCCATGATCGC
>DATJOB010000362.1:0-8669 GCA_035507475.1 Allostellaceae bacterium | reverse complement strand
CGCGTACTCGGCGCTCGACGGATAGCGGATGCCGGGCGGGCTGCCCTGGAACATCGAGATGTGAACATGGCCGTCGATCAGCCCGGGGAGGATGAAGCCGCCGGCGGCATCGATGGTGCGGGCGGCGGGGGCCTCGGCAGCGCGATCGCCGCCGCCATCCAGCTCGGCGATGCGGCCGCCGCGGATCACGATGCGCCGGTTGGGCCGCGGCGGCGCCCCGGTGCCGTCGATCAGCGTTCCGTTCTCGATGATCAGCATGTCGTCGGGCGCGGTAGTCATGGTCGGTTCCTGCAGTCGCGGCGGATGCCGCCAAGGCTCTTTCCAAGCAAGGTCGGCCCCGCCATGGTGATGGCCGCGGCGGCTGTTGTTAAGAAGGAAACGCTGATGCCCGATCGTCTGCGCGGCGCGACGCTGCTCAAGGACCCGGCGCGCAACAAGGGCACCGCCTTCACCCCCGAGGAGCGCCGCAAATACGGGCTCGAAGGCCTGCTGCCGCCGGCGGTGACGACGATCGAGCTGCAGATCGCGCGGCGCCATGCCGAGATCGCCGCGCTCGACGACGATCTGCAGAAATACTTGGTCCTGTCCGACCTCCAGGCGCGCAACGAGACGCTGTTCTACGCGGTGCTGATGTCGGACCCGGCGACCTACATGCCGCTGGTTTACACCCCGACGGTGGGCGAGGCCTGCCAGAAGTTCGCGCATATCTTCCGCTCGGCGCGCGGCATGTATCTGCCGATCAGCGCGCGCGGCCGGCTCGCCGAGATCCTGCGCAACTGGCCCGAGCGCGACGTGCGCTTCATCGTCGTCACCGACGGCGAGCGGATCCTCGGGCTCGGCGATCTCGGCGCCGGCGGCATGGGCATTCCGCTCGGCAAGCTCGCGCTCTACACCGCCTGCGCCGGCGTGCCGCCGCATGTCTGCCTGCCGGTCGTGCTCGATGTCGGCACCAACAACCAGGACCTGCTCGACGACCCGCTCTATCTCGGGCTGCGCCAGAACCGGGTGCGCGGTGCGGAGTACACCGGCTTTGTCGACGAGTTCGTCGACGCGGTCGCGGCGCTCTACCCGAATTGCTGCATCCAGTGGGAGGATTTCGCCAACTTCAACGCCGTGCCGATCCTCGCCCGCTATCGCGAGCGCATCTGCACCTATAACGACGACATCCAGGGCACCGCGGGCGTCGCGCTCGCCGGCATCTTCGCCGCCGCGCGGGTCACCGGGCAGAAGCTGACCGACCAGCGCTTTCTGTTTCTCGGCGGCGGCTCGGCGGGCAGCGGCATCGCCGAGCTGATCAGCCAGGCGATGGCGCGCGAGGGATTGCCGCTCGACGAGGCGCGCCGGCGCAATGCGCTGTTCGACATCAACGGGCTCATCGTCGCCTCGCGCACCGACCTCGCCGACTTCCAGAAGCCGTTCGCGCAGGACCGGCCGCCGATCGCGCATTTCGTCGACGCGGTGCGGGCGTTGCGTCCGACCGGGATCATCGGGGTCAGCGCCGTGCCGAAGCTGTTCACGCGCGAGGTGATCGAGGCGATGGCCGAGATCAACGAGCGGCCGATCGTCTTCCCCTACTCGAACCCGACCTCGCGCTCCGAATGCACCGCCGAGGAAGCCTATCGCTGGTCGCACGGGCGGGCGATCTTCGCCAGCGGCAGCCCGTTCCCGCCGCTCGAGGTCGCCGGCCATCATTTCGTGCCCGGTCAGGGCAACAACGTCTACATCTTCCCGGCGATGGGGATGGCGGTCTATGCGACCGAGGCCACCCGCGTCACCGACGAGATGTTCATCGTCGCGGCGCAGGCGGTCGCCGCCGAGGTGACCGACGAGGACCTGGCGACCGGGCTCATCTACCCGCCGCAGGGGCGCATCCTCGAAGCTTCGCTGCACGTCGCCGAGCGGATCGCCGCACATATCTTCGACAGCGGCCTCGCGCGGGTGCCGCGGCCGGACGACATCGCCGCGCTGATCCGCGCCCGCGCCTATCGGCCGGACTACCCGGAGTAGTCGCGGCCTAGGACGGCGAGCCGGTCTTCGCCGGCGACGCCTCGGCCGTGGCGGGCGCGCTCAGCAGCGGCGCGAGCTCCGGCTGCAGCACCTTGAGGAGCTGCACCGCAAGCGCGCTGCTGAAGTGGAACTGGCCGGCATCCGGCCCCGGAACGTAGATCGTCACCGTGCCGAAGAAGCGGTCGCCCAGGAAGAACACGAAGGTTGCGGTGCGATCGACCGCGCGCGAGGAGATCATCCCGCCGCCCGCGCCGAAGCGGTCGAAGCGGTTGTCGCCGGTGCCGGTCTTGCCGCCGACCGGCAGCGCCGACCCGTCGGGCGCGATATAGGCCCCGCGCAGCCGCGCTGCGGTGCCTTCCGCGACGACGCCGGTCAGCGCCCGGCGCAAGGTCTGCGCCACCTCCGGCGCCATCACCTGAACCGGCTGGGCGCTGCGCACGAGCGTCGTCTCGTAGGGCGTTCCCGCGGCGAATTGCAGCCGGCTGATCGACTCGTTGGGCAGTTTGACGCCGTCGTTGAGGATGATCCCCATCAGCTCGGCCAGCGCATCCGGGCGGTCGCCCGAGGCGCCGATCACGGTGCCGAGCGAGGGCACGAGATGCGCGAACGGGTAGCCGAGCGCGCGCCAGTTATCGAGGATGCGGTTGAAGCCTTCCTGCTCGAGCAGGATCTTGATGCGCTCGTCCTGCTTGTAGAGGCTGCCCTTGAACAGCCACGAATAGACCTGCTGGCGCACATCGGCGCTGGCATTGACCACCTCGTCCCACGACGCGCCCGGGTGATCCTGCAGATAGGCCGCCAGCCACAATTCGAGCGGGTGGATGCCGGAGACGTAGCCGCGGTCCTTGAGCGACAGCCGCTCGGGCGAATAGGTCAGGAAGACGTGCCAGAGCTCCGCCTCGGTCAGCGTGTCCTGCGGCAGGTGGGCGAGCAGGAACCTGGCAAGCTCGGCGAGACGCGCATCGGGGTGCATCGACAGGTAGATCGTCGCCAGCTTGCGCGGGTCCGGCCGGGTGCGGCTGACCATCAGCTGGGTCGTCTGATCCGGGTTGAGGCCGCGGAAATCGCGGTAGAAGCGATAAAGAAAACGGCGACCGTCGGCATCGGCGAACCGCTGCAGATAGGCCTCGCGGTCGGGATCGTTCGGATCGTTGAGGAGGCGCGACAGCTCGACCCCGCCCTGCGCGTTGTAATAGGTGACGACGTCGCGCATCAGCCGGATGAAGGCGAGGTTGATCGAGTGCTCGAACGCGACGTAGAGCGTCGGTTCGCCGGCGTTCTCGGTGCTCTCGAAATTGCCGAAGATCTGCGTGCCACCGCCGGTGAAGAACGAGCCGGGCGCGGCCGAATAGCGCCGCTGCATCGCCGCGTCGAGCATCGGCGCGAGGCTGCGGTCGCCGGCATGCGCCATGTAGCCGGCGGCCCAGCCGGTGATCGGGTCCTGCGCCGTCGCGGCGATCCGCAGCAGATCGCGCGGCGGCAGGCCGAGGAAACGCAACCGCAGCTGCCGGACGATTTCGAGATAGGTCGCGAGCGTGCGCAGCTTGGCGGTCGAGCCGAGCATCAGCTTGGCGTCCGAATTGATGTCGAACGGCTTGTTGAGGCTGTCGGCGCGCACCCGCAGGTAATTGCCGTCGGCGCCGCGCTCGTAGAGCAGGAACGAGTAGGTCACCTTGCTGAGGTTGTTGCTCGGGCTCAGCAGCTGCTCGCCGACCATCCCCGCCTGGCGCACAAAAGCCGGGTCGGAAAGCCGCTGCAGCACCGCCATCACCCGCGCCTGGGCCGCGGTGTCGATCGTCGTCTGGGCGGTCAGGTCGAGCCGGTCGAGACTGTAGAGGTCGGGCAGCTTGAGCAGCGACACCAGCTTGTCGCGGATGTCCTCGGTCGCCTTCTCGCGCACGAACGAGACCGCGCTGAGCGGCGGCGGCTGGGTGCGGAAATGCAGCTCCGCGGCGAGCGCGGCGTCGCGCAGCGGCGGTTCGATGACGCCGGAATCGCTGAGCGCGCGCAGGTACTTGTCGGTCAGCGTCGAGAGTGCCGCGCGGTTGGCGAGCAGGTAATAGCTGGGCCGCCGCTCGGACAGGATGAGGCTCAACACCTCGCGATAGACCTGCCCCTTGCGCGCCCACTCGGCCGCATTGCGCGGCGTGCCGTCGAGGATCGCCGCAGCCTCGGCCGCGTCGGTGCCGAACCATACCCACAGCGCCTCGGGCACGCCGATCACCTCGCCGTAGCCCGGCATCGAGGCGAGCGGGGTCGAGTTGAGGTAGGTCATCACCACCTGCTGGCGGCGCCCCATCGTGTTCGCGCCGTCGATGTACATGCGCGCCGAGGCGGTCAGCATCTGCCGCATCTTCTCGCCGACGCCGCCGGTCAGGCCCTGCGGCGAATGCCGGAACTTCTCGATCTGGGTCGCGAGCGTGCTGCCGCCACCCTCGCTGAAATGCGGCACAACGAGCCGGACGAGGCGGCCGGCGGCAGCCAGGGCGAACCGATTCCATTCGACCGCGGTATTGCGCTCGGGGTATTGCGCATCGAACAGGTAGCGGTCCTCGATGAACAGGAGGCTGTTGACGACCAGCGGCGGGACGCTGGCAAAATCGCGGTATGCCTTCTCGGGAAAGCGCGTCCGATAGACCTCGCCGCCGCTGCGGTCGAAGATGCTGAGCCCGGCGCGGTCCTTCTCGCGGTAGATCGGAAAGGCGCCCCAACCGACGAAGCGCGTCAGCGCCGGCGACCAGCGCGCCTGGTCCTGCACCGTGAACCCGTCCGCCGTGAGGTCGCTGATGAAGCGCGGCAGCCGCGTGTAGCCGAGCCGTTCGTCGTACGGGCCGCTTTTCGGGAAACGGATTGCCGTGCTCGCTCCCGGCTCTGCCGGCGCGGTCATGCGAGCATCGAGCCGGGTGAAATACGACGCCTCCAGAGACGAGCTGCGCATCTCATAGGACGCCGCCCAGCCGACGATCGCCAATACGCCGGCCAGCGTCATCCAGCGCAATAGCGTGATGCCCCGGAGCAGCGGGAGGTGCCAACGGCGGCGCGGCTGCGTTCTGTGCGGCGGATGGAGGCGGGCGAGCCGCTCCAGGAACACGTCGGCGATGGCCATGGCTGTCGACTTCCTTGCGGGATTCCCGAGACCGGGCCGGACGGCCCGAAAGGTGCGAAACCGGATGACAAGCGACTCGCGCCAAGTAACGCTTGCGGGTTGCCAAGCGATCCCACCTCGGTTCACGCGATAGCGTCGACGAGTGGCCGGCTATGGTCGCAATTCGCAAGAAGAGAGACAGCTGCAGCAGCCGCCAGGGCCGCTGAAGAGCGGCGTTGATTTCCGCCCGTCAAGCGCAGACGCGGCGAAACCTTAAGGCGTGCGAAAGAGCGCGCGGCTGATCCAGAGATAGATTAGCCGCGATCGGGCATTCCCGGTCTTAAAGCTCTCGTCTACCTGAACAACAGCGACGACCGCCCGACCCCGTGGCGGGCGCGACGAATATCCCGATCGGCCTTGCGCCGGCTCGCCGGTTCGATGGCAACAGGCGCGCTTGCGCGCCTTACGGCCGGAACGGCGGGACCGTCCGGGTCTGGTTGGCGGTCAGCGCCAGCCGGATCTGCATCAGCTCGTCCTTGAGATCGTGGAGCGAGTCCGCGATGTCCTCGATCGCTTCGAGGCGGCGTTGCTCGGTCGTCTTCTTCAGCCGCGCCTGCTCGCGCGCCCGTTTGACGCTGTCGTTCATCATCGGCTGTCTCTCCGGCCCGTGCCCGCCTCACGCAGACATAAGGCGAAAGCGCCGTCCAGACAATGAACAGCGGCGAAGAGCCGCCCGCTCAGGCCTTGTCGAGCCAGAAGGTATCCTCGCGGACCACGTCGTAAATGCCGAAATAATCCGCCGGATTGTGGCCTTTGACGTAGTCGCGGTAGACGTCGTTGATGCGCTCCCAGGCGACCGGCAGCACGGGGATTTCCTGCTCCATGATCGCCTCGGTCTGGCGTATCAGCGCGAGCCGCTTGGCCGGGTCGACCTCGCGATCGATCTGGGCGAGCAGCGCGTCGAAATCCTTGTTGCTCCATTGCGAATAGTTCTGCGGGCCGCCTGTCCGGTACCAGGCGTTGAAGTAGTCGGACGGGTCGAGCAGCGTCGACACCACCGCGCCGATCGCCAGGTCGAAATGGCCGCTGGCGACGTCGTCGAACCACACCGACTCGACCACCGTGCGCAGGTTGCATTTGACGTTGAGACCCTCCTGCAGCATCGCCTGGATCGCCTGCGCCCACAGCTTGAAGCTGGCGACGTCGCGCACTAGGAAATCGAGCGGCTCGGGCAGGCCGTCCTTGTAGCCGGCCGCGACAAGCAGCGCCTTTGCCTCCTTCAGCGCCGGCCCGGTGTCGTCCTGGTAGCCGAGCCGCTTGAACAGCTCGGCCTTCGGCGTGGCGAATTCCGAGAACGGATAGATGAAGCCACCGACCTGCATCGGCGTCACGTCCTTGACGACATCGATCAGCGCCGGGCGGTCGAAGGCGAGATGCAGCGCGCGCCGCACGCGGGCATCGTCGAGCGGCTTTTTCTTGTGGTTGAGCCATGTGCCTTGGATCACGCTCTGATTGAACTGCGCGGTCTTGAGCCCCGGCACCTCTTTGGCCTTGCGCACCGTCACCGGGTCGGTGATGCGGATATAGTCGGTCCGCCCCGACAGGATCGACGACCCCAGCTCGGTCGAAAACGGCAGCGCATGGTAGAACTCGATGCCGTCGAGATACGGCAGCGGGTTGTTCCAGTAGCTCTTGTTCTTCTCGAACACCCAGACTTCGCTCTCGACGTACTTGACGCTCTTGAACGGTCCGGTGCCGGGAAAGACCTGTACCTTGCGCAGGTTGTAGTTGTTGTCTTCGAGGGTCTTCTTGCGGACGATGACGTTCCAGCCGCTGGCGATTGCCGACATGATGAAGTTCGCCGGGCGCGGTTCCGACAGCTTGAACTGCACGGTGTATTTGTCGGGCGCGACGATCTCGCTGACCGTCTTGAAGAGGATGCTGCGCGGGATGAGGATGCCCTGCGGCGGCTTGCAGATGCGATCGAAGGTCGCCTTGATGTCGTCGGAGGTGAGTTCGGCACCGTCGTGGAACTGCACCCCCTGGCGCAGCATGAAGGTATAGGTCTTGCCGTCCTTGGCGATGTCCCAGCTGTGCGCCAGGTCGGGGATGATGGTCTTGCCGCTGTCGCGCGGGTCGCGTCGGATCAGGTTGTCGAACTGCACCGCCTGCGCCGCCAGGCTGTTGATCGTGCCCGATTGGTGCACGTCGAAATGCGGCGGGCGCATCGTGATGCCGTAGCGCAGGACGCCGCCCGATTTCGGGTTGGGTTCCGGCGCCGCCAGCTTGAACTTGGAGCCGTCGAACTGCAGCGGGACGTCGGCCAGCGCCCAATCGGGCCGCAGGCCCCAGGCCGCCGCGGCCATCGCCGCGCCGCCGCGCAACACGGTACGCCGGCTCAAATGCCGCCCGGACGGATTTACCCCCTGCATGTGCTTTCCTCCCCGCAGAAAGACTTTTCGCGTTAGATCGCGCTGTGCTCTAATTGTCGCGCGATCACTTTGATCGACCAACGAATAACATACCGAAATCATCGGAGTCACTGCTTGAATCAGGGAGTTGCGGCCGCCGACGCGGCGGCGGGCCGGGAGACGCTTGCGACCCCGCCCATCATCGAGATCGACGATCTGCGCACCCATTTCTACACGCCGGCGGGGGTGGTGCGGGCGGTCGACGGGGTCTCGTTCGCGGTGCGCAGCGGCGAGACGCTGGGCATCGTCGGCGAGAGCGGCTGCGGCAAGAGCGTGACCGCGCTCTCGGTGCTGCGGCTGGTCGCCGACCCGCCGGGCCGGATCGTCGGCGGCAGCATCCGCTTCGGCGGCGCCAACCTGCTCGATCTCGACGAGGCCGCGATGGAAGCAATCCGCGGCAACGAGATCTCGATGATCTTCCAGGAGCCGATGACCTCGCTCAACCCGCTGCTGACCGTCGGCCGGCAGATCGGCGAGGCCATCGCGCTGCACCAGGGGCTGCCGCCGCGCGAGGCGACGGAAAAGGCGGTCGAGATGCTCGGCCGGGTGTCGATCCCCGAGCCGCGGCGGCGGGCGCAGGCCTATCCGCACCAGCTGTCGGGCGGGATGCGGCAGCGGGTGATGATCGCGATGGCGCTGTCCTGCAACCCCAAGCTCTTGATCGCCGACGAGCCGACCACCGCGCTCGACGTGACGATCCAGGCGCAGATCCTCGAATTGATGCGCGAGCTTCAGGAGAGCTTCGGGACCGCGATCATGCTGATCACGCACGACATGGGCGTGGTCGCGGAAAACGCCGACCGCGTCGTCGTGATGTATGCCGGGCGCAAGGTCGAGGAAGCCAGTGCCGAGGCGCTGTTCGAGCGGCCGGGACACCCCTACACGCGCGGGCTGCTCGGCTCGATCCCCAAGCTCGACGCCGCGGCCGGCAGCCGTCGCCAGCGGCTCAACGAGATCAAGGGCATGGTGCCGTCGCTGCTGCGGCTGCCGGACGGGTGCAGCTTCGCGGCGCGCTGCGAATTCGCCAGCGACGAATGCCGCGCCGCTTCTCCACCGCTGACCGAGCAGCAACCCGGCCATCTCGTCGCCTGCTGGCATGCCGAGCG
>DATJOB010000361.1:0-4552 GCA_035507475.1 Allostellaceae bacterium | reverse complement strand
CGGCGACGACGCCGGCGACGAGATGGCGCGTCTTCGGGTGCGCAGGGTCGCCGAAGCGCAGCGAATTGAGCAGCGCAATCGGCCGCGCGCCCATCGTGAACACGTCGCGCAGGATGCCGCCCACACCGGTCGCCGCGCCCTGATAGGGCTCGATGAACGAGGGGTGGTTGTGGCTCTCGATCTTGAAGACCACCGCCTCGCCGTCGCCGATGTCGACGAGACCGGCATTCTCGCCCGGACCGCAGATGACGCGCTTCCCCTCGGTCGGCAGCGTCTTCAGCCAGACCTTCGACGATTTGTACGAGCAATGCTCGCTCCACATCGCCGAGAAAACGCCGAGCTCGGTCAGGTTCGGCGTGCGCCCGAGGATGCTTTCGGCGCGGGCGAATTCCTCCGCCGACAGCCCCATCTCCGCGGCGAGGGCAGGGGTGACGTTCGAACCGGTCAACCGATTATTCCTATTCCTTTCACCGAATAATCTGCAATTAGCCAACCTCGGACAGGCGCGTGTTCGGGCTGTCGACTACACCATGATGTATTGGAACGAGTGTGATACGGCTCATCACTGCAGCGCACTGACGATCCCGTTGAAAAGCCCCTGTCCGTCGGTGCAGCCGAGCAGCGGGTCGGTCGAATTCTCGGGGTGCGGCATCAGGCCCAAGACGGTGCGCGCTTCGTTGAACACGCCGGCGATGCAGCGCGCCGAGCCGTTGACGTTGTCGGCTTCGGTCAGTTCGCCCGCGGCGCTGCAATAGCGGAACGCGACCCGGCCCTCGCCCTCCAGCCGGTCGAGAGCCTCGGGGTCGGCGGTGTAATTGCCCTCGCCATGCGCCGTGGGCACGCGGATCGTCTGGCCGGCCGCGTAACCGCAGGTGAAGATCGTCTGCGAGGTCTCGACCCGCAGGTGGACATCGCGGCAGATGAAAGTCAGCGTCTTGTTGGGCAAGAGCGCGCCGGGCAGCATCCCGGCCTCGGTCAGCACCTGGAAGCCGTTGCAGATGCCGAGCACCGGCACGCCCTTCGCGGCGCGTGCCTTGACCTCGCGCATGATCGGCGAGTGCGCCGCCATCGCGCCGCAGCGCAAATAGTCGCCATAGGCGAAGCCGCCGGGCAGCACGATGAGGTCGGCCGGCGGCAGCTCGCTGTCGCCGTGCCAGACGAGCGCCGGCGCCTTGCCGCTCGCCCGCTTCAGCGCGGCGCAGACGTCGCGCTCGCGGTTTGAGCCGGGGAAGATGACGACCGCGGCCTTCACTCGAGTTCGATCGCGTAGTTCTCGATCACCGGGTTGGCGAGGAGCTCCTTGCACATCGCCTCGACCTTGTCGCGCGCGGCCGCCTTGTCGCCGGCCTCCAGCTCGATCTCGATCAGCTTGCCCTGACGAACCTCGCCGACGCCGGTGAAGCCGAGCGCGGCGAGCGCGTTGCCGATCGCCTTCCCTTGCGGGTCGAGCACGCCCGGCTTGAGGCTGACATGCACCCTGGCCTTCACTGCATCGTCCTCGGGCCCTTGAAGTCGGCCGGGCCGCCTTCGGGCAGGATGCCGAGCCGGCGCGCCACCTCCTGGTAGCCCTCGGCGACGCGCTCCAAATCCTCGCGGAAGCGGTCCTTGTCGAGCTTCTCGTTGGTGCGGATGTCCCATAGCCGCATGTTGTCGGGGCTGATCTCGTCGGCGACGACGATGCGCACGTCGTCATCGCTGTAGAGGCGGCCGAACTCGAGCCCGAAATCGACCAGCCGGATGCCGACGCCGAGAAAGAGACCGCTGAGGAAGTCGTTGATCCTCAATGCGATCTGCATGATCTCGTCGAGGTCCTGGGTGCTCGCCCAAGCGAAGGCGGTGATGTGCTCCTCGCCGACCAGCGGATCGCCCAGTTCGGTCTTCTTGTACTGGTATTCGATGATCGAGCGGGGCAGCGCGGCGCCCTCGACGAGGCCGAGCCGCTTCGCCAGCGAGCCGGCGGCGACGTTGCGGACGACGACGCGAAGCGGGATGATCTCGACCTCGCGCACCAGCTGCTCGCGCATGTTGAGGCGGCGCACGAAATGCGTCGGGATGCCGATCTCCGCGAGCTTCAGCATCAGGAACTCGCAGATCCGGTTGTTGAGCACGCCCTTGCCGGTGATCGTGCCGCGCTTGCGGCGGTTGAACGCGGCCGCGTCGTCCTTGAAATACTGCACCAGGGTACCGGGCTCGGGCCCCTCGAAGAGCACCTTGGCCGAGCCCTCGTAGATTTGCCGGCGTCGCGACATTCCGGTTCCAGCCCGCCCCCGACCGACCCGCAGATGCTTCTCATATAGCAAGCGGGGCGGGGGCCAACAATGTCAGCGCGGCATGCCTGCCGCCTCGGCCCACGGGATTTCCGCCGGCTGCCACTGCGCATGGCGAAAGCGGGGCTTTTGCTCGGGTATGCCGGGCCGCGGCAGCGCGATCAACGCGCTCGACACGGTGCCGTAGCCGTTGTCGAGGCGGAAGCGCATGGCCGCGTCGGCCGGCTCGCCCGGCGGCGATTCGCCGCTCGACAGCAGGTCCTGCCAGGACTGCCAGTCGTCGCGCTCGGGATCGGGCGGCGGCGCGGCGCGGAACCGCGGCGCGGCGAGTTCGAGACGCCGCGTGCGCAGGTCGTCGACCTCGCCCGCGGCGAAGATCGACAGCCCGTCCTTGAGCGGATGCGGCTCGACCCGGCCGGTATCGGCGTGGCGCAGCCAGAACCCGTCGCGGCTATCGGCGACGACGAGGTTGAAGGTGCGATAGGCGGCCGGATCGAGATGCGACAGCGCCGCGGCGGCGGCGACCGCGTCGGCATGGTCGAGCGCCTCGAGCACCAGTTCGCCGCGCGAGCGCCGGCCGGGCGCCGGGCCCAGCGAGCCCTGCCGGTTGAGCACCGCCGCGGCGACGCCCCAGTCGTTGACGCCGAGCCAGGAACCGCCGGCGACGAGGTCCTTGCCGGCGACGACTTCGGGACGGTCCGGCCAATGGCGCCCCGGCGCCGCCGCCGCCCGGCCGATCATCTCGTCGCGGTTGGCGCCGATGATCACCGGCCAGCGGTGTTCGGGGCGGCGCAGGATCACCAGCGTGCACATGCCCCGCTCATCCGGCTATAGTGCGGCCACGCTGAACGAACGAGACGAGCATGCCGACCTTCGAGGATCGCGAAAAGGAATTCGAGGCCCGCTTCAAGCACGACGAGGAGCTGCGCTTCAAGGTCACCGCGCGCCGCAACCGGCTGCTCGGCTTGTGGGCGGCGGGGAAGATGGGGCTGGCGGGCGACGCCGCCGACGGTTATGCGCGCGCCGTGGTCGATGCCGAATTCGCCGGCGGCGATCCGCGCGTCGTCGAGAAGGTGACCGCCGATCTCGCCGGCAAGGGTCTCGCCATCACCCAGGCGCAGGTCCAGTTCGAGCTCGACCATTTCGCGGCGACCGCGAAGCAGCAGATCATGGCGGAGTAGCGCGCGGGAAACGCGCTCACACGTCGAACGCATCAAGGTCGTTCGACAGCTCCACCGGTCCCGGATAGTCGCGCCGCACGTCATCCTCGATCTCGGCGAGCGCCCGCGGCGTCGTCTGGCGGAAATGCGTCAGGACCAGCCGGTCGACCTTCGCCCGCTCGGCGATCTTGCCGGCGGTGTCGGAGCAGGCGAGCGTGTAATCGCCAAGCCGCCGCATCTGCGGGCCGCGCAGAGCCGAGGCCGGCAGGTAGCAGCATTGCAGATGGAGGGCGGCGCGGTCGGCGGCGCGCAACAGGCCGTCGCACATCACCGCGTCGCCGCTGAACGAGAACGCCTTGCCCTCCGCCTCGACGCGCCACGCCAGACAGGTCCAGCGGTCGAGGAAGGCGGGCGCAAGGCCGAGGCCGTGGCCGTGCTCGACTTCCTCGCAGCGTGCCCGCCAGCCGTCACCCTCGACGCTCTCGCCGCCGCGCATCTCACCGACTTCGGCGCCGACAAAACGGCCGCCATCGCCGGCTTCGCCGTCGCGGAACGCGATGTCGCGCTGGTAGACGAGGCCGAGCAGGGCCTCGACGATGCCCGCCGTGCCGGGCGGCCCGTAGACCTTGAGCGGCTGGCGGCGGCCCTCGATATGGCTGGTGATCAGGTAGTTGGCGAGTTCGCCGATATGGTCGACATGCAAATGCGAGACGAAAAGCGGGCCGATCTCGGCGATCGGCAGCCGCTTCGCCGCGACGCCGTGGATCGCGCCGCGACCGACATCGAACATCAGGTACCGGCCGGCGACCTCGAGCACATGACAGGCCGAGCCGCGCGCGCCGTCGAGCCGCGGCCCGCCAGTGCCGAGGGTGTGGAGCCTCACTCGAGCGTCTAGAATGGCCGGTCGCCGGCGACCGTGACCCGGTTGCCGGAGCGGGTGTGCGGCCAGTAATCCCACATCGCGTGGTGCTGGACGCAGCGATTGTCCCAGAACGCGATCGAGTTCTCCTGCCAGCGGAAGCGGCATTGCCACAGCGGGCTTTCCGCATGGTCGTACAGGTAGTCCAGGATCGCCGCGCTCTCGTCACGCGGAATGCCAAGAATGCGCTTGGTGAAGCCACGGTT
>DATJOB010000360.1:0-4469 GCA_035507475.1 Allostellaceae bacterium | reverse complement strand
CGGCATGGCGATCGCGGCGCAGCCCCGCCCGCTCCGCCCGGCGCGGCCGCACGCGCCGTCGCCCGAGGAGCTTGTGGCGCACCAGGCGCTGCTCGCGGCGATCGACGATCCGTTGTGGCTGTCAGCCGCCTGAGACGCCGGGGCCGGGCGGCTCAGGCGCCTCGCCTGCGGCGGCGTTGCGGCGCAACAGGTCGCTGAAATCGATCGGATTGACCATCAGCGGCGGAAACCCGCCGTCGCGCGTCGCGTCGGCGATGATGTTGCGGGCAAACGGGAACATCAGCCGCGGCGTCTCGACCAGCAGTGCCGCCGGCAGCATCTCGCGCGGCATGTTGCGCGCCGTGACCACCGCGCCGTAGACCAGCTCGAGCAGGAACAGCGGGTCGTCGGCGATCTTGGCGCTGGCCTTGATGGTCAGCACGACCTCATAAGTTTCCGGGTTCAGGTTCTGCGCGTTGACGTCGACATTGATGTCGACGTTCGGCGCCGCGGCTTGCTGGGTCAGGCTGTGCGGCGCGCGCGGGTTCTCGAACGACAGGTCCTTGATGTACTGGGCGTTGATAACGAGGCGCTGGGTGCCGTCGCCGGCCATGCCCGGCCCCATGCCCGGCGCCGCCGGCTGGCCGTTTCCACCGGTGATCTGAGCCATGCCCGCTCCGCGTTGCGCTGGTCGGGTCTCGCTAACACGGATCGCCCGCGCCCGCAACGGCCGGGCGCCGCACATGGGCCGCGCCGGGCGCCGGGCGCCGGCGCTGCTTGCCGCCGCGCCGCCAAACCCTTATCTACTCTGGCGAGGCGCGATGCCCGCGCCGCGGCCGGACGGCACCAGATGGGCGATTTCCCGCATTACTTCGACATCATCCTCTTTGCGATGGTGGCGCTCTTCCTGGTGCTGCGGCTGCGCAGCGTCCTCGGCCGCCGCACCGGCAACGAGCGGCGCCGCGACCCGTTCGTCCAGCGCGCGGCCCCGGCCGACAAGATCGTGCCGCTCGCCCAGCGCCCGGCGCGCCCCGCGCCGCTCGCCAGCCCGGCACCGCCGCCGGGGACGGTCGCCGCGGGCCTCGCCGCGATCACCGCGGCCGATCCCGATTTCGACGCCGGCGATTTCCTCAACGGCGCCCGCGCCGCGTTCCAGCTGATCGTCGCCGCCTTTGCGCGCGGCGACAAGCAGGCGCTCCGGCCGCTGCTCAGCGACGACACGTTCAAATCCTTCGCCCGGGCGATCGACGAGCGCGAAACCGCGCGCGAAACCCTCGAAACCCGCGTCGAGCGGCTCAAGGATATCGATATCGTCGAGGCCGGGATGGACGGGCGCGACGCGCGGGTCACGGCGAAGCTTGTCTCGGACCAGGTCAATGTGCTGCGCGCGCATGACGGCAGCGTCGTCGACGGCGACCCCCAGAACCTGATCGAGAAGACCGATTTCTGGACATTCGCGCGCGACACGCGATCGAGCGATCCGAACTGGCTGCTGGTCGCGACCGGCGGTAGCGGCTGAGGGTTGTCCGGCGCCATGGCCGAGCCGGCGCGGGTCGCGCTGCTGGTGACCTGCCTCGTCGACCTGTTTCGACCGACGGTGGGCTTTGCCGCCATCAAGCTGCTCGAGGCCGCCGGCTGCACGGTCGAGGTGCCGCGCCGCCAGACCTGCTGCGGCCAGCCGGCCTATAATTCGGGCGACCGCAACGACGCCAAGGCGATCGCCCGCCAGGTGATCGAGGCGTTTGCCGGATACGACTATGTGGTGGCGCCGTCGGGCTCCTGCGCCGGCATGGTGCGGGTGCATTATCCCGAACTCTTCGCCGACGACCGCGAGATGCGCGCGCGCGCCGAGGAATTGGCGGCGCGCACCCATGAGCTCATATCGTTCCTGGTCGACAAGCGCGGGATGGCGACGGTCGCCGCGAGCTGCGCGCAGACCGTCACCTACCACGATTCGTGTTCCGGGCTGCGCGAGCTCGGCGTCAAGGCGCAGCCGCGCCGGCTGCTGGCGTCGGTCGCGGAGCTGAGCCTCGCCGAATTGCCGGGGGCCGAGACCTGCTGCGGCTTTGGCGGCACCTTCGCGGTCAAGTACCCCGACATCTCCGACAAGATGGCGAGCGACAAGGTGGACGACATCGCTGCGACCGGGGCCGGTTGCGTGCTCGCCGGCGATCTCGGCTGCCTGCTGCAGATCGCCGGGAAGCTGGCGCGCACCGGCAGCCGGGCGACGGCGCGCCACGTCGCCGAGGTGCTGGCCGACATGACCGACGCGGTGCCGCCGATCGGCGCGCCGGCCGGACCCGCGCGGCGCTAGCGATGGAAGCGACGAGCCGCGCCTTCGTCGACAACGCGCGGGCGGGGCTCGCCAACCCGGTGCTGCGGCGCGCGCTCGGCATCGCCGGCACCGGCTTCCCGGCGCGCCGCGCCGAGGCGATCGCGCGGCTTCCCGAGTTCGAGGCGCTGCGCGATCTCGGCAAGGCGATCAAGGACCACACGATCGCCCATCTCGATGCCTATCTCGAGCTGTACGAGCGCAACGTCACGGCCGCGGGCGGCGTCGTCCACTGGGCGCGCGACGCGGCCGAGGCGCGCGACGCGGTGCTCGCCGTCTGCCGCTCGGTCGACGCCCGGATCGTCACCAAGGGCAAGTCGATGGTCGCCGAGGAGATCGCGCTCAACGATCACCTCGAGGCGAACGGCATCACCCCGGTCGAGACCGATCTCGGCGAATACATCATCCAGCTGCGCGGCGAGCCGCCGAGCCACATCATCGCGCCGGCGATCCACCTGATGAAGGAACAGGTCGGCGACACCTTCCGCGCCGCCCACACCGCGCTCGATCCGGCGCGGCCGCTCGCCGACCCGACGCAGCTTTGCGCCGAGGCGCGGCAGGTGCTGCGGCCGCGCTTTCTCGCCGCCGATGTCGGGATCACCGGCGCCAATTTCCTCGTCGCCGAGACCGGCTCCAGCATCATCGTCACCAACGAGGGCAACGGCGACCTGACGCAAACCCTGCCGCGCGTGCATATCGTCGTGACGAGCATCGAGAAGGTGGTGCCGACCTTCGAGGACGCCGCGACGCTGCTGCGCCTGCTGGCCCGCTCGGCGACCGGCCAGGAATTCTCGTCCTACACGACCGTGTCGACCGGGCCGCGGCGGGCGGGGGATCGCGACGGGCCGGAGCAATACCACGTCGTCCTCGTCGACAACGGCCGCTCGGCGCTGATCGGCGGCGAGTTCCAGGACATGCTGCGCTGTCTGCGCTGCGCCGCCTGCCTCAACCACTGCCCGGTCTACACCGCGGTCGGCGGCCACGCCTATGGCTGGGTCTATCCGGGGCCGATGGGCGCGGTGCTGACCCCGGCGCTGATCGGCCTCGGCGAAGCCGGCGACCTGCCCAACGCATCGAGCTTCTGCGGGCGCTGCGAGAGCGTCTGCCCGGTCAGGATCCCGCTGCCCAAGATGATGCGGCACTGGCGCGAGCGGCAGTTTGACCGGCGCGACACGCCGCCGGTGTCCCGCATCGCGCTGCGGCTCTGGGCCTGGGTGGCGCGGCGGCCCGAGCTCTATCACGAGCTGGTCGAGGTCAAGGCGCGGCTGCTTGGCCGGCTCGGCGGATACCGCGGCCGGTTCCGCGCGTTGCCCGGCGCCGGCGGCTGGACCGGAACCCGCGACATGCCGGCACCCGAGGGGCGCAGCTTTCATGCGCTGTGGGCCGAACGCGAGCGGGTGCGGCGACGGGGGACCGGGTGAGCGCGCGCGACGACATCCTCGGGCGGATCCGCCGCGAGCTGCGCCGGGACGAGCTGCCGGCGGCCGAAGCGGCGGCACCGGCCGCGCGCGTCGCCGAGCACCGGCGCAACCTGATCCCGGCGCGCGCCGCGGCGCTCGACGAGGCGGCCCGGGTCGAGCTCTTCGTCGCGATGGCCGAGGCGGTGCAGACCAGCGTGGCGCGGGTGGCGAGCGAAACGGAGGTCCCGGCCGAGGTGGCGCGCTACCTCGCGGCGGCGAACCAGCCGGCGGCGCTGGCTCTGGCGCCGCATCCCGCGCTCGACGCGCTGCCGTGGGGCGAGCGGCCGCTGTTGAAGCTCCGGCGCGGCCGCGCCGAGCCCGGCGACACCGCGTCCTTGACGCCGTGCCTCGCCGCGGTCGCCGAAACCGGCACGCTGATGCTGGTCTCGGGCGAGAGCACGCCGACGACGCTCAACTTTCTGCCCGAGACGCACATCGTCATGCTGCGCCGCGACCAGGTCGTCGCAAGCTACGAAGACGGGTGGGACTTGTTGCGCTCCCAGGCCGGCGCCGGGCCGGCGGGGCTGCCGCGCGCGGTCAACTTCATCACCGGCCCGTCGCGCACCGGCGACATCGAGCAGCGCATCGAACTGGGCGCGCACGGACCGCGCCGGCTGCACGTGATCCTGATCGACGATGCGGCAAGCGCCGCCGCCCGATAGCGATCTGTGGCGGCGGGCGACGCGCGGCGTGACCCC
>DATJOB010000359.1:0-9323 GCA_035507475.1 Allostellaceae bacterium | reverse complement strand
CGTCCTCGGCGCGCTCTCGTCGGGGATGCTGCTCTATGGCGCCTCGATGGTTTACGGCTTTGCCGGGACCACCAGCTTTGTCGCGCTGGCGAAGGTGATGACCGGCGCGGGCGCGGTATCGCCGGGGCTGATTATCGGGATGGTCTTCGTCTCGGTCGGGATTGCCTTCAAGGTCTCGGCGGTGCCGTTCCACATGTGGGTGCCCGACGTCTACGAGGGCGCGCCGACCCCGGTCACCGCGTTCTTCGCCGTCGCGCCGAAGATGGCGGCGATCGCCCTCTTCATGCGCTTTCTCATCGAGCCGTTTGGCCCGCTGATCGCCGAATGGCGGCAGATCATCGTGTTCCTGTCGATCGCATCGATGGTGCTGGGATCCGTCGCGGCCATTGCACAGAGCAGCATCAAGCGGCTGATGGCCTACAGCTCGATCGGCCATATCGGCTATGCGCTGATCGGCCTCGCCGTCGCCACGCCGGCCGGGATTCGCGGCGTCCTCGTCTATATGGCCATCTATCTGTTCATGAATGTCGGCACCTTCGCGGTCATCCTCTGCATGCGCCAGCAAGGAAAGATGCTGGAGGGGATCAGCGATCTCGCGGGGTTGTCGCGCACCCAGCCGGGATTGGCCCTGGCGCTGGCGATCTTCATGTTCGCGATGGCCGGGATCCCGCCGACCGCCGGCTTCTTCTCGAAGCTCTACATCTTCCTCGCCGCCATCGACGCGCATCTGGTGGCGCTCGCCGTGATCGGCGTCGTCACCAGCGTGGTGGGCGCCTTTTATTATCTGCGCGTCGTCAAGGTCATGTATTTCGACGAGCCGGCCGCCGCCTTCGACCGCCCGCTTGTCATCGAGCTCAAGGCCGTGCTGATCGTCGCGGCGGTCATCACGATGTTCTTCTTCCTGCTGCCCGATCCGCTGGTCGGCAGTGCCGAGGCGGCGGCGGCCTCGCTGTTCGCGCGATGACGCTGCCGGCGCTGGCCGACCCGTTCCGCCTCGTCGCCTACGAGACGGTCGGCAGCACCAACGACGAAGCGAAGCGGCTGGCCCGCGACGGCGCGGCCGAGGGGCTCGTGGTCTGGGCACGCGAGCAGCAGGCCGGTCGCGGCCGGCGCGGTCACGTCTGGGCCTCGCCGCCCGGCAATCTCTATCTGTCGCTGCTGCTGCGCCCGAATTGCCGCGCCGCCGCCGCGGCTCAGCTCGGCTTCGTCACGGCGCTGGCCCTCGCCGAGGCGCTTGGCGAATTCGCCGGCACGGCGATCGACCTGCGGTTCAAATGGCCGAACGACGTCATGGGCAATGGCCGCAAGCTCGCCGGCATTCTGCTCGAGACCGAGATGCTGGCGGGTGACGTACCGGCTTTCGTGGTGATCGGCATCGGCGTCAACCTCGCTTCCTCGCCGCGCGAGGTCGCTTATCCGGCGACATCGCTCATCGAGGAGGGGGTGACGCTGTCGCCGGAAACGCTGATCCCGCCGCTTGCCGAGCGCATGGCGGCGTGGCTCGAAACCTGGCGGACGAGCGGTTTCGCTGCGGTCCGCGAGGCATGGCTCGGCCGCGCCATCGGGCTCGGCGGGCCGATCCGGGTGCGGCTCGAGCACGCGACGCTCGACGGCGCGTTTCTCGATCTCGACGAGGACGGGGCGCTGCTGCTCGGCCTGCCCGAGGGCCGGCGCCGCATCGCCGCCGGCGAGATCTTCCCGGCCCGGGCCGCCTGAGCCGTGCTGCTCGCGATCAACGCCAACAACACCAATACCTCCTTCGCGGTGTGGGGCGAGCCCGCGCTCAAGGGGGCATGGCGGCTGGCGACCGACGGCAAGCGCACGGCGGACGAATACGTCGTCTGGTTCGACCACCTGCTGGCGCTCGAAGGGCTGTCCCGCGATGCGATCGACGGTGTGGTGATCGGCAGCGTCGTTCCCGAGGCGAATTTCAATCTGCTGACCTTCAGCCGCCGCTATTGCCGCAGCGAGCCGCTGATGGTCGGCGAGAAGGGCGTCAAGCTCGGCATGCAGCCGCTCGTCGCGCGGCCCGAGGAGGTCGGCGCCGACCGGCTGCTCAATACGATCGCCGCGCATGACCGCTACAAGGGGCCGCTGGTGGTCGTCGATTTCGGCACCGCCACCAATTTCGACGTCGTCGACCGCGACGGCAATTATTGCGGCGGGGTGATCGCGCCCGGGATAACTCTGTCGCTGACCGCGTTGCACATGGCGGCGGCGAAGCTGCCGAGCGTGCGCATCAGCCGCACCGAAAGCGTCATCGGCAAGGATACGGTCAGCTGCATGCAATCCGGCATCTACTGGGGTTATGTCGGATTGGTGGAAGGGCTCGTCGCGCGCATCAAGGCGGAATTCGACCCGACGATGAAGGTGATCGCCACCGGCGGGCTGGCACCGCTCTTCGCCGGCGCGACCAAGGCGATCGAGCAGGTCGATGCTGACCTGACGCTATGGGGACTTCGCCTCGTCTATCGGCGCAACCGCAGCCGATGAAGACGCCGGCGCCGCAGGCGACCGCCGCGACGACCCTCGACCGGGCAATCGAGCGCGACGAGAAGGGTCTCTATTTCGTGCCGCTCGGCGGCAGCGGCGAAATCGGGATGAACCTCAATCTCTACGGCCATCGCGGCAGCTGGCTCATGCTCGATTGCGGCGTGACCTTCGGCGAGGAGGAGCATGCCGGGGTCGACGTCATCATGCCCGACCCGGCCTTCATCGTGGAACGCCGCGACAAGCTCATCGGCATCGTCGCGACCCATGCGCACGAGGACCATATCGGCGCGATCCCCTATCTCTGGCCGCTGCTGCAATGCCCGGTCTGGGCGACGCCGTTCACCGCCTCGCTGCTGCGCGCGAAGCTCGACGAGGCGGGTCTCGCCGGCCGCGTCCCGCTCAATGTCGTGCCGATGTCCGGGCGCTTCTCGGTCGGGCCGTTCGAGCTCGAACTGGTCACGCTGACCCATTCGATCCCCGAACCCAACGCTGTCGCGATCCGCACCCCGGTCGGCACTGTGCTGCATACCGGCGACTGGAAGCTCGACCCCGACCCGCTGATCGGCGAGGTCACCGACGAGGCGGCGCTGATCCGTATCGGCGACGAGGGGGTGCTGGCGATGGTCGGCGATTCGACCAATGCGCTGAAGGAGGGCGTTTCGGGTTCGGAGTCGGAACTACGCGCCGCGCTCGGCGAGCTGATCGGCCGCTGCAGCGGCCGCGTCGCGGTCGCCTGCTTCGCTTCGAATGTCGCGCGGCTCTCGACCGTCGCGCGGGCCGCGCACGCCCACGGGCGCGAGGTGGCGCTGGTCGGCCGCTCGCTGTGGCGGATCGACAAGGCGGCGCGCGAGAACGGCTATCTCGCCGATCTGCCGCGCTTCCTCACCGAGGAGGAGGCGGGCTACGTGCCGGCCGACCGCATCCTGCTGATCTGCACCGGTAGCCAGGGTGAGCCGCGCGCCGCGCTCAACCGGATCGCCCGCGACGACCACGCGCATGTCGTGCTCGAACCGGGCGATGTCGTGATCTTTTCGTCGCGCGTCATACCCGGGAACGAGAAGGCGATCTCGCGGCTGCAGAACGCGCTGGTCCGGCTCGGCGTCGAGATCGTCACCACCGACGACCATTTCGTCCATGTCTCGGGGCACCCGGCGCGCGACGAGCTGGTGCGCATGTACCAGATGGTGCGGCCGCAAGTGGCGATCCCGGTGCATGGCGAGGCGCGCCATCTCGCCGCGCATGCCGAGCTCGCCCGCGATTGCCAGGTCGCCGAGGCGCTCATCGTCGAGAACGGCGACGTGGTGCGGATCGACGCCGAGGGCGCGGCTGTCACCGGCCAGGTGCCGACCGGCCGGGTCGCCAGCGACGGACGGCGGCTGCTGCCGATCGGCGGCAGCGCGCTGCGCCAGCGTCGGCGGATCGCCAACGAGGGTGCCGTAGTGGCGACCGTCGTCGTCGACCGCGGCGGCGGCCTTGCCGCGCGGCCGGGCGTGTCGCTGATCGGGCTGGTCGAAGCCGAGGACACTGCGAGCGTCGCCGAGGCGCTCAGCGACGCCGCCGCCGGCGCCGTCGAGGCGCTGCCGCGGGCGCTGCGGCGCGACGACGCGGCGCTGCGCGATGCGGCGAACCGCGCCTTGCGCAAGGCGGTCGGCGAGCGCCTCGCGAAGCGGGCGCTGATCGAAGTGCAAGTCGTCAGGCTGTGAGGCGTCTCCCATGATCGGCAGGCTGAACCACGTGGCCATCGTCGTCCCCGACCTTGCCATCGCGGCGGCGCTCTACCGGAGCATGCTGGGCGCCCGCGTGCTGCCGCCCCAGGCACTTCCCGAGCATGGCGTCACCGCCGCTTTCGTCGAGCTCGGCAACACGCGCATCGAGCTTCTCGAGCCGCTCGGCGAGGGCTCGCCGGTGCGCGGTTTTCTCGCACGCCATCCCGAGGGCGGCATGCACCATTTGTGCTACGAGGTCGCCGACATCCGCGCGGCGCGCGACCGGCTGCGCGAAGCGGGGGCGCGCGTGCTGGGCGACGGCGAGCCGAAGATCGGGGCGCACGGCAAGCCGGTCCTGTTTCTGCATCCCAAGGATTTCTGCGGCACGCTGATCGAACTGGAAGAGGTGTGATTGGGCTGGGTCACCGGGATCGTCGTCTATATCCTGACCTGGTGGGTGGTGCTGTTCATGACGCTGCCGCTCTGGGTGACGCCGCGCGATCCGGACGACCCCTATTACGGCACCGGCGCGCCGCGCCAGCCGCATCTGTGGCGCAAGGTCGGGCTGACCACGGCGATCGCCGCGGTGGTCTGGACCGGCATCTACATCCTGGTCAAGGAGCCGTGGTTCAGCTTCCGCGGAGGGTGAGGTGAGCGCCGCCTATTGCCTTGCGGCGCCGGCGAGCCCGCTGCACGGCCCCTATCACGAGGGCGAATACGGCTTTCCGTCGCGCGACGAGGCGGTGCTGTTCGAGCGGCTGGTGCTCGAGATCAACCAGGCCGGCCTCTCCTGGGCGACGATCCTGCGCAAGCGCACCGCGTTTCGCGCCGCCTTTTGCGGTTTCGACGTCGACCGCGTCGCCGCGTTCGGGCCCGCCGATGTCGAGCGGCTGATGGGCGACAGCGGGATCATCCGCAACCGTCTCAAGATCGCCGCGACGATCGACAACGCGCAGCGCATCCAGCAGCTGCGCCGCGACCACGGCTCGTTCGCCGCCTGGCTCGATGCGCAGCACCCGCGGAGCCGCGAGGAATGGGTCAAGCTGTTCCGCCGCCAGTTCCGGTTCACCGGCGGCGAGATCGTCAACGAGTTCCTGATGAGCCTCGGCTATCTGCCCGGCGCCCACGAACCGAGCTGCCCGGTCTATCGCAGGATCGCGGCGCTCGACCCGCCATGGCGACGCGCGGAGCGGCAGCCAATCGAGCGTTGATTCCCTCCCGTCAAATTGACGGCGATGACGCCACAGGCTATAGGAGCGCCGGGGAACTTTCGTTTCACACGCCTCGTATTACTTGCGCCCGGCGGCCCGCCGGGCTCGCTCCCAAGCTTCAAAATCTCGGGCGCGAACCCGGGAGACAATCCATCCACAGTCGCCGATGAAGGAGGAAAGCGTGTCGCTGCGGCAGAAATACCAAACCGTTCTCACTCGCCTGGCGCCAGCGGGGGCCGTGGGCGTGTCACTGGCGCTGGGCGCCGCCGCACCGGCCGCGGCGAGCGAGCCGCCTGCCGGCAATCAGCCGACCGCCGGCGACAGCCAGAAGGTGTCCGAGCGGCTGGCCGCGATCCGCGACGCCGTGACCGCGCTCGACCAGACCAAGGCGGACGCGGCGAAGGCCGACGGCCGGCTTGCCTGGGGCAACTGGGGCTGGGGCTACCGCGGCGGCTGGGGCTGGCCCAACTGGAACAACTGGCATAACTGGAACAACTGGGGCAACTGGTTCCGCAACTGGTAGGCGGAGAGCGGGGAGGCGGGCGGCAGGCGGCAGGCGGCGCGCATACCATGCCGCAGATACAGCTGCTGGTCGTCCAGCCCACCCCGTTTTGCAACATCGATTGCCGGTATTGTTATCTGCCCGCGCGCACCGACAAATCGGTCGTCGCGGACGCGACGCTGCGCAACCTCTTCACGCAGGTCTTCGCCTCGGGCTGGGTCGAGGACGGGTTGAGCGTCGTCTGGCATGCCGGGGAACCGATGGTGCTGCCGGTGGCGTTCTACCGCCGCGCCTTTGCGCTGATCGAAGAGCTGCGGCCCCCCGACCTGCCGGTCAAGCATTCCTTCCAGACCAACGGGACGCTGATCGACGACGCGTGGTGCGCGTTCATCGCCGAGGCCGGGATCGGGGTCGGGGTCAGCATCGACGGCCCGCAACGGCTGCACGACCGCAACCGGGTCACCCGCTCGGGCCGCGGCACGTTCGACCGGACAATCGCCGGCATCCGGCGGCTGCGGCAGCACGGCGTGCCGTTCCACGTGATCTCGGTGCTCACCGCGGAAAGCCTGGCTGCGCCGCGGGAGATGTTCGACTTCTACCTCGACGAGGGGATCGACAACATCTGCTTCAACGTCGAGGAGAGCGAGGGCGAGCACCGTTCGGCGAGCTTCGCGACGACCGGGATCGAGGACGCCTATTACCGCTTTCTCAGCGAGTTCTGGCGGCTCTCGGCGGCGCATCCCGGCAGGATCGCGTTCGTCCGCGAGCTGGACGATGCGCAGCGCAACATCCTGCGGCCGAATGGCGCCGGGTTCTTCAACCAGCTGGCGACGCCGTTCGCGATCACCAGCATGGACTGGGCCGGCAACGTCGCCACCTTCTCGCCCGAGCTGCTGGGGCTCAAGGACGAGCGCTACGACAATTTCATCCTCGGCAACGTCAACCGCGACCGCCTCGTCGATCTGGCCGAGCGGCCGCTGCTCGCGCGGATGAAAGCCGATATCGATGCGGGGATCGCGCTGTGCCGCGAGCGCTGCCAATATTTCAGCGTTTGCGGCGGCGGTGAGCCGGTCAACAAGCTGTTCGAGAACGGCAGCTTCGCGACTGCCGAGACGACGTATTGCCGGATGACGAAGATGCGCGCGACCGATCTGGTGCTCGATCGGCTCGAACGCATGCCGGGCTTTGCCGAGGCGGGCGCAGTGCCGGCACCGGCTGCAGCAGCGTCGGTTTAGCGCCGCCGGGCGCGGCGCGAGTGGGTTGGACGAATTCATCTCGTAGGAGGGGAGGGACATGATCTATCCGAAATTTTTTACCTTGGCGGCGGCCGTGACACTGGTGGCGGGGCTGGCGGCAAGCGCGCTTGCCCAGGCACCCGGCGGCGGCCAGAGCGGCTCGGTCGGCTATGCCCAGACGGGCGGCGACCAGAACGCAGCGGGCCCGACGGGCGGCAACCGACCGCTCGAAGTGCCGGTGCTCTACGTCACCGGGATCGAGGTGCTGCACGGCACGCTCGAACCGCGCGAGGAGATCGTCCGGGTCACCGGGCTGGTCAGCTCCGCCGGTTGGAGCGGCCCGACGCTGGTGCCGTTCTTCTACGGCAAGCCGGCCGACGACGTGCTCGACCTGCAGTTCATCGCGACGAGCCCCGAGCAGTCGCAAAAGGCCGAAGGCTTCGTGCCGATTTCGGCCGATTTCACGCTCGACCCGTCGAACCCGTTCAAGGGCGTGCGCGTGCGTGCCTACGGCAATGCGCTCGAATTGAAGGACATGCACGGCCAGGCGGCGCAATGGCAGCCGAAGACCAGCGACTGCAAGGACTGCATCGGCAAGAAGTTCGTCGACAAGGGCAAGGGCCAGCCCGGTCCGGGGATCGTCTATGGCGGCGATCTGCCGCCCGACTTTCGCCCGATCGGACCGACCCACGGGGTCAAGGGCCAGATCCACAACCCCAATCGGATCAACCTGATCCTCGACGATCAGGACAAGATCGTCATGGCGTTCTGGGAATAACCCGAAGCGCCCTCGCAAATCGGCGAAGGGCCGCAGCCGCTGCTGCGGCCCTTCTGCCGTTCTCGCGTGCCATCCACGTCTTTTTGTGGGGATTGCTGCGCGGGAAGACGTGGCCCCCCGGGTCAAGTCGGGGGGAAGCGAAAAGAGTGAGGGTCGTTCAACCTAAATGGACCGAGCTCTAGGCTGCCCCGCTGGTTTGACCGCGAACCCGGCGGGTTCGCCGCGCCTGAAATCCGAGACATGAGCGGAAATGGTCGGAGTGAGAGGATTTGAACCTCCGGCCCCTGCCTCCCGAAAGCAGTGCTCTACCAGGCTGAGCTACACTCCGCCGACCGGGCGCGCTCTATAGCGCCAATGGCCGATTTCCGCAATCAGAAGCCGCGTTCGGTCGCAAAACGCGCGGCGTCGGCGAGTGCCCGGCGCAGCGGCCCGTCGGGGAAGCGGTCGAGCGCCTCGATCGCATTGGCGGCATAAACGCGTGCCCGCGCCAGGGTCTCGGCGAGCGCGCCGCGCCGTTCGAGGATGCGGCACGCGCGGTCGAGGTCGCCCGCTTCCTGCTCGCCGTCTTCGAGCGTCCGGCGCCAGAAGGCGCGCTCCTCGGGATCGCCGCGGGCGATCGCGATGACGATCGGCAGCGTGATCTTGCCGTCGCGGAAATCGTCGCCGACGCTCTTGCCGAGTTCGCTTTGCCGGGCCGAGAAATCGAGCATGTCGTCGATCAGCTGGTAGGCGATGCCGAGGTTGTGGCCGAAGCGCTCGAGCGCCTGCTCGTCCTCGGCGGGCCGCTCGGCGATCACCCCGCCGACCTGGGTCGCCGCCGCGAAGAGCGCCGCGGTCTTCGCCTCGATCACCGCGAGATAGGCCTCCTCCGAGGTCGTGGTGTCGTTCGCGGTCATCAGCTGGTGGACCTCGCCCTCGGCGATTACCGAGGCGGCTTGCGACAGGATCTCGAGCACCCTGAGCGAGCCGTCGTCGACCATCAGCTGAAAGGCGCGGGCGAAGAGGAAATCGCCGACCAGCACCGCGGGCTTGTTGCCCCACAACGCGTTCGCGGTGTCGCGCCCGCGGCGCAATTCGCTGGCGTCGACCACGTCGTCGTGCAGCAGCGTCGCGGTATGGATGAACTCGACGACCGCGGCGATCGCGAGGTGGCGCTCACCGCGATAGCCGCAGAGCCGCGCGCAGGCGAGCGTCAGCAAGGGGCGCAGCCGCTTGCCGCCAGCTGACACGATGTGGCCGGCGAGCTGCGGGATCAGTGAAACCGGGCTGTGCATGCGTTCGACGATCAGCGCGTTGACGCGGCCCAGATCGGCGCCGAGCAGGCGAAACAGCGCATCGAGCGACGGCTTCGGCGGCGACGCGACGGTGTGATCGACGCTGGGTACCGGCGCCACCAGG
>DATJOB010000358.1:0-7939 GCA_035507475.1 Allostellaceae bacterium | reverse complement strand
CGCGCTGCTGAGCGGGTTCGAGGGCACCGAGGGCAACATCTACCGGATCGACGTGCAGACCGGCGCCGCCACGACCGAGCTCTACACCAGGCGGTTCCTGGCACAGCAATGGGGCGGCGAGCCGACCCGCCCCAACGTCATCGCCGGCTACAACGACATCCCCGAGGTGGCTGCCGGCGTCCGGGTGTTCGGCCTTGCCGCGCAGTCGCCGACCGATCCGACCGCGGCTTGGTTCCTCTCGCGCACCGACGGCAACCCGCCGCGCTATGCCCTGCACAAGGTCAGCGCGCCGGCACGCTGGCCCTACAGCCGCTCCGACACGCAGCTGTGGTCGGTGCGGCAGATCGCGCTGTCGCCGTTCCCCGAGGATCAGAACCAGGTCCTTTACATGGGCGGGTATGACGGACATTTCGCGCCCGATCACAACACCGCGTGGCTGTACCGGGTCGGACTGCAGACCGCGCTGGCGCACTGACCGGGCGGCGCCGCGCGCGACGGGTTCGATTCGCGCCGCGGCGCTCAGAACATCTCCTCGAAATCCGCCTCGGGCTCGACTTCGGGCTCGTCGTCGAGACGGCTGAGGACATAGGTTCGCCGGTGGCCGCGCTCGTATTCGTGGATGCCGGTCCAATCGGTGATGCCAAGCTGGTTCCAATCGACCAGCCGCCAGCTGAAGTCGTGGGCATCGCACAGCTGCATGATCATCTGGTGGTTGGGCGTCCCCAGCAGGTCGTCGATCCCGACGGTGAAGCGCAGGATCGGCCCTTCGCCGATGACGATGCCGGTGTCGAGGATAACGTGCCGCGGCTGCAGGCGCTCGAGGTGCTGGAACAGGCGCAGGCCGTTGCAGTGCTCGAACCATTCCTGGCACAGCACCACGTCGAACTCGCCCGGCTCGAAGCGCCGCAGCGCGGCGAATATGTCGGCGTTGACGAACTCGTAGGCTTCGGCGTCGATCCCGTATTCGCCGAACGATTTGCGGGCGGCCTCGATCGGCTCGCGTTGCGGCTCGATGCCGACGACGTAATCGGCGCCCGCGTCGAGCGCCGCGAGGCTCCAGAAGCCGTAGCCGCTCATGATGTCGAGCACGCGCGCGCCCTCGAACAGCGTGCGGTTGCGGCCGACAATGGCGTCGTGGCGGCGCCGCGCGCGAATCGCTTCAAGAAAGCCGGTGGCGGTCGCGCCGGCGGTCGGAATGCTCTTGACCAGCCGGTCGTAGCGCTCGACGAAATGCCGGCGGCCGGTCGCCGGAGGCGCCGCGCCGGCAGCCACCGAGGCGGCACCGCCTTTCGCCGCGGCGGGCGCCTGCGATGCCCCGCCCGTCTCGCGACGGTAACGCTCGATCCACTCCTGATTGGTCTCGTCCGCCTGCTTGCGGGCGGGCGGCACGTCGACCGCATCGGGCTCGTCGTTCTCGACCCCGAGCAGCCGCACGATGGCTCGCACCACCCCGTCCGCATCCGCCGTGAGCTCGTCATAGGTCACCAGGAACGGAACCACGCCGTGCGCCTCGAACCACTCCCGCCACGTCAGGTCCTGCTGCTCGATATCGGCCATGCAGTGGGTGATCATGTCGCGGTCGTAGCGCAGCTGCGGCTTCGGCCCCTCCTCCATGCGCGACGTCCACCAGTCGGTCTGCAGCGCCTTCGCCATCGACACCGCCTGGGCGACTTTGTCGTTGCGGTTGATGTAGATGTAGGAGATCGGCGACAGCACCTCGAGCAGCGGCGGATAGTCCTTGAGAAAGGCCTCGAAGTGGTGGAAATGCGCCTTGATGCCGAAGACGCCGTTTTTCGAGGTGCGGCGCGCGACGAGCTCGGCGATGTAGTCGGCGGCCGACGACACCTTGAAGCGGTTCATCAGCACCCGCTGCTCGCTGGTCGGGTTCAGCACCTCGCTCGGTGCGCCGAGCAGCCCGGTCTGCCATAGCCGCCAGCACAGATACTGGCTGCCGCAGCGATAGGACGAGGCCACCACGTAGGATTGCCGCAGCGGCCCGAAATGGTTGTAGTCGAGACGCTCGTCTACGATGAAGCGGACCGGCCCGTCGGCCGGCGCCGACGCCGTCCCGCCGTCACTGCGTTGTGAAGGTTCGCTCATCGCACCCGATCCAAGAGATACGTTCGCTCGCGCGCATAGCCCTTGACGCCGGACCAGTTGGTGCTGCCCATCGACTGCCAGTCGGCCAGGCGCCAGGTGAACTCGCCCTGGCACAGGAACTTGATCAGGTCGTGGCTCGGCGTCGACAGGATCGCGCGGCTGCCGTTGGCCATGCCGAAGCGCGAGACCGGTCCGGCCCCGTTGATGATCCGCGTGTCGAGCACGACGTGCTTGGGGCGCAATCGCGCTAGGTGCCGGAAGAACGTCGACGGATGGCACTGCTCGAAGAACTCCTTGCAGATGATCACGTCGAACGCTTCGGGCATGAACGATTGCAGCGCCGGAAAGATCGCCGACTGCACCAGCCGGTAGCGCCGCGCATCGACGCCGCTTTCGGCGAGGTTGCGTTCCGCGATCTGGATCAGCCGCTCGGAGCGCTCGACGGCGACGACGTGCGCCGCCCCGGCGTCGAGCGCCGCCACGCTCCAGAAACCCTGCGCGCTCATCAGGTCGAGCACGCGGGCGTTGGCGAACAGATCGCGGTTGCGCATGAAGACGCGGTCGTAGCGGCGGCGGATCGTTTCGAGCGAGCCGGGCCCGGAATCGCTGCGGATCGGCAGGCTCTTGATCAGCTCGGCATGGCGGTCGAAGAAATGCGGGACCGCGGGATCGGCCGCCGGCTCGGCCTCCGCCGCCTGGCGGCGGCGCTTGACGAGCGCTCGCCGCTCGCGGCGGAACCGCTCGACCCATTCCTCGTTGGTCTCGTCGCCCTGCTTTTCGAGCGAAGGCACGTCGACCGGATCGGGCTCGTCGTGCTGCACACCCAGATGTTCGACGATGCCGCGCACGACCCGCGCCGGATCGGCGGTCAGCTCTTCGTAGGTCACCTCGATCGGCGTGACGTTGTGCTCCTCGAACCAGCGCCGCCACAGGCGGTCCTGCCGCCGCACGTCCTTCAGGCACTTGCGGATCGTCTCGCGGTCGTAGCTGATTTCGGGCTTCTTCCCGTGCTCCTCCTCGGACGACCACTGGTCGGTCTGCAGCGCCTTCGCCATCGACACCGCTTGGGCGACCTTGTCCTGCCGCGCGATGTGAATGAAGGTCAGCGGCGCCAGCGCGTCGAGCAGTCCGGGATACTGGCGCAGGAACGCCTCGAAATGGTGGAAGTGCGACTTCAGCCCGAAGACGCCGTTTTTCGAGGTGCGGCGCTCGATCAGCTTGGCGATGTAGTCGGCCGGCGACGCCGCGTCGAATCGGCTGCTCAGATCCTTCATCGCGGTCGCCGGGTTCAGCATCTCGATCGGCGAGCCGAGCAGCCCGGTCTGCCACAGGTTGCGGCACAGGAAGGTGCTGCCGCAGCGATACGAGGACGCGACGATGTACGCCTTGCGCATCGCCACGAAATGATTGAAGTCGAGGCGCCGATTGAATGGCGCCGCGGAGCCGGCCTCCTCGGCAGCCGCCGATGCCGTATCGCCGGCGCGCGGCGCATCCTGCAGTGTGTCCGTCATTTCAGCCTATCCAGTACGTAAGTGCGTTGGCGATCGGCCGCGTAGTCCTGCACCCCGGTCCATTCCGGCAGGGACATCGCCTGCCAGTCGACGAGGCGCCAGGCAAACGCGCCCTGGCAGAGATAGGTGACGAGCTGGTGGGTCGGCGTCGCCGTGATGGTGCTCGTTCCCCCAGTGGTGAAATGAGCAACCGGTTCGTCTCCCGGAACGATCCGCGTATCGAGAACGACATGCTTGATCTTGAGCCGATAGAGCTGGCGGAAGAACTCGCTGAACTGCGACTGCTCGAAGAACCCCTTGCACAGCACGACGTCGAACGAGCCAGGCGCGAACTGCTCGAGCGCCTGGTGCACGTCCGAGACCACGAAGCCGAACGAGCCCGGCTGCGCCTGGTAATACGCGAGGTTCTGCTCGGCGGTTGCGACCTGGCGCCGCGACGGCTCGACGCCGACCACCCGGGACGCGCCGGCATCGAGCGCCGCGAGGGTCCAGAACCCCTGCCCGCTCTGCAGGTCGAGGACGCGGGCGCCGCGCAGCAGGTCGCGGTTATGAGCGACGATCGCATCGTACCGGCGACGCAGCCGGATCTCGCCGATGAAGCCGCTCGCCGAACCGGCGGCATCGCCGAGCCCGTCATAGAAGCGCGGATGGCGGGCGCAGAAATGCTCGTCCTCGAGCGCCGTGCCGCCACCGGCCCGCGTCTCGCGCTCGTAACGCTCGATCCATTCGCGGTTGGTGTCGTCGCTCTGCTTGCGCGCCGGCGGCACTCTGACCCTCTCCGGCTCGTCATCCTGCACGCCGAGCAGTTCGACGACCGAGCGCACCACGCCCGCCGTGTCGCTGGTGAGGTCTTCGTAGGTCAGCGGATGGGGCGTGATCTTGCGCGCCTCGAACCAGCGCAGCCAGCCGGCATCCTGCAGTTCCACCTCGCGCATACATTTGGCGATCAGCTCGCGGTCGTAGTTGAGCGGCGGACGCTCGCCTTCCTCCATGCGCGACGACCACCAGTTGGTCTGCAACGCCTTGGCCATCGACACCGCCTGGGCGACGCGGTCGCGGCGGTTGATGTAGATGTACGTCACCGGCGACAACACCTCCAGCAGCTCCGGGTACTCCTTGATGAAGGCCTGGAAGTGGTGGAAGTGCTCCTTCGTGCCGAAGACGCCGTTCTTCGAGGTGCGCCGCGCCAGCAGCTTGGCAATGTAGTCGGCATGGCTGATGACATTGAAGCGCTGCTTGAGGGTGCGGATTTCGTAGCTCGGGTTGAGGTACTCGCACGGTGCGCCGAGCACGCCGGTTTCCCACAATTGCCAGCACAGATACTGGCTGCCGCTGCGATAGGAGGAGGCGATCAAATACGACTTGCGCAGCGGCGTCGGATGATTGAAGTCGAGCCGCTCGTCGGTCACGAACCGAATCGGCCTGTTGTCGGCCATAACGCTGGTCACCATGGCGCACCTGCGGCACCGCGCCCTGTCGTGGCGCCGCGCCGCGTCGAAATCGAAGGAGGTGCCGACGCGCGGCCGCGGCGAAACTTAACCGCCTCATCCGCCGCTCGCAAGACCGCCGCGCGCGCCCACTCGCGCGTCATGCCGCAAGACCTGCAAGAAACCCGCCGACTCCGGCGCTGAACGCGTTCGGGTTGTCCATCATCACCGCATGCCCGGCGCCCGCGACGGTGATCAGGCGGCCGCGCCGCAGCGTCTCGTCCGCCATGCGCTGCGCCACGTCGCCCGGCAGCACGCCCGAGGCCATGCCGCGCACGACGAGGCTCGGGCAATCGATGCGCCGCAAGATCGGCCACAGATCGAGCCAGCGATAGCGGCCGTCGACCGGGTCGTGCGCTGCGACCGGCGAGGCGGCGGCGAGCGCCGCATCGCTCTTCGGCTCCCAGGTCTCGGCGCCGTCCGCGCGGCGCAGGTTGTAGCGCGCGAACTGGCGCAGCAGCGCTGGATCGGCGAGCGGCCGGCGCTCGATCAGCCATTGCGCGTAGTCCTCCGGCGAGGCGAAGGCGCGCGGCAGGGCGGCGAGGCCGCGCAGCACCTCGTCGATCCCCGCCTGGCCGCATTCGGGGCCGAAATCGACGATGACCAGCGCGGCGACGCGCGCCGGGTTTTCCGCGGCGAAGCGGATCGCGATCTCGGCGCCGAGCGAATGCCCGACCAGCACCATCCGGTCAAAGCCGAAGGTCGTGACCGCATTGCGGAGGTCGCCGACAAAGCTCGCCATCTCGTACCGGCCGTCGGGATCGCGGTCGGAATTGCCATGCCCCCTTAGATCGAACGCCACGACGCGAAACCGTGCGGCGAGGCGGAACGCCAGATGGCTCCAGACGCAGCCCGCCTCGCCCAGTCCATGCAGTAATACGCACGGCAGGCCCTGTCGGCTCCATTCGGTTGCACAAAGGCGCAGGCTGGGCGCCGCGCAGACCGTGACTGGCTTGCTCCACATCGCCCGTTCCAACCGGTCGAGGACGCTTGCGGCCCTGCGTCCGTCATGCGCCCGCCATCAAGCGCAGCCCAAGGTTAACCGGAGGTATCCGGTCCGTCTTCCATCGCCCGACGCAGGCTGCGCGGCCGCATGTCGGTCCATGTCGCGTCGATATAGGCGAGGCACGCCGCCTTGCGCCCCTCCTTGCCGACCGCGCGCCACCCGGGCGGCATCGGCTTGTGAGCGGGCCAGATCGAATACTGCTCCTCGTCGTTGACGACGACGGCATAGATCGTCTGATCGTCCTCGTCGTCGGCCACATCGACTCCGCGCGCCCGCCTGTCCTGGAGCCTTGATTTTACAAGCGAAACGACCTGCCTTTCAAGCCGCGCCGGGCGCGGGACCGCTCGTCCGCAAGGTGGCTAGTTCCGCTTGGCGGCGCCGACCCTCCGCCGCCCTTGCCCGCCGGCACTCGGGTTGGCTTCGAGCACGTAAATCCGGCGGCGGTCGTTCTGGTAGTCCGCGATGTCCTTGAAATCGACGATCCCCAGCGCCTTCAGGTCGACATGGCGCCAGCTGAACTTGAAGTAGTCGCAGAAGAACGTGATCAGCTCGTGGTTCGGCAGCGACAGCATCGCCGCGTAACGGGCCGCGGGTCCCGCCTTTTCGTTGTCGTCGCCGCGCTTCATCAGCCGCACGATCGGCCCCTTGCCGCGCACGATCCGCGTGTCGAGGATCACGTGCTTGACCCGCAGCCGCGCCATCTGCTGGAAGAAGAATCGGGGGTCCGAGCGCTCGAGAAACCCGTGCGACAGCACCAGGTCGAACTCGCCGGGCTCGAAGCCGCGAACCGCGGCGAAGAGATCGGAATTGACGAAGCGGTACGAGCCCGGGGCGACCCCGGCCTCGGAGAACAGCGCATTGGCGCTCTCGACCGCCTTCTCCCGGTTTTCCACGCCGACGACGTGGGCCGCGCCGGCGTCGAGCGCGGCGAGGCTCCACAGGCCCAGCGAGCTCATCGGGTCGAGCACCCGCGCGCCGCGAAAGAGGTCGCGGTTGCCGCCGATCAGCGCCGTGTAACGCTGGCGCAGCCGGCCCGGATTGGCGAGGTCCGATCCCGACCCTGCCGCCGTCGCGGCCTTTCTGATGAAGCTCTCGTAGCGGTCGAAGAACGAAGATGCTGCCGGCTGGTTCATCGCAAGATTCCGTCCGTAGCCCGAGACGATGGCGGCTGCAAGGATCGCCGCTCGGTCCCGCTTGAGCAACAGCAAACCCGCAGGCGCGGCCACTCACCGCGCATCGGCGATTACGGCCGCGCGTCGCCTGCGGTTCCTTGGCCGCCGCCGCGCGGCGGCGGGTCAGTCCGCGGCCTGTGGCGCGAGCTGCACCGAATTGGGGCCGTAGCGGTCGCGGAACGGCGCCGTGTCGATCTCCTCGAGCTCGATCTCGCCGGCCAGCACCTTGGCCTTCCACGCCTCTTGCGCGGGGATGTTGGCATGGAACTCGGGCATGACCTCGCGGGCGAAGAGCTCGAGGCTCTCGCAGATATGCGCATGGGTGTTGTTGCCCGCCTGGTTCAGCAGGATGACCTGGTCGATATGCGAGGTCTCGAAGCGGCGCAGCTTGCGCCGCAGGGTCTCGGGGGAGCCGATAAGGCCGCCCGAGAGCGCGCGCGCCAGCCCCTCGGGGTTCGCGCGCTTCCATTTCTCGTACTCGTCCCACAGGTTGACCGTGCCCGGCGCCGGCCGCTCGCGCGTCGCGCTCTGGCCGTAGAAGCGCAGCGCGAACTGGAAGAACGGGATGCCATCGGCGCGGCGCCGCGCCTCCTCGTCGGTCTCGGCGCACATGAAATAGCTGGTCAGCGCGATGTTCGGATTGGTCCGGTAGTCGGCCAGCCG
>DATJOB010000357.1:0-10981 GCA_035507475.1 Allostellaceae bacterium | reverse complement strand
TCAGGCCGTGGCGGTAGGCGCCGCGGCTCACGTCGCGCAGATCGACGACGACGCCGATCGACAGACCGACATCGCCGTCGGTCGGCACCGGCTCGAAGATCACCTCGTAGAATCGCGAACCGCTGCGCACCCATGTCGGGTGCTCGAGATCCGCGGTCCTGACCTGCGCCGCCGCCGCATCGAGCGCGGCCGCGGTCCGCGCCGCGTTCTCGCCCGAGGGATCGACCACGCGGTGGCCGTCGCGGTCGACGAGGAAGACCGCGCCGTGCCGGCCGACGCTCAGCGTCGTCAGGAACTTGGCCATGCTGTCGATCTGCAAATCGACGGCGAAGACGCCGCGCGGCGCGCTCGCCCCCTGGGGCACGAAGCGCGAGGTCGCGGTGATGCCGGTGGCGCCGGTGATGAAGGTGTAGAACGGCGACCAGATGGGGCCGTCGGCGACGATGCCGCTCTTGAACCAGGGCCGGTTGACGACGAGGTAGGGGTTGCGCTCGGGATCGGTCGGCGGCGAGCGGGTGCCGTCGGCGGCGACCGCGACCTGGTCCGGCATGGCGCCGTCGATCTGCGGGTCGGCGATGTATTCGACGACCTCGCCGGCGCGGTTGCGCAGCGCGCCGACATACCAGCCGGCCACGTCGCCGTAACCGACCGAATAGAGGGTCGGAAAGGCGCGCAGCCGCTCGGCGAACTGCGCGACCAGGAGATCGCGGCGATCGAACGGCAGCACGCCGCGCCGCGCCAGCTGGGTCAGCTCGTCGGTGATGCGCGGCCCGGCGGCGAAGAACTGCCGCGTCTCCTCGCGCGCGGACTTCACCGCGGAGCCGCGCGCCTCCTCGATCAGCGAGCGGCTGATCGACATGGTGAGGAAGACGGCGCCGCCGCCGATCGCGGCGGCGGTGACGAGCACCAGGCCGATGATGCTGCTGAGCAGCGTCGGCCGCAGCCGCATCGCGAAGCCGCCGCGCATGTCAGCCAGCACCAGCGGCGAGCGGCGCGTAGTAGGCGTCCGGCAGGCCGGCGCGCTCGCGCGCCGCGGCGTTGAAGGGCGGCTTCAATGCGCCGCGGAAATGGCGGCGGACGAGCTCGCCGAAGGCGGTCGCCGGATCGAGGCCGCGCACGCCGCACAGCCGCTCGAACCAGCGCGCGCCGGTGGCGACATGGCCGATCTCGTCGAGATAGATGCGGTCGAGCAGCGCGGCGCCGGCATCGTCGCCGGCGCGCCGCAGCCGCTCGATCATCGCCGGCGTCACGTCGAGGCCGCGCGCCTCGAGCACCAGCGGCACCACCGCGAGCCGCGCGACGAGGTCGCCGGCGGTCGCCGCGGCCGCCTCCCACAGCCCGTCATGCGCCGGCAGGTCGCCGTAGGATGCGCCGAGCGCCGCGAGCCGCTCGGCGAGCAGCGCGAAATGCTCGGCCTCCTCGGCGGCGACCGCGACGCAATCGTCGAAGAACGCGCGCGGCAGCCCGGCCGCGGCAAAACGGGCGACGATATCCCAGGCAAGGTCGATCGCGTTCAATTCGATATGCGCGAGGGCGTGGAACAGCGCGACGCGGCCGTGGCGCGAGGCGAGGCTGCGCCGCCGCTCCATCGCCCGCGGCGGCGCCAGCAGCGGCCGCGACGGGCGTGCCGGCCGGGCCGGCGGCTCGGCCGTCCCGACCGGCATCGCGCCGCCTCGCCACGCCGCGGCGAGCGCGCGGCTGAGCGCCACCTTGGCGGCCGGGTCGGCGGCGCCGAGAACCGCGACCGCACCCCCGGCCAGCGTATCGAAGGACTGCGTCAGAGCGCCCGCACCGCCGTCAGGACCTCGCCGACATGGCCCGGGACCTTGACCTTGTGCCAGACGTTGCGCACCACGCCGTCCTTGTCGACGAGAAAGGTCGCGCGGTCGATGCCCATGTATTTGCGGCCGTACATGCTCTTCTCGATCCAGACGCCGTAGCGTTCGACCACCTTGCCGTCGCCGTCCGAGCCGAGGATGAAGGGCAGCTGGTGCTTCGCCTTGAATTTGTCGTGCGAGGCGACCGAATCCTTGGAGATGCCGATCACCGTGGCGCCGGTCTTGCCGTAATCGGGAAACGAGTCGCGGAACCCGCAGGCCTCGGCGGTGCAGCCCGAGGTGTCGTCCTTCGGATAGAAATAGATCACCACCGGCTTGCCGCGCAGCTGCGACAGCGTGACCGACCCGCCGCCATCGGTCGGCAAAGTGAAATCGGGGGCCTTGTCGCCCGGTTCGACGCTCATCTCGCCACCTCTCCTTGCGCTGCTTCGCCGGGCGCCTGCCGGGCCGGCTCGGCGATCAGCCGGTCGTACCAGGCGGCGACCACGGCGCAGGCCGCCGAGATATCCGCGTCGAGCCGGGCGAAGTCAATCGCCCCGACGCAGCGCGCCAGGCTGGCGCCGAGCGGCCCGGCAAGCACGGTCGGATCGGGCGTGCCGTCGAACAGCAAGGTGAGGAAGAGGCGCGCGGTGCGCAGCGCCGCGAGCGCGTCGTCGAGCGCCTGGACCGCGGCGGGTTCGAGGATGCCGGCGCCGCCGAGCGCTTGCAGCGCGCCGCCGATGTCGCGGCGCAGCACCGCGGGATTCGCCGCCGCCTCGCGCAGCATCAGGTACTGCACGACGAATTCGAGCTCGACCAGCCCGCCGCGCCGGTAGCGCAGGTCCCACGGCCCGAGGCTCGGGTGCTCGGCGGCGATGCGGCGGCGCATGTCGGCGACGTCGGCGACGAGGCGGACCGGGTCGCGCGGCGCGGTCAGCGCCACGTCGACCGCCGCCTCGATCGCCCGGCAGAGCGCCGGCGCGCCCCGCACCGGGCGCGCCCGGGTCAGCGCCATGTGCTCCCAGCTCCACGCCGATTCGCGCTGGTAGCGGGCGAAGGCGGCGAGGCTCGTCGCGACCGGCCCCGACGCGCCGGACGGCCGCAGCCGCAGGTCGACCTCGTAGAGCCGGCCCTCCGCGGTCGGCGCGGTGAGCGCGCCGACCAGGCGCTGGCAGAGCCGCGCGTAATAGGCCGGGACCGGGAGCGGCTTGTCGCCGGCCGAGTTCTCGACGCCGTCGGGCGCGTCGTAGACGAGGATCAGGTCGAGATCCGAGGCGAGCGTCATCTCGCGGCTGCCGAGCCGGCCCATCGCGAGCAGCGCCGCCGCGCCGCCCGGGACGGTGCCGTGCAGCCGGGCGAAATCGCTCTCGACCGCCGGCAGCAGCGCACCGAGCACGGCGTCGGCGATATCGGCGAGCGCGCCGCCGGCGGCGGCCGGGTCGAGCGTGCGGTGCAGCAGCTGCACGCCGACCTGAAAGCGCCGCTCGTTGGCCCAGCGGCGCAACAGGTCGAGCGTATCGGCGAAATCGCGGCTGCCGCCAACCAGCTCGGCAAGCTCGGCGGCGAGCGCCGCGCGCTCCGGCAGCGGCGCGAAAAAATCCTCGGCCAGCACCGCATCGAGCAGTGCCGGGCGGCGCGCCAGGCCATCGGCAAGGCTCGGCGCCTCCGCCATCACGTCGGCGACGAGGCGCAGGAGGCCCGGGTTGGCGTGAAACAGCGAAAACAGCTGCACCCCCGCCGGCAGGCGCGTCAGGAACCGGTCGAAGCGGGCGAGCGCCGCATCGGGCGAGGCGGTCGCCCCGAAGGTCGCGAGCAGCGCCGGCACCAGCTCGGTGAGGATCTCGCGCGCCCGCTGGCTGCGCGTCGCGCGCATCCGGCCGTGATGCCAGTCGCGCACCGCGGCGGCGACCTCGCCCGGCCGGGCGAAGCCGAGCCGCGCCAGGGTGTCGAGCGTCCCCGGATCGTCCTCGGCGCCGGTGAAGACGAGGTTGCCGGGCCCGGCGAGGCTCGGGGCCTCCTCGAAGAGCTGCGCATAATGCCGCTCGACCGATTCGAGATGGCCGACGAGCGCCGCGGTGAACGCCGCGGCGTCGGGGTAGCCGAGAAACGTCGCGAGCCGCGCGAGCCCTTCGGCGGTCGCCGGCAGGCGGTGGGTCTGCGCGTCGTCGACCATCTGCAGCCGGTGCTCGAGGCGGCGCAGGAAGCGGTAGTCGTCGATCAGCACGGCGGCGTCTTCCGCGCCGATTCGGCGCTCGGCGGCGAGCCGCTCCAGCGCCGCGCAGGTGCCGCCGACGCGCAGCGCCCGGCGCCGGCCGCCCCAGATCAGCTGCTGGGTCTGGGCGAAGAACTCGATCTCGCGGATGCCGCCGCGGCCGATCTTGATGTCGTGGCCGAGCACCGCGATCCGGCCGCCGCCGCGATGCGCCTGGATCTGTCGCTTGATCGAATGGATGTCGGCGATCGCCGCGAAGTCGAGATGCTTGCGCCAGATATAGGGCTGCAGCTCGTCGAGGAAGCGGCGCCCGGCGGCGCGGTCGCCGGCGACCGGGCGAGCCTTGATCAGCGCCGCGCGCTCCCAGTTCTGGCCGACGCTCTCGTAATAGGCGAGCGCCGCGCCGACCGACATGACGAGCGGGGTCGAGCGCGGATCGGGGCGCAGCCGCAGGTCGGTGCGAAAAACGTAGCCATCCCCGGTGCGCTCGTCGAGAATGCGCACCAGTTCCCGGCCGAGCCGATTGCAGAAAAGATGGAGAGCGTCGTGCGCGATCGGCGGCGCGCGCGCCGGATCGTAAAGCAGGACGAGGTCGATATCGCTCGAATAGTTGAGCTCGGCGCCGCCGAGCTTGCCGAGGCCGAGGACGATGATCCCGCTGTCCTGCGGCTCGGCGGCAGCGGCGAACGGCGTGCCCGGCAAATCGGCGAGCAGGTGATGGAGGGCGGCATCGAGCGCGGTCTCGGCAAACCGGGTCAGCGCGGCCATCTGCCGCTCGAGGCTCCACGCGCCGGCGAGCTCGGCGACCGCGGCGCAGAGCGCGACGCGGCGCCGCGCGATGCGCAGCCGCCGCATCAGCGCGCCGCGCTCTTCGGCCGCGACGCGGCCCGCCTCGGCAAGCGCCGCGTCGAACGCCGCCTCGGCGCCGGCCTCGACCAGCAGCGTCAGATAGCGCCATTCGCGCACCGCGACGGCGCCGAGAAACGGGCTGTTGCCGAAGACCGCGTCGAGCAGGCGCCGACCGGCCGGCGTCGCGCTCCACCGCGTGGCGGCCGCGCTCGCGGCGTCGGCGCCGGCCTCCGCCAGCGCCGCGCGCCAGGCCTCGCGGCCGAGCTCGAGCTGGCGCGGATCGGCGGGCAGGGGAAGCGGCAGCGCGGCTTCCGGGGAGAGGAGCGATAGCAGCGTCATCGCGCGGTTCCGGCGAGGGCGGCGACACTCGCGCGCCGCCTCGCCCCGGTCAAGCCGGGGCCGGCGCCGGTGCGTTGCCCCCGCCTGTCAACCGCCGGCGGCGCGCACCGCCGCGGCGGACCGCGGTGCAGCATGTCGGGCACCATGCGCATCGCCTCCTGGGATGGCTCGGCGGGCTCGCCGCGGTCACGATCCTCGTCGCCGCCGCGACCATCTGGCGCCTGCTGCAGGGCCCGGTCGAGCTCGACCGGCTGGCGCCCTATGTCGAGGCGGCGCTGCAGCGCTCGGGCGCCGGGCTCGGCGTCGCGCTCTCCGGGGTCAGCATCGCGATCGACGGCGAGACCCACCAGCTCGACCTCAGGGTGCGCGACGTCCGGCTGTCGCTGCCCGGCGGCGAGCGGCTGGCGCGCCTGCCCGAGGTGGTGGCGAGCTTCAGCGCCGGCGCGCTGCTCGCCGGCCGCCTCGAACCGACGCGGATCGTCGTCGAGCGCCCGACCGTGGCGCTGCGCCGCGACGCGAGCGGCGCGCTGAGCCTGCGCATCGGCGACCCGGCCGCAACCGACGACCGCATGACGCTCGACGGCGCGCTCGCGCTGTTCGGCCCGCCGCGGCCGGGCGCGCCGTGGAGTCGGCTGCGCCGGATCGCGGTGCGCGATGCGACGATCGTGGTCGACGACCGGCCGAGCGGCCGGGTGTGGCGCGCCGACCGGGCGGCGGCGACGCTCGAGCGCAGCATCGCGGGCGCCGCGGGCGATTTGTCGGTGGCGATCGCGGTCGGCTCCAGCAGCCCGGAGCTGCACGCCACCTACCGCGTCGACGCGGCGACCCAGCGCCTCGACCTTCAGCTGGCGGCCGACGGGGTCGATCCCGTCGCGCTGGCGCCGCTGGCGCCGGCCCTCGCGCCGCTCGCTCAGGCGGAATTTCCGGTGTCGGGCACGCTCGGCCTGCGCGTCGACCTCGCCGCCGGCCGCGCCGAGGGCGGCCGGCTCGACCTGGCCTTCGGCGAGGGCGCGATCGCCACCGACCTGCTCGCCGGCGGCAGGCTCGCCGTGGCGCGCGGCGAGCTGCATGCCGATTACGACCCGGGGCGCGCCGAGCTGCGCCTCGAACGGCTCGCCTTCGACCTCCATGGCGGCACGACCGTAACGCTCGGCGGCCGGCTCGACGGGCTGCAGCCGCAGCTCTTCGGGCGTGCTGCGACCCCGCCGGCACCGCTCGACGGCGCGCTCGACATCAGCCTCAGCCATGTCCCGGTGGGCCGCGCGGGGGCGCTGTGGCCGCGCGCGGTCAGCCCCGGCGGGCGGCGCTGGGTGATGGACAACATCCCCGAAGGCACGGTCGACGAACTGGCGGTGCAGCTCGGCGTGGCGGTCGACCCGACGACGCTCGGCGTCGCCTTCGGCGAGCCGCACGGCACGATCCGGTTCCACGACCTGACCGTCGACTATTTCGCCGGCCTGCCGCCGGCGCGCAAGGTCGCCGGCACCGCGACGATCGGCGATCGGCGCATCGACTTCACCGTGACCGGCGGCGCGATCAAGTCGCTGAAGACGACGAGCGGCAGCATGTCGATCGTCGATATCGGCGCGCCGGTCGAGACGCTCAGCGTCGATGTCGGGATCGCCGGACCGCTGCAGGACGCGCTCGAGGTGATCGACTCGAAGCCGCTGCGCTATGCGCACGATGCCGGGATCGACCCGGCGCGGGTCGGCGGCAAGGTCGACGCGCAGGTCCATTTCAAGCTGCCGCTGCTCGCCGAGCTCAAGCTCGACGCGGTCGATTACGGCGCCAAGGCAACGCTGTCGGGCGCCTCCTACGGCAAGATCGCGTTCGACCGCAACCTGACCGACGCGACCCTGACGCTCGCCCTCGGCCGCACCGGCGCCCATGTCGAGGGCGGCGGGCGCTTCGACGCGACGCCGGCGACCTTCGACGGCAACCTCTACTTCCACCCGAAGAGCGGGCCGCGCATCCGCTACCGGGTCGGGATGACGCTCGACGACGAGGCGCGCGCGCGGCTCGGCTGGGATATGGGCGACCGCCTCGCCGGGCCGGTCGGCGTCGACCTGACCTACACGGTGCCCGCGGGCGGGCAACACAGCACCGTCGCGGCGCTGGTCGACCTCACCGCGGCAAGCCTGGCCTGCGACGAAGCCGGCTGGAAGAAGCCGGCCGGAGTGCCGGGCACCGCGCGGCTGAACGCCGAGCTCGACGACGACGCGATCGTCGGCGAGCCGCAGATCGAGATCAAGGCGCCGGGCCTCGACACGCGGTTCGGCGTGGCGCTCGACCGCGACACGCGCAGCGTCGAGCGGGTCGACATTCGTCGCCTCGCACTTGCCGACAGCGACGTCGCCGGCACCGTCACGCGGCGCCCCGGCGGCGGCTGGCGCGCCGATATCCGCGGGCCGCGCCTCGACCTCGGCCGGCAGGTGAAGCACGCGCTCGACGACGACACGCCCGACAACCCCGCGCCGCTGGCGATCGAGGCGCATATCGGGCGGCTGCTGCTCGGGCCGCACCGCGAGGCGCACGAGGTGAGCGCCTCGCTGCTGCGCGAGCGCGGCCAGTGGCAGAGCGTGCGGGTCGACAGCCGTCTCGGCCCCGGGCAGCAACACCGCCTGGCGCTGAGCTTGGGCGGCCAGCGGCTGCACGCGGAATCGGATGACCTCGGCGCCGTCCTCAGCCTCTTCGGGCTGGCCGACAATGTGGTCGGCGGCCATCTCGCGGTCGACGGCACGCTGGCCGACGTGGACGGGCACCGCACGCTGCGCGCCCATCTGGAAGGCAGCGGTTTCAGCCTGGTGCGCGCCCCGGCGCTGGCGCGGCTGCTGTCGCTCGCCTCGCTCGACGGGCTGACCAGCATGATGACCGGGTCCGGCATCCCGTTCCAGACGCTGCGCGCCGATTTTGCCTTGGCGCACCGCCGCGTCTCGCTGTCGCGGCTGATCGTTTACGGCGGCGCCCTCGGGATCACCGCCAAAGGCTGGCTCGACCCCGGCACGGACCGGATCGATATCGACGGTACCCTGGCCCCCGCCTACACGCTCAACTCGGTGCTCGGCAATTTCCCGGTGATCGGCTCGGTGCTGATGGGCGGCGAGGGTCAGGGGCTTTTTGCCGCGAGCTTCAAGGTTCTCGGGTCGAGCGCCGACCCGACGGTGACGGTCAATCCGCTGAGCGCGCTGACCCCCGGCCTGTTGCGCCATTTGTTCGACCCGTTCCTCGGCACCGCCGAGGCCGAGCCGCTCCCCCCGCCGCCAGCGGCGCCGCCGGGCCCCGACCCGGCCGGCAAATCGTCGCCCTAGCGCTGCAACCGTTGCTGCGCCGCGCTATTCGGCGCGCACCAGCACGTGGCGCTTGCGGCCGGCGCTGAGCTTGGCGTGGCCGGCGGCATCGAGGTCGTCGAGCGAGACCGGCTGCGTCTCGCTCTTGATCACCGCATCGTTGAGCCGCGCGCCGCCGCCCTTGATGAGGCGCCGCGCCTCGCCGTTCGAGGCGGCGAGCCCGGCGCGCACGAAGAGCTCGAAGACCGGCACGCCGCGCGCCAGCTCGTCGCGCGCGACGCCGATCTGCGGCAGCCCCGCGGCGTCGCCGCCCGCGCCGAACACCGCCGCCGCGGTCTTCGCCGCCTCCTCGGCCGCGGCGCGGCCATGGCACAGCGCCGTCGCCTCGGTCGCCAGCACCTTCTTTGCCTCGTTGGCCTCGGCGTCGGCGAGCCGTTCGAGCCGCGCGATCTCGCCCAGCGGCAGCTCGGTGAACAGCTTGAGGAAGCGGCCGATATCGGCGTCCTCGGTGTTGCGCCAGTATTGCCAGTATTCGTACGGGCTCAGCCGGTCGGCGTTGAGCCACACCGCGCCGCCGAGGCTTTTGCCCATCTTGGCGCCGGACGCGGTAGTCATCAGCGGCGTGGTCAGCCCGAACAGCGTCTTGTTGACGACGCGCCGCCCGAGCTCGACGCCGGCGACAATGTTGCCCCACTGGTCGGAGCCGCCGAGCTGCAGCACGCAATCGTAACGGCGCGACAGCTCGACAAAATCGTAGGCCTGCAGGATCGGGTAGTTGAATTCGAGGAAGGTCAGCGGCTGCTCGCGCTCGAGCCGCAGCTTGACGCTGTCCTGGGTCAGCATGCGGTTGACCGAGAAGTGACGGCCGATGTCGCGCAGCAGCGGGATGTATTTGAGCTCGTCGAGCCAGTCGGCGTTGTTGACCATGACCGCGTCGCTCGGCGCGTCGCCGAACCGGAGGAACTTGGCGAAGGTCTGGCGGATGCCGGCCATGTTGCGGGCGATCTGGTCGTCGCTGAGGAGCGGGCGCGCCTCGTCGCGAAACGACGGATCGCCGATGCGGGTCGTGCCGCCGCCCATCAGCGCGATCGGCTTGTGCCCGCTCTGCTGATAGAGGCGCAGCAGCATGATCCCGACGAGATGGCCGATATGCAGGCTGTCGGCGGTACAATCGTAACCGAGATAGGCGGTGACGATGCCGCCGCGCAGGCGCTCGTCGAGCGCGTCGAGATCGGTGCACTGGTGGATGTAGCCGCGCTCCTGCGCGGCCTGGAGAAAGGGCGATCTGGCTGACATGGCGGCGTCATCTAGCACAAAACCGCGGGGGAATCTGCGCCGCGCGCTGGGGCTGATGAGCGGCACCTCGCTCGACGGCATCGATGTCGCGGCGCTCGCCAGCGACGGCGCGGACCGCGTCGCGGCCGGACCGGCGCTGACCGTGCCCTACCCGGCCGATTTCCGCGACCGGCTGCGCGGCGTGCTGGGCGGGACCGGCGCGGTCGCCGCGATCGAGGCGGAGCTGACCGCCTTGCATGCCGCGGCGATCGCCGAATTCCGCCGGCGGCACCCGCAGGCGGGCTTTGCCCTCATCGGCTTTCACGGCCACACGGTCCTGCACGAGCCCGAGCGCCGGCGGACCTGGCAGATCGGCGACGGCGCACGGCTGGCACGGCTCGCCGGCTGCGACGTGGTCGCCGATTTCCGCAGCGCCGACGTCGCCGCCGGCGGCGAGGGCGCGCCGCTCGCGCCGCTCTACCATGCCGCGCTCGCCGCGGCGCTCCCGAAACCGCTCGCGGTGCTCAACCTCGGCGGCGTCGGCAACGTCACCTGGATCGGCGACGGCAGCGGCGCCGGGCGCATCCTCGCCTTCGACACCGGGCCGGGCAACGCGATGCTCGACGACTGGGTGCGCCGCCACACCGGGCAGAGCGCCGATTTCGACGGCACGCTGGCACGCAGCGGCCGCGCCGACCCGCACCGCGTCGCGGCGTTCCTCGCCGCGCCCTACTTCGCGCGGCGGCCGCCCAAGTCGCTCGACCGCGACGCCTTCGCGGCGTTTGCGCCGGACGGGCTGTCGCCGGCCGACGGCGCGGCGACGCTGACCGAGATGACCGCCGCCGCGGTCGCCGCCGGGCGCGTGCATTTCCCGCAGCCGGCGCGCGAGTTCGTGGTGTGCGGCGGCGGCCGCCACAACCCGGCGCTGATGGCCGCGCTGGCGCGGCTGCTGGAGGTTCCGGTGCGACCGGTCGAGGCGGTCGGCTGGGACGGCGACGCGCTCGAGGCGCAGGCCTTCGCCTATCTCGCGATCCGCTCGGTCCGCGGCCTGCCGCTCAGCTTGCCGACGACGACCGGCGTGCCGCGACCCACCAGGGGCGGCCGGCTCTTCCGCCCGTGACGCGCCGCCGGCCGCCGCCCGCGCGCCTCACTTCGCGCCTCACTTGACGACGATCGTCCCGACCATATGCGGGTGGATCGAG
>DATJOB010000356.1:0-8887 GCA_035507475.1 Allostellaceae bacterium | reverse complement strand
GACCATCCCGGTTCAAGCCGGCGAATAGCGCTTGGTCAGCGCCATGCGCACCGCGACGACGCGCCAGACGACGCTCGCCGCGCCGCCCAGCAGCACGAACACGATCGTGCGCGTCACCGGCGGCCAGCCGAGCATCGCCGCGACGATGCCGGCGAAGAGGCCGATCACCAGCCCGGTGAGGGCGCCGCCGAGCGTCGCCCGCCAGGTCATCAGCCACCAGATCTTGAGCACCTGCATCCAAGACACCGTCGGCGGGACGCCGGTCCCGGCGGGAAGCGTTGCATCGGCCACGATCGTCATCCAAGAGCCTTGGGGGGTGTCGAGCATCGCCGGATTGTCTGACCCAATCGTTACCGGCCGTTAGCGATTGCGGGCGAGTCGGCGGGGAAATATGCTTTCCGCCGCATCACGGGAGGACCCGCATGGACACGATCGAGACCCGGCCGCAGCGTGCGGCGACGCTGCTCGGCGAGCTGCCGCAGCGCCTCCACCATAGCGCCTACGTGGTCAAGGACCACGAGGCCAACCGCCGGTTTCTCGAGGACGTGCTCGGCATCCCGCTGGTCGCCACCTGGTGCGAGCGGACCTGGCGCGCCGATCTCGGCCGCGAGGTCGATTTCTGCCACACCTTCTTCGGTCTCGCCGACGGCGGCGCGCTCGCCTTCTTCCAGTTCGCCGACCCGGAGATGTACGCGCTCACCCAGGCGAAAGCGCCGCCGAAGGTGGGCAGCCATTACCATCTCGCGCTCAAGGTCGCCGCGTCGACCTTCGACGAGCTGACGGCACGGCTGGAGCGCGCCGGCGAGACCTTCCGCGTGACCGATCACGGCTACTGCAAGTCGCTCTATACGATGTCGCCCGACGGGATGATCCTCGAATTCACCTGCGATCCGCCCGACGCCGACGAGATCGCCGCGCTGCGCCGCGCCGATGCGCATAGCGAGCTGGCGCGCTGGCTCGCCGGCGACCGCCGCGTCAACAACGAGCTCCGGCACCGCGACGAGCACCGGTAATCGTCATGGCCGGACTTGTCCCGGCCATCCACGCCTTGCAACCGCACGATCCCGTCGATGCCCGGGACAACCCCGGGCATGACGGCAGAGGATGAGTGGAGGAGAGCATGAAGGTCGGTTTCATCGGGCTTGGCATGATGGGCAAGGGCATGGCCGCGAACCTGCAGAAGGCCGGCCATCAGCTCATCGTCTACGACCTGCGGCGGGCCGCGGCCGAGCCCTATCTGGCGAACGGCGCGACCTGGGCGGACAGCCCGAAAGCGGTCGGCGAGCAGAGCGAGGTGGTGTTCACCTCGCTGCCGGTGCCGGCCGATGTCGAGGCGGTGGCGCTGGGGCCGAACGGCCTCATCGAGGGGATGAAGCCCGACACCGCGTTCTTCGACATGTCGACCAATTCGGTCGCGGTGGTGCGCAAGATCAACGCGGCCTTCGCCGAGAAGAACCTCTACATGCTCGATTCCCCGGTGAGCGGCGGTCCGAGCGGCGCGGCGAGCGGCAAGATGGCGATCTGGGTCGGCGGCGACGAGCAACAGTTCAACCGCCACCGCTCGGTGCTCGGCGCAATGGGCGACCAGGCCCGCTATATCGGGCCGATCGGCGCCGGCACGATCGCCAAGCTGGTGCACAACTGCACCAGCGCGGTGCTCAACGTGGCGCTCGCCGAGGTGTTCACCATGGGCATCAAGGCCGGCGTCTCGCCGCTCGACCTGTGGGAGGCGGTGCGCCAGGGCGCCACCGGCCGGCCGCGCACCTTCGACCGGATGGGCAAGTTCCTCGCCGGGCAGTACGACCCGGCGGATTTCGCGCTGCGCCTTCTCCACAAGGACGTGTCGCTCGCGGTCGGGCTTGGCAAGGAGGTCGGTGTGCCGATGCGGCTCGCCAACCTCGCGCTCGAGGAGCTGACCGAGGCGATGACCCGCGGCTGGGGGCAGCGCGACAGCCGCGTCGGCATGCTGCTGCAGGTCGAGCGCTCGGGCATCGAGCAACCCCATGAGGACCTCGACAAGATCAACGCGATCATCGCCGGCGAGGCCTAGCCGACGCCGTCATTGCCGGGAGCGCTGCAACGAAGCAATCTCGACGCGGTGGGGTCACCCGACGAGATCGCTGCGTTTCGCCCGCGATGACCGACAATTTCGACCCGGACCGGCTGGTCGTCGCCACGCTCGCCGCGCGGCCCGATCTGCGGCACGAGGTCTTCGCCCCGGAAATCCAGTCGGCGGTGCCGGAATTCATGCGTCACGACCCTGCCGGCGCGCTCTATTACGGCGATGCGGCCCTCGTCCGCCATCTCGACTACGCGCTGGTCGCGGTCGATCGCGACGCGCCGCACCGGCCGGTCGCGCGGGCGTTTTGCGTGCCCTTCGCCTTCCGCGACGTGCCGGGCCGGGCGGATTTGCCCGATGGCGGCTGGGATGCGGTGATCCGCTGGGCGCATGACGACCACGCCGTGCAGCGCCCGCCCGACGCGGTCAGCGCGCTCGAGATCATGGTGGCCCCGCGCCTGGCGCGACAGGGCATCTCGCGGCTGATGCTGGCGGCGATGCGCGACAACATCCGGCGGCTGGGCTATCGCGAGCTGTGGGCGCCGCTGCGCCCGACCGCCAAGGAGCACGAGCCGGCGACGCCGTTCGCCGCCTATTGCGCGCGCCGGCGGACGGACGGGTTGCCGTTCGACCCGTGGATACGCACCCATGTCCAAGCCGGGGCGAAGATCGTCAAGGTCGCATCGCGCAGCATGGTCGTCGCCGGGACGATCGCCGAGTGGCGCAGCTGGACCGGGCTGCCGTTCGACGCATCCGGCCCGGCGATCGTGCCGGGCGCGCTCAGCCCGGTCCACGTCTCGCTCGAACAGGACCACGCGGTTTATGTAGAACCCAATCTTTGGGTTCGTCACCCGCTCGACTAGAGCCTCTCTGGACAAAGGAATGACGATGTCAGCGCTCGCCCCCTACCATGTCGAGGCCTACAACACCGCCAAGGCCTCGGAGAACAAGATCCACGACGACGCGGTCGCGCGAAAATTCGGCTTTGGCGGGGGGCTCGTCCCGGGGGCCATCGTCTATGCCTATATGAGCCATTTGCCGCTTCAGCGCTGGGGGCGGGACTGGCTCGAACACGGCACCGCCGAGTGCCGGTTCATGAAACCGGTCTATGACGGCGATCAGGTCACCGTCACCGCGACCGAGCGCGACGGCTCGCTCGAGATCAGCCTCGAAACCCGCGGCGTCGTCTGCGCGACGGGAACGGCGGCGCTGCCCGACCGGCTTGCGCCGCCCGCGCTCGCCGAGTTTCGCGATGTTGCGCAACGCCCGAGCCGGCCGCCCGCCGACGAGACCTCGCTCGCGGTCGGCACCTGGCTCGGCATCGAGCCGCTGGTCGTGACCCCTGAGCTCGTCGCGCAATATGTCGCCGACGTGCGCGAAACCTCGCCGCTCTATCTCGCCGAGGGGCTGCTGCACCCGGTCCTGGTGCCGCATATCGGCAACTTCGCGCTCAACCGCAACGTGACGCTCGGCCCCTGGATGCATGTCGGCAGCAAGATCGAGCATTTCGCTGCGGCCCGCATCGGCGACTCGCTCGGCGTGCGCGCCCGCGTCACCGCGAATTACGAGCGCAAGGGGCACCTCTTCGTCGATCTCGACGCGCTGATCGTCGCCAACAATACCACCCCGATCGTCCGCACCGCGCATCTCTCGATCTACCGCCCGCGCCAGCTCGCCGCCGCGTAAGCGATTGGCACGGAGATCTTTCTATCTGACGTAGATAGATTTTTTCGGGAACATGTACGGGGGCGGTGCGTTTTCCAGGGGTCAAGTTTGGTTGCTGAAGGTGACTGTCATGAAAACGCTTCTGAGCGCCCTGGCGGTGGTGATGCTGCTCGGCGCCGCGACCGCGGCTCCGGCCAACGCCTATTGCTACCGGGGTGCGTACGGCGTGCTGCACTGCACGCATTATTGGCATCCGTGGTACCACCCGTGGCGCGGCTGGTGATCCGGCCCCTTCAAGGGTGAGTAGATCCGGGATCGGCGGCCTGAAGGCGAAAGCCTTCGGGACGTCGATTTCGCGATCGGGCGCGGCGCAGGACGGAACCGTTTCGCGCCGCGTTTGCGTATCTGACGGCGTCCCCTGGCAAACCCGAGAGAGCGGACGCCATGAAACTCATTCTCTGCACCGTTGCGGCGTTGCTGGTCGCCGGCCTGCTGCTGGCGCATCCGGCCGATGCCGCGTGCTGGTGGAACGGCTGCGGCTGGCATTGCTGGCGGCCCTGGGCGCACGCCTATTGGGGCTACGGCCGGCCATGGGGCTGGCACTACGCCCATTGGGGGTATGCCCGGCCGTGGGGCTGGTACCATCATGCCTACTGGGGCGCGTGGCACTGGCGCTACTGGTGACCCGCTTCAGTCGTTTCGACCGCGCTTTATTTGGGCGCGGCGGCGGAGGGGTGGAACAGCTCCTCGCCGCCGAGCCGATAGGCGCCGATCGCCTGCTGCCCGCCCGCGCCTTCAAGCCATGACGCCAGCCGGTGCGCGGCTGCGAGCTTTGCGTCCGGATGGGTCTTGGGGCTGAGCTCGATCACGTCGTAGCGGTTGAGCAGCGCCGGGTCGCCTTCGACGACGATGCGCAACTGCGCCTTGTTCTTGAAGCTGATCCAGGTGCCGCGATCAGACAGCGTATAGGCCGGGATCGCAGCCGCGGCGTTGAGCGCCTGTCCCATGCCGCCGCCGATATCCTTGTACCAGCCGCCGCCGGCGGCCTGCGGATCGATCTTCGCCGCCTTCCACAGCCGCAGCTCGAGCGCGTTCGTGCCGCTCTTGTCGCCGCGCGAGACAAAAGGCGCCCGTGCCGCGGCGATCGCGGTCAGCGCCGCGACCGCGGAATGGCCGCCGGCGAGGTGCGCCGGGTCGCCGGTCGGCCCGACGATCACGAAGTCGTTCCACGCGATCTGCCGCCGCTCGACGCCGTCGCCGGCGGCGATGAAAGCGGCTTCCGCCTCGGGATCGTGAACCAGCACGATATCGGCGTCGCCGCGATGCGCGGTGTCGAGCGCCTGGCCGGTGCCGAGCGCCAGAACCCGCACCGCGATGCCGGTCTCGCGGGTGAATTGCGGCAGGATCGCTCCGAGCAGCCCGGAATTGTCGACCGACGTCGTGGATGCGAGGACGATCGTCTCCACCGCGCCGGCCGGCACCGCGGGCGATAAGACCAGCGCCGCCCACAGCAACACGCCGGGGCCGAACCAGGATTTCCGCATCGCTAGGCACCACCCTTGCGGTTTATCGCGCGCCCACTCAACGCGAAGGCGGCGGCGCAGATCATCGTCGTCAGGCCGATCAGCACCAAGCCCAGACCGAGCGCCAGCGGCAAATTGCCCATGCCGGTCTCGAGCACGATCGCGGTGGTCATCGTCCGCGTGTAGAAGGCGATGTTACCGCCGACGATGATGATCGCGCCGACCTCGGAGACGGTGCGGCCGAAGCCGGCAAGCGCCGCGGTCAGCATCGCCTCGCGTGCCATCGCGACGATCGCCGGCAGTGCGCGCCACCGGCTGGCGCCGAGATCCATCAGTGCATCGCCATACGCGCGCCAGCGCTCCTCGGCCGCGCGGTGTGCCAGCGCGACAACGATCGGCAGCGCCAGGATCGTCTGGGCGACGACCATCGCGCCCGGCGTGAACAACAGGCCGAGCCGCCCGAGCGGCCCCGCATGCGACAGCAGCAGGTAGAGCGCGAGCCCGACCACGACCGGCGGCAGGCCGAGCAGCGCGTTGGCCGCGACCACCAGCAGCCCGCGCCCGGGGAACCGCCAGATCGCCAGCGCGGCGCCGAGCGGCAGGCCGAGCAACGTCGCCGCGGCCGTCGCCGACAGGCTCACGGTCAGCGACAGCGCGATGATCTGCCAGAGCTCGCCGCTGGCGAACGCCGCGCCCAGGCCTGCAAAATCGCTCACCACCGACCTCGTTTCGCCGGTTAGTATGGCTAGCCGGGCAGGGCAATGCCGGCAAGGTTGAGATCGGCAAGGTTGCGACGGGGAGGCGACGCATGCACCTTTTTTCGCGGGCCGTGGCGGCTGCTGCCGTGCTCGGCCTTCTGTCGGGCGCCGCCGCCGCGCAAAAGCAGGGCGGCACGCTGCGCATCTATCACCGCGACAGTCCCTCCAACATGTCGATCTATGAGGAGGGCACGATCTCGATCGTCGCGCCGATGATGGGCGTCTTCAACAACCTCGTCGTCTTCGACCCGCACAAGAAGCAGAACTCGCTCGACGACATCGTCCCCGACCTCGCCGACAGCTGGTCGTGGAACGCCGACGGCACCGAGCTCACCTTCAAGCTGCACCCGGGCGTCAAATGGCACGACGGCAAGCCGTTTACCGCTGCCGACGTCAAGTGCACCTGGGACCTGCTGCAGGGCAAGGTCGCCGACAAGCTGCGCCTCAATGCCCGCGAGGCCTGGTGGCTCAACCTCAACGAAGTGACCGCCGACAGCGAATTGCAGGCCACCTTCCACCTGAAGCGGCGCCAGCCCTCGTTCCTCGCGCTGCTCGCCTCGGGCTTCACCCCGGTCTACCCGTGCCATGTCGGCGCCTCGCAGATGCGCCAGCACCCGATCGGCACCGGCCCCTTCAAGTTCGTCGAGTTCAAGCCGAACCAGTCGATCAAGGTCGTGCGCAACCCCGATTACTGGAAGCCGGGGCGTCCCTATCTCGACGCCATCGAGTGGACGATCATCCCGAACCGCGCGACCCAGCTCCTCGCCTTTGTCGCCGGCAATTTCGACATGACCTTTCCCTACGAGGTCACGGTGCCGATGCTGAAGGACATCCACTCACAGATGCCGCAGGCGCAGTGCGAGATCACCCCGCAGAACGTCGCGCCCAACCTGCTGATCACGCAAAAGCCGCCATTCGACAATCTGGATCTGCGCCGCGCCATCGCCCTGGCGATCGATCACCGCGCCTTTGTCGACATCCTCGGCGAGGGGCAGGGCGACATCGGCGGGGCGATGCTGCCGGGTCCCGAAGGACAGTGGGCGATGCCGCAGGAGATGCTCCAGCAGATTCCCGGCTACGGCCCGGATGTCGCGAAGTCGCGCGCCGAATCCCAGGAGCTCATGAGGAAGCTCGGCTACGGCCCCGACAAACGGCTGGCGGTCAAGATCTCGGCGCGCAACCTGTCGCTCTACCGCGACCCGGCGGCGATTCTCGCCGACCAGCTCAAGGGCATCGGGATCGACCTCGAGCTCGACCTCGTCGAGACCGCGCAGTGGCTGCCCAAGCTGGTGCGGTCGGACTTCGTGATGGCGCAAAGCCTAGTCGGCAGCGGGCTCGACGACCCCGACCAGAACTTTTACGAGAACTATGTGTGCGACTCGAACCGCAACTACACGCATACCTGCGACCGCGACTGGGACAAGCGGGTCGACGAGCAGTCGATGGAAACCGACCCGCAGAAGCGCCGCGAGATGGTGTGGAAGCTCGACGCCGACCTGCAGCGCCGCGTGGTGCGGCCGATCCTCTACCACATCCGCTCGGCGACCTGCTGGCGGCCCGAGGTCAAGGGCGTGATGCTGATGTCGAACAGCATCTACAACGGCTGGCGCTTCGAGGACGTCTGGCTCGACAAGTGACCGAGCGGAACCCGCCGCTCGCGTGCCGCGCTACGACTTGAACCAGCGCTCCCAGAACGGCCCCTCGTCGGGCGCCGCGGTCGGCGGCAGGGCCGGCGCGGCGGTCGGCGAGCCGGGCAGCAGCGCGTGCGGGTCGGGCTGCGGCCCCGGCAGCGCGGGCGGCGTGTTCCACCAGCCGCTGCCGAGCGCGACCAGCAGCTGCGCCGTGTCGAAGAGGCGCTGGGTCTCCGCCCGCACGACGCCGAGCTGGGCCTGTTCGCGCTGGCGCTGCGGGTCGAGGAGTTGCAGCAGCGTCGAGTTGCCGGCCTGGTAGCTGAGCCGCGCGAGGCGCAGCGCCTGCTCGGCCGAAGCGAGCGCGGCGAGCTGCGTCTTCACCGCCTCGTCGTCATGCGCCAGCGCCTGGAGCTGGTCGGCGACCTGGCCGAACGACTGGATCACGGTCTGCCGATAGGCGGCCCAGGCGGCGTCGAGCGCATCCTTTGCGGCGCGCTGCTGGGCGTGCAGCGTGCCGCCGTGAAAGATCGGCGCGCTCATGTTGAGAAAGGCGCTCCACCCGGCATAGGCCCCGCCGAGGTTGCCGATCTGCGTCGCCTCCTGGGCGAACGCGGCGTTGAGGCTGAAATTCGGGTAGAGGTTGGCGGTGGCGACGCCGAGCTGCGCCGCGGCGGCGTGGAGCTGCGCCTCGGCGGCGAGGATATCGGGGCGCTGGCGCACCATCGCCGAGGGCAGGCTCACCGGAACCACCGGCGGGAGCTTGAGGTCGGCGAGGTCGAAATCGGGCGGCGACCAGTCGGCCGGCGTCTTGCCGACGAAGACCCGCATCGCGTCGCGCGCCACGCTCAGCTGCTGGCGCAGCGGCGGCAGCAGGGCGCGGTCGTTGGCGAGCTGCGTCTGCGCGGTCGTGACGTCGACCATCGTCGCGGTGCCGCCCGCCTGTGCGGTCTTGACGAGGTCGAGGTTCTTCTGGTCCTCGGCGAGGATCTCGCCGATCGTCTTGATCTGGGCGCGCAGCCCAGCGATCGTGATCGCCTGCCCGGTGATGTTGCCGCTCAGCGCCAGATAGGCGGCGGCGAGCTGGTAATCGCTGACGTCGGCGAGCGCCGATTGCGCCTCGACCTGTCGCTTGATGCCGCCGAACACGTCGAGCGCATAGCTGACGCTCGGCCCGATGCCGTAGACGTTGACCGGGATCGCCGGGCGGTTGACGCCGCTGATCTGGACGTTGACCGCCTGGCGGCCGATCTC
>DATJOB010000355.1:0-5652 GCA_035507475.1 Allostellaceae bacterium | reverse complement strand
ACCAGCGCCTTGTCGTCGCGGTAGTGCTCGTCCCACAGCATCGAGGCGATGCCGGGTGCGCAGATCGCGCCGAACTTGACCGGCTTGTCGGTGAGCCGCTGCGCCACCTGCCAGACGGCGCCGTATTCGAGCGGGCCGCGGGTCAGCTTGTCGCGGACGATCGCCGGCTGGTAGGCCTCCTGCACCTCCCACAGGATGTGGCCGGGCTTCAAGCCGTGGCGGCCCATCCAGCCGCGCGAGGTCGAGCGGTGTCCGCTGATCCCGCCCAACCGCTCGATCGGGTAGAAGAACCACGACTTGCCGCCGACATTGAGGTCGAAGCGGCTGTCGCCGTCGGTGACGATGTCGAGCCCGGCGGCCTCCTGGGCGTTGATGATCGCGGCGACCGCGTCGATGTATTGCTCGCGGAACATCGAATCGCCCATCGCCGCCTTGAACGAGCGGCCGTCGAGGTTCTGGTCGTACCAGAGCGGGCGCGGATAGGAGCCGGTGATCGCGGTCGGCATCACCATGTCGCGCGTCGTCTTCAGCATCGACGGCTCCTCAATCCTCGATCACGCCGTTGAACGCCTTGCACGAGCCGTCGCACTCGTCGAGGAAGAGCGCGAGGCCGCAGGCGCAGGGGCCGCGATGGCCGAAGAGCGGTGCGGCCGGCACGCTCGGCGCCGCGGGCTCGGGCAGCCGCTCGCGCCGCAGCTCTTCGATCCGGGCGCGGATCGTCTTGAAATCGTCGGCGGCGCGCGGTTGCGGCATCAGGGCCGCATCGTGCCGTTCATCCAAGCCGCCGGTCAATCGGCCGGGCGATCGCCCGGTCACTCGGCCGGTCACTCGCCCGGTCACTCGAAGATCAGGACGGTGCGCGCGACCTCGCCCGCCTTCATCGCGCGGAACGCCTCGTTGATGTCGCCGAGGCGCCCGGTCTTGGTGACCATCGCGTCGAGGTCGAGCCGCCCCTGCTTGTAGAATTCGAGGTAGTGCGGGATGTCGATCCGGAAGCGGTTCGAGCCCATGCGCGAAGTTTGCACCTTGCACTCGGGGCGGATCGCCATCCACGGGAACTCGATCGTCGCCTCGGGCGGCAGCACGCCGACGATCGTGCAGGTGCCGCGGATCGCCAGGCTCTCGATCGCCTGGCGGCAGAGGGTGGCGTTGCCGACCGCCTCGAACGAATGATCGACGCCGAGGCCGCCGGTCAGCTCGCGCACCGCCTTCACCGGGTCGCCCTCGCTCGAATTGACGAAATGCGTCGCCCCGACGCGCATCGCGATCTGGCGCTTCTGGCCGAACTGGTCGATCGCGATGATCTGCCGCGCGCCGGCGATCCGGGCGCCCTGGACGATCGACAACCCGACCCCGCCGCAGCCGTAGACCGCGACGCTCTGCCCGGCTTCGAGCCCGGCGCTGCGCAGCGCGGCGCCGACCCCGGTCAGCACGCCGCAGCCGACCAGCGCCGCCTTGTCGAGCGGCAGGTCGGGGTCGATCTTCACCAGCGAATTCTCGTGCAGCAGCATCTTCTCGGCATAGGACGAGATGTTGATGAACTGGCGCAGCGGCCGGCCGCCCTGCGACAGGCGCGGCCGCTCGCTCTCCTTGCGCGCGACGATCCCGCCGGTACACAGATTGGGGTGTCCCGAGAGACATTGCGGGCAGTTGCCGCAAAACCCCGAGAGGCAGGCGACGACATGGTCGCCGGGCTGCACGGTGGTCACCTCGTCGCCCACCGCCTCGACGATCCCGGCGCCTTCGTGGCCGAGCACGATCGGCCTGTCGAGCGGCCAGCGCCCGACCCCGTCGACGACATGGAGATCGCTGTGGCAGACCCCGGTGGCGACGGTGCGGACCAGCACCTCGCGCGGCATCGGCGCGTCGAGCTCGACCGTCTCGATGGTCAGCTTCTCGTGCGGCTTCCTGAACACGGCGGCCTCGATCTGCATGGCTGCCTTCCTCGCCTCGGGGTTGCTTCTGCGGTCATGCTACACTCGGCGGCGTCGGCTTGGGAGGGCGAGGATGCCGGGTGCGCTTGACGACAAGGACGCGATCCGCGAGGTGCTGGCGCGCTATTGCTTCGCGCTCGACGACGGCAATTTCGCCGAGATGGCTGCGCTCTTCACCGCGGACGGCACCTGGCAGACCGCGTTCGGCGCGGCGACCGGGCGGGCCGCGATCGCCGAGTTCGCCGCCGGGCTGCGCGCGCATCGCCCGTCGCCGACGCCGCGCGCGATCCACCACGTCACCAACATCGTTATCGCGCTCGACGGCGACGCGGCGACCGTGCGCTCCAACTGGACGACGGTCGAAAACACGCCGCAGGGGCCGATGATCGGCTCGGGCGGCGCCTATAACGACGAGATGGCCAGAGAGCACGGGCGCTGGCTGTTCCGCCGCCGGACGATCGACCGCTACATCAAGCCGTGAGGAGAAGCATGCGCGGAGTTCTGTCGGGGCTGGCGGCCGGCTGCCTTCTCGCGGCGCCGGCCGAGGCCCAGCTCCTGACCCACAAGGACCTGTCGCTCGGCGTGGCGCTGGCGATCGCGCAGGGCGCGATGGAGAAATGCGCCGCGCAGGGCTATGCCATCTCGGTGGTCGTCGTCGACCGCGCCGGCGACACGGTCGTTGCGCTGCGCGGCGACGCGGCGGCGCCGCATACGATGGAAAACGCGCGGCGCAAGGCCTATACGGCGCGCAGTTTCCGCATCGCGACCAGCGAATACGCCGAGCGCTACGCCGACAACGACCCGGTGGTCCATCAGCAGGTGACGCTGCCCAACGTGATCGCGATCCCCGGCGGGTTGCCGATCAAGCTGGGGAAAGAGGTGATCGGCGGCGCCGGCGTCTCGGGCACGCCGGGGCTGGACGAGGCCTGCGTCCAGGCCGGTCTCGACAAGGTCGCCGACCAGCTGAAGTGACCCGTCGGGCGCGGCGGGCTTGACCGGCGCCGCGCGGAATGTCCGGATCGCGGCGGTCGGCAGCACGAGGACCGCATGGCACCCTGGACCGAGACCTATCGCGGCAGCGTCGCACCCTGGGAATGCGACGTCACCGAGCACTTCACCATCGCCTACTACTTCCACCGCGTCGGGCTCGCCGAGGCGGCGCTTGCCGATCGGCTCGGCCTTGTCGAGACGCTGCGCCGCGGCGGCTTCGTCCGGCGCTACGACGTGCGCTTCCTGCGCGAGCTGCGCGCCGGTAGCGCGTTCCACATCGAGAGTGCGGCGCTCGGCGGGGCGGACGCGCTGCGGCTCGGCCACCGCATCGTCGATTCGGCGAGCGGTGAGCCGACCGCCTGGGTCGACGGGCATTGGGAGGGGGTCGCGGCGGGTCTTCCGGCCGATCGCCTCGCGGCCTGGGACGGTCCGGAATTCGAGCCGCGCGGCGAACCCGCCGAGCTGTCGCGCCTCGTGCCGTCGGCCGCCGGCCGGGTCGAGCCGGGCGAGCTCGACGAGTTCGGCCGGCTCGGCCTCGGCGGCTTCGTCCACAGCTTCACCAACGCGTCGGTGCAGAGCGGCGCGCGGATCGGCCTCACCGCCGATTTCATCAAGACCGGACGGCGCGGCTTCTCGACCTTCGAATTGCGCCTCAGGATCGCCGGCGCGCTCGGCGCCGGCGAGAGCTTCGCGACGCGCAGCGGCATCGTCCATCTCGGCAATTCGTCGCTGCGCTTCCTGCACGTGATGCGCGCCGTGGCGGACGGTCGCGAGGTCGCCCGGCTCGGGCAATACGGCGTGCAGCTCGATCTCGACGCGCGGCGGCCGGCGGCGCTGTCGCCGGAATTCCGCGCGCGGGCGCAGGCGCTGCTGATCGAGTAGCCCGGCCCGCTAGACCAGCATCCCGACCAGCGCGCCCGACATGCAGCCGGCCATCGTGCCCGAGAGGATCGAGCGCAGGCCGAGGCCGACGATCTCGGCGCGGCGTTCCGGCACCATCGCGCCCATCCCGCCGATCAGGATGCCGAGGCTGCCGAAATTCGCGAAGCCGCACATCGCATAGGTCATCACCAGCCGGGCATGCGCGTCGAGCTGGTCGGCCGGCGTCTTGGCGAGGTCGATATAGGCGACGAACTCGTTGAGCACGGTCTTGGTGCCGAGGAGCTGCGCCGCGGTCGCCACCTCGCCGGCCGGAATGCCGATCAGCCAGACCACCGGGCGGAACGCGAAACCGAACAGCCGCTGCAGCGTCAGCGGCTCTCCCGCGAGATCGGGCAGGAGGCCGAGCGCCGCATTGACCAGGCTGACCAGCGCCACCAGCACGACCAGCATCGCGATGATGTTGGCGAGGAAGACGATGCCGTCGCGCGTCCCCTTGGCGATCGCGTCCATCGTGCTGACCGGCGGGTCGTCGAGCACCAGCGCGGCCGGCGCCGACGGGTCCGGGTGGAACGGCACCATCAGTGCAGCGAGCGCCAGCGCCGCCGGCGTGCTGATCACCGCGGCGACCAGAATGTGGCCGAGCGCGTCGGGGATCACCGGGCCGAGGATCGAGGCGTAGAGCACCATCACCGTGCCGGCGATCCCGGCCATGCCGCAGCTCATCAGCGCGAACAGCTCGCCGCGTTCGAGGCGCAGCAGGTAGGGGCGGATGAGGAGCGGCGCCTCGATATGGCCGACAAAGATGTGGACCGCCGCGCCGAGGCCCAGCGGCCCGCCGACCCCGACCGAGCGGCGCAGCACCCAGGCGAAGGCGCGCACCACAAGCTGCAGCACGCCCCAATGGAAGAACAGCGTCGCCAGCGCGCTGATCACCAGCACCAGCGGCAGCGCGCGGAAGGCGAAGATGAACGCGGCGCCGGGGTGGCTCTCGGTGAAGGGCAGCGGCGCGCCGCCGAGATAGCCGAAGACGAGGCCGGTGCCGGCGTCGGTCGCCTTCTGCAGCGCCTCGACCGCATCGTTGAGCAGCAGGAAGGCCTTGGCCGCGGGCGGGAACTTGAGCAGCACCAGCGCCAGGACGACCTGCAGCAGCACGCCGACGGCGACAACGCGCAGCGGCACGCGCCAGCGGTTCTCGCTGATCGCCCAGGCGAGCAGCAACAGCGCCGCGATCCCCAACAGCCCCCGCATTCGTCCCCCAACGCCTATACTGACGGTGATTAGCGCGGGGAGGGGCCATGAGCAACGGCATCGCCGGCATCGACCACATCATCGTCGCGGTGCGCGACCTGGAAGCGGCGCACGCCAACTGGCGGCGGCTCGGCTTCACCCCGACCCCGCGCGGCCGCCATATCGGCCAGGGCACCGCGAATTACTGCATCATGTTCGCGCGCGACTATCTGGAGCTCCTCGGTTTTGTCGAGCGCGACGAGCACGCGCGCCGTCTCGAGACGTTCCTCGCGCGGCGCGAGGGCGCGATGTCGGTCGCCTTCGCGCCGGAGCGCGACGCCGAGGCGACCCGCACGGCGCTCGCCGCCGGCGGCCTCCACCCCAGCACTCCGCGCGCGCTCGGCCGCGCGCTCGAACTGCCCGAGGGCAGCGTCACGCCGCGCTTCAGCCTGCTCACCCTGCCGCCCGAGGAAACGCCGGGGCTCGACTGCTTCGTCTGCGGCCAGCTGACGCCGGAGCTGGTGCGCCGGCCGGAATGGCTCGGCCACGCGAACGGCGTCACCGGGATCGCCGCGGTCCACCTGCATGTCGGCGACCCCGCCGCGCTCGTCCCGGCTTA
>DATJOB010000354.1:0-5059 GCA_035507475.1 Allostellaceae bacterium | reverse complement strand
AGATACGGCACCAGCGCCAACGCGTCGCGGAAGGTGAAGCCGCGATGAAACTGCAGGCGGTAGGTTGCGCGCGGCAACGCCAATTGCTCGGTCCTCGACAAGGCGCTGCGGGGGTCGCTCGGGCGCTGACAGGCCAACGCTCGTTGGGCGAGGTCGCTCCGCACCAGGAAACCGCCGGCTGCATCTCCGGCGGCCGGCGAGTTGGCCGCGGTTTTGCTTGTCGCTGCGGCAGGAGTGGGGGAGCTGATGCCGCTGATCGGCGCCGAGCCATACGATTTCGCCTTCGAGCCGTCCGAGGCGGCGCTCGTCATCATCGACATGCAGCGCGACTTCCTCGAACCGGGCGGGTTCGGCGAGTCGCTCGGCAACGATGTCGGCGAGCTGCGGCGCACCATCGCGCCGACCCGGCGCCTGCTTGCGACGGCGCGCGCCGCCGGGCTCGCGGTGATCCACACCCGCGAAGGCCATCGCGCCGATCTCGCCGATCTGCCGCCCGCCAAGAAGGCGCGCGGCAATCCGCGCCTGGCGATCGGCGACGCCGGGCCGATGGGCCGGCTGCTGGTGCGCGGCGAGCCCGGCCACGACATCGTCCCCGAGCTCTATCCGCTCGCCGGCGAGCCGGTGATCGACAAGCCGGGGAAGGGCGCGTTCTACGCGACCGATCTCGAGGCGATCCTGCGGCATCGCGGCATCCGCCAGCTGATCGTCTGCGGCGTCACCACCGAGGTCTGCGTCAACACCACCGTGCGCGAGGCCAACGATCGCGGGTTCGATTGCCTGGTGCTCGAGGACTGCGTCGGCTCGTACTTCCCGGAGTTCCAGGAGATCGGCCTCAGGATGATCCGGGCGCAAGGCGGCATTTTCGGCTGGGTCGGCCGCTCCGAGGCGGTCGTCGCGGCACTGGGCGCGGCAAGCTAGGCAAGGGGGAAACGATGACGGTCAGCGCCACATCGCCCGCGACCCGCTGGTGGGTGCCGGGCGACTGGAACGGGTTTTTCGGCCTCTTCACCAACGTGGCGCTCAACGTCATCGTGCTGACCGGGCTCTGCCTCGGCGTCGTCAAGATGCCCGACGACATCGTGTTCGGCCGGGTGCTGCCGGCGCTCGGCATCGCGCTGCCGATCGGCAATCTCTACTACGCCTACCTCGCGTACAGCCTGTCGCGACGCGAAGGCCGCGTCGATGTGACGGCGCTGCCCTACGGGCCGAGCGTGCCGCACATGTTCATCGTCGTCTTCCTCGTCATGCTGCCGACCTACCTCAAGACGAGCGACCCGATCCTTGCCTGGCAGGCCGGTCTCGCCTGGGCCTTCATCATCGGCTGCGTGATCCTGCTCGGCGCCTTCGTCGGCCCGACGCTGCGCAAATACACACCGCGCGCGGCGATGCTCGGCGCGCTCGCCGGCATCTCGATCGCCTTCATCTCGATGCGTCCGGCGTTTCTCAGCTGGCAGGTGCCGTGGCTCGCCTTCATCTCGCTGGCGATCATCCTGGTCAGCTGGTGCGCCGGCGTGCGCCTGCCGGGCGGGGTCCCGGGCGGGCTCGCCGCGGTGGTGATCGGCACGGTGCTCGGCTGGATCGCGACGCTGACCGGTCTCGACGTCGTCATGGATCCGCATGCCGTCGCCGGCGCCCTCGCCAAATTCGGCGTGCACCTGCCGATCCCATCCTTCGATTTTATCAGCGGCCTTAAGGATATCGGACCGCTGCTGGTGATCGCGGTGCCGCTCGGCATCTACAATTTCACCGAGGGCATGAACAACGTCGAGAGCGCCGCCGCGGCGGGCGACGAATACAATCTGCGGCGGGTGCTGCTGGCCGACGGCATCGGCGCGCTTGCCGGCGCGCTGCTCGGCTCGCCGTTCCCGCCCGCGGTCTATATCGGTCATCCCGGCTGGAAGGCGGTCGGCGGCCGCATCGGCTATTCGCTGGCGACCGGGGTCGTCATCGCGCTGGTCTGCTTTCTGGGGCTCACCGCGCTGCTGCTGGCGGTGGTGCCGCTGGTCTCGATCCTGCCGATCCTGCTCTATATCGGCCTGGTGATCGGCGCGCAGGCGTTCGAATCGACGCCGGCGCGGCATGCTCCGGCGGTGATCCTGGCGATGCTGCCGAATATCGCCTCCTGGGCGCAGAACCAGATCGACGGGGCGCTCTCCGCCGCCGGCACCTCGGCGGCGCAAGTCGGCGTCGAGAAGCTCGCCGGCCACGGCGTCATCTATCGCGGCCTCGAACTGTTCGGCGGCGGCGGCACGCTGACTGGGCTGATGCTCGGCGCGACCGCCGCGTTCATCATCGACCGCCGCTTTGACCGCGCCGCGATCTATGCCGCGGGGGCGGCGGTGCTTGCCTATTTCGGCGTCATCAACGGCACCGCGCTCGGCATCGGCAACTCGCTGCCGGTCGCGCTCGGCTACGCGATCATCGCGGCGATCTGCCTCGGCTTCCAGATGCAGGGTCAGTCGGCCACGGTTACGCTGTCCGACGAGGCGGTGGCCGAGCCCGGCGAATGACGCGCTGCGGCGGCTAGGTTCCCGCCGCGCGCCGCCAGGCGCGCCAGCCGCCATAGGCGCTGATGTCGCGGGCTCCCTCGACGGCGTGCGCCTCGCAGAGGAAGCCGCAAACCTCGCTGCCGTCGTCGAGGCGCACCGTGCCGAGGCCGAGCGGCGGCGCGATGCCGGCGAGCAGCGCTCCTACCGCGGCGCTCGGCACATCCCACACCTCGACCTCGATCGCCGCCCCGTCGGCGGCGCGGCGCACCAGCCCCGGTCGCCGGCCGTCGGGCAGCGCATAGAGCCGGTAGCAGGGGGCGGTCCGCCCGGCGCGGCGCAGCCGGGCGCCGAGCGCGACCAGTTCGCGGTTGAGCGGTTCGCCGGAAAGATGGGCGCCGACGACGGCGATCGGCAGATAGGGGAAAGTCGCCCCCGGCGTCGGCTCGCCGGGGCCGGGATGGCGCACCCCGGTGGCGCCGAGCGGCAGGCCGGCGGCCGCGTGCAGCGCCGCGCCGACCGCGGCGAGCAGCGGGTCGTGGAAGGCGGGTCCCAGCAGGGTCACCCCGAACGGCAGCCCGTCGCGCCGAAGCCCGGCCGGCACCGCAAGCGCGGCGAGGTCGAGGAGGTTGCAGAAATTGGTGTAGCGGCCGAGGGTCTCATTGAGCGCCACCGGCTCGGCCGCGATCTCGGCGATGCGGTAGGTCGTGCTGGCGGTCGGTAGCGCCAGGAGGTCGACCTGCCGCCACACCGCCTCGGTCGCGCGGCGCAGCCCGGCGAGGCGCTGCCGGTCGGCGAACGCGTCGGCGGCGGTGATCGCCCGCGCGCCATCGAGGATGCCGGCGAGCACCGGGTGCAGCACCGCGCGCCGCCCGCCGGTCGCGGCATCGATCGCGGCGGCCCGCTCGGCCAGCCAGGCGCCGTGATAGAGCAGGCGGTTGGCCTCGAGGAACGGCGCATAGTCGATTTCGACCGGCGTACCGCCGAGCGCCGCAAGCCGCGCGATCGCTGCGTCGTAGAGCGCAGCGATCTCCGGGCTGGCGAAGTGGCTGCGTTCGGCCGTCGGCAGCACGCCGAAGGCAAAGCGCGGCGGAACCCGGCCCATCGCGGCAAAGCCCGGCGGCGGCCGCCGCCATGACGGGTCGGCCTCGTCGCCGTCGCGCACGATGTCGAGCACGGCGGCCGCATCCTCGACGGTCAGCGCGAAGATCGAGACGCAATCGAGGCTGCGGCAGGCCGGCACGACGCCGCGCGTGCTGACCAGACCGTGCGTCGGCTTGAGCCCGACGATGTTGCCGAAGGCGGCCGGAACACGACCCGAGCCCGCCGTATCGGTGCCGAGCGCAAAGCTGACGAGACCCGCGGCGACCGCGACCGCCGAGCCCGAGCTCGACCCGCCGGGGATATAGGCGGCGTCGAACGGGTTGCGCGGCACGCCATAGGGCGAGCGCGTGCCGACCAGCCCGGTCGCGAACTGGTCGAGATTGGTCTTGCCGACGAAGAGCGCCCCGGCGCGGCGCAGCCGTTCGACGACCGGCGCCGAGGCCGCCGCCGCGCGGTCGAGCGCCGGGCAGCCGCAGCCGGTCGGCAGCCCGGCGACATCGATATTGTCCTTGATCGCGAAGGGCAGCCCGAACAGCGGCAGCGCCTCGGGATCGCTCCGCTCGGCGAGCGCTCTCGCATCGGCGAGCAGCGCCTCGGGCGCGACCCGCGTGATCCAGACGTGGTCGTCGCCGGCCGCCGCGATGCGTGCCAGCACCTCGGCGGCGACCGTAAGCGGCGTCTGCGTGCCGCCGCGATAGGCGCGGCGCAGGGTGGTGAAGTCGAGGCTCAGGGACATGCGGTGGTTGATCCGTCGCGACGCGCGGGCCATGCAAGCGTATCGCCATCTTGGCATCAAGCGGCGCGACGCTGTCGCATCGGCGCTATTCTCGACGCGCCCGGCCGCGGCGCGCATGGCACGCCGGTTGCGTCGCCGGCCGTCTGCAATGCGGGAGAGGAAGATGGCTGATCCTGCCTTCGACGCCGAAGCCTATGTCGATGCCGCGGCCCGGCTGGTCGGGTTACCGCTCGACCCGGCGCACCGCCCGGGTGTCGTCCTCAACCTCGAGCGGATTGCGCAAATGGCGGCGCTGGTGACGGCATTCGCGCTGCCGGCGGAGACCGAGCCCGCCCCGGTCTTCATCCCATGAGCGATATCCCATGAGCGACCGGGCGCTGGCTACGCTCGACGCGCTCGCCGCCGCCGCTGCGGTGCGCGACGGGGCGGCGACGGCCTCGGCCATCGTCGACAGCGTCCTCGCTCATGTCGAGGCGCGCAACCCGGCGCTCAACGCCTTCACCGCGGTGACCCGCGAGCGCGCGCTCGGCGAAGCGGCGGCGATCGACCGGCGGCGCGCGCAGGGCGAGACGCTGCCGCCGCTTGCCGGGGCGTGCCTCGCGGTGAAAAACCTGTTCGACGTCGCCGGTCTCGTCACCCTCGCCGGGTCGACGATCGACGCCGAGCGCCCGCCGGCCGCCGCCGACGCCTTCGTCCTGCGCCGGCTGAGCCGCGCCGGCGCGATCCTCGTCGG
>DATJOB010000353.1:0-8263 GCA_035507475.1 Allostellaceae bacterium | reverse complement strand
GCGCCGCGATCGCCATGCCGCCGGCGAGCTCCGCGGCGGCGAAGTCGAGACCGGGCTGCCGCCCGCCGAGCAGCTCGATATAGACCGCGGCGAGGAGGCTGCAGTCGATCTCGGCGCCGTGCCTGTCGCGTGCCGTCAGATCGATCGCGAAGCGGCGGCAGAGCGCGTCGAGGCTGGCCGGCGAACCAGGAAAGCGGCGACGCGCCATGCCCAACGTGTCGACAAAGCTGGCCGCGAGCGGCGGCCGCCCGAGCAGCGCCAGCTCGGCGTTGAGAAAGGCGATGTCGAACTCGGCGTTGTGGATGACGAGCGGCGCGCCGTCGACGAAGGCGAGGAATTCGTCGGCGACCGCCGCGAAACTCGGATGGCCGGCGAGAAACTCCGCGCTCAGCCCATGCACCGCAAAGGCATCTTCGGGCATGTCGCGCTCCGGATTGACGTAGCAGTGGAAGCGCCGGCCGGTCGGCATGTGGTGAAACAGCTCGAGCGCCGCAATCTCGACGATCCGGTGGCCGAGCGTCGGGTCGAGCCCGGTGGTTTCGGTATCGACTACGACCTCACGCATGCGACCCTCCCCCTCAGTCGCCGCAACCGCCGGCTCGGCTTCCATTCCCCCTGGCGCACGCGCCTGACGATCGCTGCAAGCCGGCGTGCCGAGGCGGCCCGGCTCAACCCGGTGTCGACGACAAAATCGGCGCGCCGCCGTTTTTCGCGGTCGGCCAGCTGCGCGCCGACGATCGCCGCGAAACGCGCCGGCGTCATGCCGGCTCGCCGCAATACCCGCTGACGCTGCAAGCGCGGCGGCGCCGAGACGACGAGGACACCGTCGACCCGGTCGATCCGATCGGTCTCGTAGAGGAGCGGGATGTCGAGCACGACGAGCTTGTCGCGCCGGGCGCGGGCGCGCGCCAGAAACCGGCGTTCGGCCGCGCGCACCATCGGGTGCAGGATCCGCTCCAGCCGGCGCAGCGCCGGCGGGTTGCCGAAGACGCGCTCGCCAAGCCGCCGCCGGTCGATCCCGCCGTCATCGCGGCTGACGCCGGGGAAGGCCGCTTCGACCGCAGCGACCGCCTTGCCGCCCGGCGCCAGCAGGCGGTGGACCTCGGCGTCGGCGTCGTGGAGCGGCACGCCGAGGCGCCGCAGCACCGATGCCGCGGTGCTCTTGCCCATGCCGATCGAGCCGGTCAGGCCGAGGACGATCATCGGCTCACGGGCGCGGCGGGTCGAACGTCGCCAGCAGCGCGGCGCGCAGCGCCGGCGTCACCTGCGGCTCGCTGCCGAACCACGCGGCAAAGCCCGGCCGCCCCTGATGCAGCAGCATCCCGAGCCCGTCGACCGCCGGCAGCCCGCGGCGCCGCGCCGCGCGCAGCAGCCCGGTCTCAAGCGGGACGTAGACTAGGTCGGCGACCACCGCGTCATCGGGCAGCGCCGCGAGGTCGATCTCCAGTGCCGGCGCACGCTCCATGCCGAGGCTGGTCGTATTGACCAGGAGGCCGGCGCCGGCCAGCAGCTCGGCGCGCGCCGACCACGGATGAACCGAGATCCGCGTCCCCGGCGTCGCCAGCTCGCGCGCCAGCGCTTGCGCGCGGCCGAGCGTGCGGTTCACCAGGCGAACCTCCCGGACCCCCGCCTCGCCCAGCGCGGCGACCACCGCGCGGGCGCTGCCGCCGGCGCCGAGCACGACCGCGGGCCCGGCTGCGGCATCCCAGGCCGGCGCCTGCTCGCGCAGGTTCTCGCGAAAGCCGAAGATGTCGGTGTTGCTGCCTTCGAGCGCGCCGTCGGCGGCCACCACCACGGTGTTCATCGCGCCGATGCGCCGGGCGAGCGGATCGACCCGGTCCATCGCCGCGAGCGCTGCCTGCTTGTGCGGGATCGTCAGGTTGCAGCCGCGAAAGCCGAGCGCCGGCAATGCGCGCAACGCCTGTTCAAGCCGCTCCGGCGGCACCGCAAGCGGCACGTAGGCGCCGTCGATGCCGTGCTCGGCCAGCCAGAACCCGTGCAGCGCCGGCGAGCGCGAATGCGCGATCGGCCAACCCATGATGCCGGCGATCCGCGCCGCGCCGCTGATCGGCATGCCCGTCCTCATTCGGCGACGATGCCGCGCCGCCGCAGAAACGCCAGCAGCTCGATGAGCGGCAGGCCGAGAATCGCGAAATGATCGCCCTCGATCCGCGCGAACAGCTGCACCCCCCTGCCCTCGACCCGGTACGCCCCGACCGCGCCGAGCACGGCATCCCCCTCCGCGGCAATATACTGTGCGAGGAAGGCGTCGCCAAAGCGCCGCATGCTCAGTTTCGGCGCCGCCTCGGCGCGCCACAGGAGTTCGGAACCGCACACCGCGCAGGCCGCCGTCGCCAGCCTATGCGCCCGGCCGCGCAGCCGGCGGAGCTGTGCTGCCGCAGCAGCGCGGTCTTGCGGTTTGTCGAACCACTCGTCGCCGAGGACGAGAATCTGGTCGGCGCCGATCACCACCGCCTCGGGGTGGCGCTGTGCGACAGCCCGCGCCTTGGCTTCGGCGAGGAGCGCGGCACAAGCCGGCGCGTCGCAGCCGTCGGCACGGCACTGCCGCTTGACCGCCGCCTCGTCGATCGCCGCCGGGTCGATGTCGAACGCAATCCCCGCGGCGCGCAGCAGCGCCGCCCGTGCCGCACTGGCGGAGGCGAGGACCAGCGGCTCAGGCGTCAAGACCGTGGCGCCGTGCCAGGAGCTTGTAGATCGCCGCGGCGGTCTCCTCGATCGAGCGGCGGGTGACGTCGATCACCGGCCAGCGCTGCTCGGCAAAGATGCGCCGCGCCTCGCGCACCTCGGCGCGCACCGCCTCGATGTCGGTATAGTCGGTCTCGCCGTTGTGATCGAGCATCGAGAGGCGGTTGCGGCGTAGATGGATGAGCCGCTCGGGATCGTTGGTGAGCCCGACGATCAGCGGCTTCTTTGCCGCGAGCAGCTCGGGCGGCAGCGGCACGCCGGGCACGAACGGCACGTTTGCCGCCTTGACCCCGCGATTGGCGAGATAGAGGCTGGTGGGTGTTTTCGATGTGCGCGAGACGCCGACGAGGCAGACATCGGCATCGTCGATGCCCCAGCTCGACTGGCCGTCGTCATGATTGATCGCAAAGGTCATCGCGTCGATGCGCGCGAAATATTCGTTGTCGAGCAGGTGCTGCTTTCCCGGCAGACCGCGGCTCTCGCGGCCGAGAAACGCGGTCAGCGCGCCGAGCACCGGGTCGAGCACCGGGATCGTCGTCACCTGGAGGCGGCGGCAGCCTTCCTGCAGCGCCTGGCGTAACGTGTCGTTGACCAGGGTATAGAGCACGATGCCGGGATTGGCCTCGACCCCGACCAGCACCCGGTCGAGCTGGCCCAGGGTACGCACCATGCTCCAGACATGCTCGATCGCCTGCGCCTCGTCGAACTGCACGAGGCAGGCGCGCGCCACCGAATGCACGGTGTCGCCGGTCGAATCGGAGACGAGATGAAGATGAAAGCGGGTCAGCACGACCGCCTGCCCCAGGGCCGCATGGCCCGGCGCCCATGGCTGTCCACACCGGTAACGGGAAGCAAGGCGGCTCCCGGGGATAACCCGGCCTCGCCCCGGCAGGCCGGCGATTCCATCCCCGCAGCCGCACCGCCTGTTGCACCGGTTTTGCCGGGTGAAACACCGGGCGCAGGGTCCGACGCAGGAAGGTGGAAAAGCGGCATCGTTCTTTTCATCCCCGTACTGCGTGTTTTTCGCACCGCCCGACAGGCCCGCCTGATCGATGATCTGCCAGCTTATCCCGATTTTGCGGGTCGCGTTGGCCGCAACCGAGCGATTCGGGATAACTCGTGGACGCCATCTAATCCCCGATTCGCGCCGCGCTACCACTACCACCTCTTTTAAAGACTCCTTTATGAAGAACAAGAAGGAGGTCGCGATGCGCGCGGTCTTGACCCCCCCGACGAAACCGTTGCTGCGGGTGCTCGCCGGGCAGACGACCGCGCGGCCGCCCTGGTGGCTGATGCGCCAGGCCGGACGCTATCTGCCGGAATACCGGGCGCTGCGCGCGCAGGCCGGCGACTTTCTGACCCTCTGCCTGACGCCGTCTTTGGCGGCGGAGGCAACCTTGCAGCCGATCCGGCGGTTCGGCATGGATGCCGCGATCCTCTTCTCCGACATCCTGCTGGTGCCGCGCGCCCTCGGTCAGCCGCTGGCGTATGAGGAGAGCGGTCCGCGTCTTGCGCCGGTGAGCGGCATCGCCGAGCTTCGCGCGCCGGACATGGCAATGCTGGCGCCGGTCGGCGAGACGGTACGGCGTGTGGCTGCGGCACTGCCTGATGCGACCGCGCTGATCGGGTTTGCCGGGGCGCCGTGGACCGTCGCGACCTATATGATCGAAGGCGGAACGAGCCGCGATTTTCACCGGGTCAGGAGCCTCGCCTATCGCGACCCGGCCGGGTTTGCCGCGCTGATCGAGCGAATCGTCGAGGCGACCTTCGGTTTTCTCGCGCTGCAGATCGAGGCCGGGGTCGAGGCGGTGCAGCTTTTCGATTCGTGGGCGAGCGCACTCTCGGTCGAGGGTTTTCAGCGCTGGGTGATCGAGCCGACGCGCGCGCTTGTTGCGCGCCTGCAACAACGCTTTCCGCAGGTGCCGGTGATCGGCTTCCCGCGCGGTGCCGGGCTCGGCTACGAGCGTTATGTGGCGGCTACCGGCGTCGCCGCAATCGGCCTCGACGCCGCGGTGCCGGCGAGCTTTGCGCGGGACCGGTTGCAGAGCCGCGTCGCGGTGCAGGGCAATCTCGAGCCGCTGCTGCTCGCGGTCGGCGGCGATGCGATGCGACGCGCCGTCGTCGAGTTGCGCGATACACTGCGCGGCGGCCCGTTCGTCTTCAACCTCGGGCATGGCGTGCTGCCGGAGACTCCGCCCGAGCATGTCGCCGCGCTCGCCCGGCTGCTCGCCGATTCGTAGCCCCCGCATGGCCCGCCGCGCGGTCGTTCTGATGAACCTCGGCGGGCCGGATTCGCCGGCGGCGGTGCGGCCGTTTCTGGTGAACCTGTTCAGCGATCCGGCGATCATCGGTCTGCCCGCGGTCTTGCGCCTGCCGCTCGCCCGCTTTATCGCGTGGCGCCGTGCTGCGGTGGCGGCCGATATCTACGATCACCTCGGCGGCGCCTCGCCGCTGCTCGCCAACACCGAGGCGCAGGCGCGCGCTCTCGAGGCGCGGCTCGACGATGGCACGCGCTGCTTTGTCGCGATGCGCTACTGGCGGCCGATGACCGGCGCGGCGGTCAGCGCGGTCAAGGCGTGGCGGCCGGATGAGGTCGTTTGCCTGCCGCTCTATCCGCAGTTTTCGACGACGACGACGCAGTCTTCGCTCGATGTTTGGCGGCGCGAGGCGGCGCGCCAGGGCCTGGCGGTGCCGACGCGGGAGGTGAGGTCATATCCGACGGCGCCCGGCTTTATCGCGGCGCTCGCCGCCGGCATCGGACGGGCGCTCGATGTGGCCGCGGCGGGAGGCGGCCGGCTGCGCCTGCTGCTGAGCGCGCATGGGCTGCCGTTGAAGACGGTACGCCGCGGCGACCCCTACCCGGACGAGGTCGCCGCCACCGCGGCCGCGCTCGTCGCCGCGCTCGACAGGCCCGGGCTCGATTGGCTCGTCTGCTATCAGAGCCGGGTCGGGCCGCTGGCCTGGCTTGGGCCGGCGACCGATGCGGAGATCCGGCGAGCCGGTGCGGAGCGCGTCGCGCTGGTGGTGGCTCCGGTCGCCTTTGTATCGGAACATTCGGAAACATTGGTCGAGCTCGATCGCGACTACCGGCGACTCGCCGAGCAATGCGGCGTGCCGGCCTATCATCGCGTGCCGACGGTCGGCGCCGATCCGCGCTTCATCGAAGCGCTCGCCGAGCTGGTCGAGGCGGCGCCGTGAGCGGCATGCTTGCCGTGGCCTATCCCTGGCTCAAGGCGATGCATATCGTGGCGTTCGTCGCCTGGATGGCTGGGCTTCTCTATCTGCCGCGGCTCTTCGTCTACCACGCGGAGGCGGCGCCGGGCTCCGATGCCGCCCGCGTCTTCGCCGTGATGGAGCGCCGTCTCTTGCGCGGGATCATGCACCCGGCGCTGGCCCTGACCGTGGTTTTCGGCGGGCTGCTGGCGGCGACCCCCGGCGTCGTCGACTGGCGCCAAGGCTGGATCTGGGCCAAGCTGGCGCTGGTCGCCGGCCTGGTGCTGTTCCATGCACTCCTGGCACATTGGCGCCGGCGATTCGCCGCCGGTGCGCCGCCGCATGGCGCGCGGTTCTTTCGCATCGTCAACGAACTGCCGACCCTGGCGCTGGTCGCAATCGTCGTGCTGGTCGTGGTCAAACCGTTTTGAGAAAAAAACACCAGCAATCGCGGCACTTTGCCCTTGCAAAGGCGTTTGACTTGCATATCTCGATTGGGTAAGGGATTGGTCGAGCCGGCTCCGGCTCTCTTCATACTTCCCGACATACTCCCAACTCCACCGGCCCACCGGATTCCCACGAGTCGGGCACCACAGACGGGCGATCCCTGTCCTCATCGTGACGAAAGCTCCATGAACCTCGACGAACTGAAGCGGAAGACACCCGCCGAACTATTGGCCTTTGCCGAAGAATTGCAGATCGAGAACGCCTCGTCCTTGCGCAAGCAGGACATGATGTTCGCGATCCTCAAGCAGCTTGCCGAAAACGACGTGCCGATCTCGGGGACCGGCGTGCTCGAAGTGCTGAGCGACGGCTTCGGCTTCCTGCGCTCGCCGGAGGCGAACTACCTCCCCGGCCCCGACGACATCTATGTGAGCCCGAACCAGGTGCGGCGCTTCGGCCTGAGGACCGGCGACACGGTCGAGGGCCAGATCCGTTCGCCGCGCGACGGCGAGCGCTATTTCGCGCTGGTCAAGGTCGAGCGCATCAATTTCGACGAGCCCGACCGGCTGCGCCATCGCATCAATTTCGACAACCTGACCCCGCTCTACCCCGAAGAGAAGATCAAGCTCGAATCCGACGACCCGACGCGCAAGGACCTGACGACCCGGGTGATCGACCTGATCACCCCGCTGGGCAAGGGGCAGCGCGCGATCATCGTCTCGCCGCCGCGCGCCGGGAAGACGGTGATGCTGCAGAACATCGCGCACTCGCTGGCGGTCAATCACCCCGAGGTCTACCTGATCGTCCTGCTCATCGACGAGCGGCCGGAGGAGGTCACCGACATGGCCCGCTCGGTCAAGGGCGAGGTCATCAGCTCGACCTTCGACGAGCCGGCGGTGCGCCATGTCCAGGTCGCCGAGATGGTGATCGAGAAGGCGAAGCGCCTTGTCGAGCACAAGCGCGACGTGGTGATCCTCCTCGATTCGATCACCCGCCTGGCGCGCGCCTACAATACGGTCGTGCCGTCCTCGGGCAAGGTGTTGACCGGCGGCGTCGACGCCAACGCGCTGCAGCGGCCGAAGCGCTTCTTCGGCGCCGCGCGCAACATCGAGGAAGGCGGCTCGCTGACAATCATTTCGACCGCGCTCATCGACACCGGTTCGCGCATGGACGAGGTGATCTTCGAGGAGTTCAAGGGCACCGGCAATTCGGAGATCGTGCTCGACCGCAAGGTCGCCGACAAGCGCACCTTCCCGGCGCTCGACATCACCAAGTCCGGCACCCGCAAGGAAGAGCTGCTGGTCGAGCGCGGTGTGCTGGCGAAGATGTGGGTGCTGCGCCGCGTGCTGATGCCGATGGGCACCGTCGACGGGCTCGAATTCCTCATCAACAAGCTCAAGGAATCGAAGAACAACAGCGAGTTCTTCGACGCGATGAACACCTAGAACACGATCCGATAAGGTCGCAGCGACGCTGTCAACGCGTCATGGCCGGGCCTGACCCGGCCATCCGTGTTCCTTGGGCCGGGCCTCACCCGGCCATCCGTGTTCCTTGGGCCGGGCCTCACCCGGCCATCCATGTGGGATCCCCGGGTCACGCCTGGGAATGACGACAAAGCAAGCCGCATCAACCCAAACGGGTCGCGCTCGAAATCCGGTTGCCGCCGCGGAAACGAGGCGATCTCGCGCCAGGCACCGCGCGAGATCGCTGCGTCGTGTCCTGCGCCCCGCGACGACGCGGCGGCTTAGACGGTAAGCACCGTCTGGCCGGTGGTTTTGCGGCTTTCGAGGTCGCGATGCGCCTGCGCCGCCTCGCGCAGCGGGTAGGTCTGGTTGACCCGGATCTTGACCGCACCGCTCTTGACCACCGAGAAGAGCTCGTGCGCCGCGGTGAGCAGGTC
>DATJOB010000352.1:0-3220 GCA_035507475.1 Allostellaceae bacterium | reverse complement strand
CGAGCGAGCGCGGCAGCAGCAGGCGGAAGAACCCCTCCTCGACGAGCCGGTCGACCAGCCCAGGCGGCAGCTCGCGGCGCGCGTCGATCTCCTCGGCCGCGGCGGCGAGCACCGGCGCCATGGCGCGCACTCGCGCCACGTAATCGGCCGTCCCCGGCCGCGTCTGCTCTGCGTTCCCCGCCGCCGTTTTGGGAAGCGTCGCCGCCATGTCTCGTCCTCTCCGGCGCCTTCCGGCAGCGGCACTCCACAGGAGAAGGCCGCAGCCTGTCAAGGCGCAGCCCCGCACGGTTAACCAGCGGGCAAGCATGGCGGCCTATCGTGCCGGCGATGGCCGAGCCCGCCGCCGTGTCCCAGCCGCACTGGCTCAACGCCGCGCGCCTGCGCGTCTACCCGGCGATGATCGTGGCGATCTGCAGCGTCGCGTTTGCCGCGTGGATCGCGCTCGCGCTGCCCGGCCTTGTCGATCTGCGCGGCAAGCCGGTCGGCTGGGATTTCATCACCTTCTGGAGCGCGGCGCGGCTCGCGCTCGCCGGCCGGGCGGCGGTGGCCTTCGACTGGAGCGCGCTTGCCGCGGTCGAGCACCAGGCGGTGCCGGCCTTGGGCGACGTCCGCTTCCTGTGGCACTACCCGCCGACCTTCCTGCTGCTGGTGCTGCCGCTCGGGCTGCTGCCCTATCTCGCCGCGCTCGGCGTTTTCGTCGGTGCGGGCGCCGGGCTCTGGGTCGCGCTGGCGCGCGCGCTGTTGCGCGACCGCCGCGCCTGGCTCGCCGCGCTGGCCACCCCGGCGGCGCTGATCAACCTGCTCGACGGGCAGAACGGCTTCCTCACCGCCGGGCTCGCCGGCTTCGCGCTGCTGCAGCTCGAACGGCGGCCGCGCCTCGCCGGCGCGCTGATCGGGCTGCTGGCGATCAAGCCGCATCTCGCGGCGCTGTTTCCCGTGGCGCTCGTCGCCGCGCGGCGCTGGCAGGCGCTCGCCGCGGCGGCACTGTCGGCGACGCTCTTCGCCGGGCTCGGGCTTGCGGCGTTCGGCGGCGACACCGCGCTCGCCTTCCTGCGCGACCTGCCGACGCTGCGCGACATCGTCGATCGCGGCGCGCTGCCCTGGGGGCAGATGCCGAGCGCCTATGTCGCGGCGCTGTCGGCCGGCGCGCCGCCCGCCGTCGCGACGGTGCTGCAGGCCGTGGTCGCGCTCGGCGCCGCGTTCTGCGTCTGGCGCGCGTGGCGCAGCCCGGCGACGGGGTCCCCGGCGGTGGCGTTCGAGGCGCGCGCGGCGGTACTGCTCGCCGGCTCGGTGCTGGTCTCGCCCTACCTCTTCACCTACGACCTGACCTGGGTCGCGGCGGCGATCGGCTGCCTCGTGCGGCTCGGATTGCGCGACGGGTTCGGTCGCGGCGAGCGCGACGTGCTGTTCGCCGCCTGGCTCGCACCGGCGCTGATGGTGCCGTTCTATTGGATGACCGGCGTGCAGCTCGGCGCCGCGATGCTCGTCCTGCCGCTCGGCGCCGCGATGCGCCGCGCCGTGGCGGCTAGTAGCGCTCGCGCGCCGGCTTCTCCGGCGTGATCGGGCGGCCGTAGCGCAAATCGCCGTCGAGCGTCGCCACGCAGAGCAGGTGCCGTGTCGGTGCGCCGAGCTCCCATTCCTCGGCGATCTGGCCGAGCTGGCTGCAGCTTTCGCCCGGATGCGGGCTCACCGCACGCACGCCGAGAAACAGCGCGGCGCCGGTCGTGAGACCGAGCAGCGCCACCCTCATGTTCGGCCAATGACGCCGCAAATAGGTCTGGAAATAGGTCTGGGCTTTCAGCACCGGGGACGACCTCCGACAGTCGCGGCCAGCATGGCGCAACAGCGTTAACGGAGGGTTGACGCGCCACCGATTCGCCGGTTGCCCGGCCGCCCTGCGGCGCCGCCGCCAGACGCACGCCGCATTCGGGCCGCGGTCAAGCAGCTGGCCGAGAAGCGTCGCGCCGCCGGCCGCCCCGGCGTAGACTGCGGCGATGCCGATCCGCCAGCTGCCGCCCGTGCTGATCAACCGGATCGCCGCCGGCGAGGTGATCGAGCGCCCGGCGGCGGCGGTCAAGGAGCTGGTCGAGAATGCGATCGACGCCGGCGCCGACCGGATCGAGGTGACGCTGCGCGACGGCGGGCAGAGCCTTATCGCGGTCGCCGATAACGGCGCCGGCATGAGCGCCGAGGAATTGTCGCTGGCGGTCGAGCGCCACTGCACCTCGAAACTGCCGGACGACAACCTGATGGCAATCGCGGCGCTCGGCTTTCGCGGCGAGGCGCTGCCCTCGATCGGCGCGGTCAGCCGGCTGCGCATCGTCTCGCGCCCGCAAAAGCGACCCGCGGCGGGCGCCGACAGCGCCTGGGAGATCCGCGTCGAGGCCGGATCGAAGCACGCCCCGGTGCCGGCGGCCCACCCGCCCGGCACCCGCGTCGAGGTGCGCGACCTGTTTTTCGCGACCCCGGCGCGTCTCAAATTCCTCAAGACGCCGCGCAGCGAGCGCGACCAGGCGGTCGATGCGGTGAAGCGCCTCGCGATGGCCTACCCGGCGGTCGCCTTCACCGTGATCGGCGACGACGATCGCGTGCTGCTGCGCCTCGCCGCCGAGACCGCGCTGCTCGGCAGCGACCCGCGCCGCGCCCGCCTCGCCGCGCTGCTGGGTCGCGATTTCGGCGAGAACTCGGTGCCGGTCGAGGCCGAGCGGCAGGGCTTCCGCCTGACCGGCCTCATCGGGCTGCCGACCCTCAACCGCGGCCTGCCGCGCGACCAGTATCTCGTGGTCAACGGCCGCCCGGTGCGCGACCGGCTGCTCGTCGGCGCGGTCCGCGCCGCCTATCAGGATGTGCTGGCGCGCGACCGCCATCCGGTGGTGGCGCTCTTCGTCGACGGCCCGCCGGGCGAGATCGACGTCAACGTCCATCCGGCGAAGGCCGAGATCCGCTTTCGCGACGCCGGGCTGGTGCGCGGCCTCATCGTCGGCGCGCTGCGCCACGCGCTCGCCGCCGCCGGACACCGCGCCTCGACCGCGGTCGCCGACACCGCGCTCGCCGCGTTCCGCGTCGAGCCGGCCGCCGCGGCGCCGCGCTTCGCGCTGCCGATACCGGCATCGGCGGGGCTCTACGAGACCGGCAACGGCTTCCTTGCGCCCGGGCTGCCGTCGGCCGCCGGCAGCGCCGCGCCGGCCGCGCCGCTCGCGGGGGATGCTGCGCCGGCCGG
>DATJOB010000351.1:0-2021 GCA_035507475.1 Allostellaceae bacterium | reverse complement strand
GAAGCTGTTCCGGGCATGACGGGGACATGGTTCGGCGCCCGGCAAGGGGTGGATCGCCGGGTCGCCCGCGGCCCTGACGCCCTGACGCCCCGACGAGAAGAGGTCAGCCTTCGAGGATCATCGCCGTCAGCTCCGCCGGCATCGACAACATCGGGTAGTGGCCGGTGTCGAGTTCGAGGAACGGCGCCTTGAGTTTCTCGGCGGTACGGCGCTGATGCGCCTCGCCCGGGTTCTGCGCCCGCTTGCACCAGACGACGCTCGCCCGCCACGGCATCGACCAGAACCGGTCGAGCTTGACGCCCTCGGTGTAGATCGCGGCCGGGTGCTGGGTGTAGCGCGCCAGCGCCCATTCCTTCATTGCCGGATCGAGATCGGCGAAGAGCCGATTGGCGGCGTCCTCCCGGCTCGGCCCGCGGGTCAGGCCACCCGGCGCGCCCGCGGCGGTCGAGCGGGTGACGATGTCGCCGATCTTCTCGCCGGGCAGCAGCGCCAGCGCATCGACGAAGACGAGGCGGGCGATCCGCTCGGGCGCCAGCTCGGCGACGCGGCAGGCGACCATGCCGCCGGAGCTGGTGCCGGCCAGCACGACCCGGTCGAGATCCTCGTAGAAGAGCAGCTGCGCGACCTCTTCGGCTTGGCTCTCGGTGGTGATGCCGGGGCGCACCTGGCCCGCCCGCTCGCCGCAGCCGTCGAGCGTCGGCGCGTGGACCGCATGGCCCGCGGCGCGCAAGCGTTCCGCCACCGGCTTCCAGATCCAGCCGCCCTGGTACGAGCCGTGGATCAGCACGAATGTCGCCATGTCGCCTTTCCTTTCGCTGCCATCCCGGCGAAGCCCGGGACCCGTTTGTCCGCTGTTCGGAATCTCGAAATGCAGGCTGCGGCGAGCGCCGGGCGGTGCTGGTGATCAGCTCCCGCCCGTCACGTCGATCGTCACGCCGGTGACGAAATCGGCGTCCTGCGAGGCGAGGAAGCAGATGACGCGGGCCTGATCGATCGCCTCGGCGACGCGGCGCAGCGGCGTCTTGTCGATCTCGCGCGCCTGGTCCTCCTGGCTGCGCCGCTCCCAATGCGGCCTGATGCGCTCGGTCAGCGTGACCGAGGGCGCGATCGCGTTGATGTTGATGCCCCAGGGCCCGAGCTCGGCGCAGAGCTTCTTGGTGAGGGCGATGATGCCGCCCTTGGCCGCGGCATAGGCGGCCGACGACGAGACGCTGCGGCCGCGGCCGGCGATCGAGGCGAGATTGACGATCTTGCCGCTCTTCTGCCGTTTCATCACCGGCACCACGGCATGGGTGAAGAGGAATGTGCCGTCGAGGTTGAAGTCGACGATCTTCTTCCATTCCTCGAGGCTCAGCTCGTCGACGCTTGCCGAGGGGCGCGGGATGATCGTGCTGCCGCCGACCGCGTTGACCAGGATGTCGATGCGGCCGAACTCGCGGGCGACCGCCGCGACGAGGGTCTCGACCTGGTCCTTTTGCAGCGCGTCGCAGAGCCGGCCGTGCGCCTTGCCGCCGGCCGCGGCGAGCGCCGCCATCGCCTCGTCGAGCGGCCCCTGGCGATTGTCGACGCCGACCACGACCGCGCCCTCGCGTGCCATGATCTCGGCGGTGGCGCGCCCGATTCCGTTGGCGACCGCGGTGATCAGCGCGACCTTGCCGTCAAAGCGCATTCCTCCCCCCTTCCGGACGCCCTATCGTTGCGGCCATCTTAGTGGAGCGGGCCATCAGGGGAAGGGACGACGCATGCAGATCGGGGTGCACCTGCCGCATGCCGGCAGCCAGGCGACGCCGGCGCTGATCAAGCGCCACGCGCGGCGCGCCGAGGATGCGGGGCTCAGCGACGTCTGGGTCAGCGAGCACATCATCGTGCCGCGCGCGCAATTCCCGCGCTCGCCGTTGTTCTACGATCCCGTGCTGACGCTGACCTGGGTCGCCGCAGTGACTGAGCGGGTGCGGCTCGGCACCAGCGTCATCGTGCTGCCGATGCGCCACCCGCTGCCGCTCGCCAAGGAGCTGGCGACG
>DATJOB010000350.1:0-3868 GCA_035507475.1 Allostellaceae bacterium | reverse complement strand
ATTCCTGCGGCCAATGCGGGTCGAGCTTGCCGTCGGAGGCGAGCGACAGGTCGAGCGCCACCGCGTCCGCGCCGGCCTGCTCGACCCGGTCGAGCCGCCACGCCGCGACCCGCGCGAAACCGTGCTGCGGCGCGCCTGGCTGCGATGGATGCGCGCCGAACCACGGGAAGATGACCGGGATGCCGCCGCGGATCGCCTTGCCGGGCGCGAAGACCGCGTTGGGGCTGGTGAAGATCACCGGGCGCTCGCCGGCGGGCTGCCAGGCGGTGACCTGCGCGCCTTGCAGATAAAGCTCGCCGGTGCAGGAGCCGGGCGAGACGGTCACCTTGGCGAGACCCGCGGCGCTTTCGGCGAACTCGACGATACCGGGGATGCGGAACCGGGTGGCGAGCTGATCGGCATTCATCGCGGCATTCCCTTCCCGACGGGGGTCGCATCATCCCCGATCGCCGGGGATCAGCGCCATCGCGAAATAGGGCACGCCCGCCGGGTCGATCTCGGCGAAGCGCGCGATCCGTTCTCCGGCCTGCGTGGCGCGCTCGACATAAAGCGCGCGATCGAGGAGGCCGCGCCGCGCCAGCACCCGCGCGACCTTCGGCGCGTGGCGGCCGAGCTTGACGATCGCCGCCGCGCCGTCCGCGGGGAGGCGGCGCGCCAATTCGTCTTCCGGCAGCGTCGCCGGGATCACCGTGAGGCAGGCGTCGCGCTGCACCAGCGGCGTCGCCGCCGCCGCGGCGCAGGCGGTCAGCGACGAGACGCCGGGCACGACGACCGCCGGATAGCGCGGCGCGAGGCGCGCCAGGACCGGCGCGAACGAGCCGTAGAAGAGCGGATCGCCCTGGCACAGGAAGGCGACGTCGCGGCCCGCATCGAGCTCGGCCGCGATCTCGGCCGCGGCGCGGTCGTAGATCGCCGCAGGCGGCGGGCCGGGGCGCATCGGAAACGCGATCGCGATCTCGCGCTGGTGCGGCGCCAGCCAGGCGGCGACGATGCCGCGCGCGAAGCTCTCGCCGCCGGCGGGCGCGGGGTAGGCGACGACCGCGGCCTCGCGCAGCAGGCGCAGCGCCTTCAGCGTCACCAGCTCGGGGTCGCCGGGGCCGAGCCCCAGCCCGAACAGCCGGCCCGCCGCCATCTCACTCGCCTCCGATGCGGTAGAGGGTCAGCACGGTCGGCTGGCCGTTCGAGTAGTCGAGGCCGGCGACGCTGCCGAGCGGCCGCGCCACGAGGCGCCGCGCCGCGAGGTCGGCGTTGAAGCGCGTCGCGTCGCGGCTGTTGACCAACGCCTCGCCGCCATCGTCGAGCCCGGCGGTGCCGCTCCGCAGCCGGTCGCGCAGCAGGAAGACGAGGCTCGGCTCGTTGTAGCCGACGACGGCCAGCGGCACGGTCTCGGGCGGCGGGTGCGCGGCGACCAGCGCCGCCGCGCCGCGGCTGAGCCACAGGCGATCGAGGCCGGGCACGACCCAGCCGGCGCCCGGCACGGCGACCGCCAGGCCCAGCGCCGCGAGCAGCGCGGTGCTGCCAAGTGGGCCGGGCCGGCGGAGCAGCAGCAGCGCCGCCAGCGCCACGATTGCGGCGGCACCGGCGAGGCCTGCCGCGGTGACGCCGTCGCCGAAGCGTACCGGCAAGCCGGCCAGCGCGCCGGCGATCGCCAGCGTCACGACGACCCAGAGCGCGGCGTTCGCGCTGCCGAGGCGGCGTGCCCAGCGCCCCGACTCGCTCGCCGAGCCGGCGGCGAGAGCGCTGCCGGCGAGCAGCGCCAGCGCCGGGTAGAGCGGCAGCGCGTAATGCGGCAGCTTGGTCGGCACCAGTTCGAGGACGATCCAGGCCGGCACGAGCCACGCCAGGAGAAAGCGCGGCGCCGGCTCCGCCCGCCGCCGCCAGTCGTGTATCAGGGCCGGCGCGAGCAGCAGCGAGCCGGGCCAGAACGTCACCAGCGACAGCGCCAGATAGTAAAGCGGCGGCGCTCCGTGCGCCTCCTGGCCGCCGCTCAGCTTGGCGAGGAAATCGTGGCCGAGCGAGCCGCTGACGAAGCCGCCGGCGGTCGCGCGTTCGATCGCGTAGAGCCACGGGCCGACGGTGAGCACGACCGCGGCGAGACCGGCGAGCGGACGCAGGCCGGCGAGCCAGCGCCAGTCGCGGTCGGCGAGCGCCAAACTGCCGGCGGTCAGCAGCGCCAGCCCCGGGCCGATCGGCCCCTTCAGGAAGATCGCGGCGATCTCGGCCGCCCAGAACACCGCCGCGGTCCCCCATCCGGGCCGCGCTCGGGCAGTGCTATCGGCGCGGCTGCGCAGATAGCACAGCCCGAGCGCGCATTGGCCGGCCGCGGTCGCGGCGAGCAATGCCGCATCGGTCTTGGCGATATGCGCCTCGGCGACGACGCCGAGCGCGGCCGCGACGAGCACCGCGCCGATCGCGGCGGCGCGGCGGTCGCCGAGCAGCGCGCGGCCGGCCGCGAAGGTCGCCATCGCGGCGAGCCCGGCGGCGATCAGCGAGGGCAGGCGGTAGGGCCAGATCGCGGTCGATTGCGGCGTGCTGAACGTGCCGACCGCCGCGGCCTGCAGCCAGTAGATGCCGGCCGGCTTGTTGTTGCGCGGCTCGTCGCGGAAGCGGATGCGCAGGAAGTCGCCGCTTTCGAGCATCTGCCGGGTCGCCTGCGCGAACCGCGCTTCGTCGCGGTCGAGCACCGGGATCGTCGCGATCCCGGGCAAATAGAGGCAGAGGCAGAGCGCGGCGAGCAGCGCGTAGGGCCGCCAGCCGGCGAGCCAGGCATCGCCCGCCGCCATGCTCAGCCCGGCTTCCGCGCCGCGAGCTGGGTCACCGCGGCGAGCGGCCGCCAGCCGTGATGCGCGCCGAGCGGCTCGGCGCGGCTCACCGCGATCCGCGTCAGCGCGCCGCCGTGCCGCGCCTGCCAATCGAGCAGGGCGCGCTCGCCTTCGGTGCTGACGACGTTGGCGACGAGCCGCCCGCCGGGGCGCAGCGCCTGCCACAGCGCCGGCAGCAGCGCCGGTTCGGCGAGGCCGCCGCCGGCAAAGATCGCGTCGGGCGCGGCGAGACCGGCGAGCGCGTCGGGCGCGCTGCCGGCGACGATCGCCAGCCCCGGCACGCCGAGCGCCGCGGCGTTGCGCGCGATCAGCGCGACCCGCGCCGGCTCGCGCTCGACCGCAACCGCCGACATCGGCTCGCCCGAGCGCAGCCATTCGATCGCGATCGAGCCGCAGCCGGCGCCGATGTCCCACAAGCTCTCGCCGGGAAGCGGGGCCAGCGCGGCGAGTGTCGCGGCGCGGACCTCGCGCTTGGTCAGCTGGCCGTCATGCTCGAAGGCGGTGTCGGGCAGTCCCGCGAGCCGCGACAGCGTCTGCGCGCCCCGCCCGGCGACGCAGTCGAGGGCGAGGGTGTTGAGCGCGGCCACTTGGCGGTCGCCCCAGTCCGCGGCGGTCGCCGCATGGGCCGCTTCGGCGGCGCCGCCGAGATGGTCGAGCGCGACGAGCCGGCTCGCGCCCCAGCCGCTTGCGGCGAGGAGGCGCGCCACCGCGGCCGGGGTCGCGCCGTCCTCCGACAGGATCAGCACCCGCCGGCCGGGGGCAAGGTGCAGCCGCAGCGTGTCGAGCGGGCGGCCGTGCAGCGTGATGCAGGCGCATTCGCCGAGCGCCCAGCCGAGCCGGGCGGCGGCAAGGCTGAATGCGCCGGGATGCGGCAGCACGACCATCTCGCCGGGCGGGAAGTGGCGCGCCAGCACCGCGCCGGCGCCGTACCACATCGGGTCGCCGCTCGCCAGCACGACGACGCGCCGGCCGCGCTGCGCGGCGAGCGCTTCGAGCGAGGCGGCGAAGGGCTGGCGCCACGCCAGCCGTTCACCGCCGCCCGGCGG
>DATJOB010000349.1:0-7230 GCA_035507475.1 Allostellaceae bacterium | reverse complement strand
ACCGGCTCGAACGAGATCCAGCACTGGCGCCGGAAGATGTCGCTCGGGCGCAGCTTGAGGCCGCTGTCGTTGAAGCCCTGGTCGTCGAAATGCCGGTCCATCCGGTCGAGCCAAGGCGCGATCCAGCCGCCGCCCGATTCGAGAAACCCGACGCGCAGCCTCGGATGGCGCTCGCACACCCCGCCCCAGATCATGCTGAGGCAGGCGAGCATCATCTCCATCGTGTGCGAGATGATGTGCTGGGCGGCGCGGCCCTTGAAGCGGTCGATGCCCACCGTCGGCATGCCGGAGGAGCCGCCTTCGTGGAAGCCGACGACGAAGTCGTATTCCTCGCAGGCGTTCCAGAACGGCTCGTAGACCGGGTCGTGGATCAGCCGGTCGTTGTACGGGTTGGGCCGCATGAAGCCGCCGCGCATGCCCAATTCCTTGCGCGCGAACTTCATTTCCTCGATCGCGTGCCCGACCGATTGCATCGGCAGCATCGCGATCCCGAAGAGGCGGTCGGGATAGGGCTTGCAATAGTCGGCGAGCCAGCGGTTGTAGGCGCGGCACAGCGCGCCGGCGAGGGCCGGGTCGTGCACCGCGCCCGAGAACAGCCCCATGCTGGGATAGAGGAAGGCGGCGTCGATGCCGTCGAGGTCCATGTCGGGGATGCGCTTGTGCGGGTCGAAACCGCCCGGCCGCCCGTCCTCGTATTTCATCGTCTCGGCCTTGATCTCGCCCTGCCGCGCACCGACCCCGCCGATGCCGCCGAAACCCTGCTGGCTGCCGAGCACCTGGTTTTCCAGGAACAGCTTCTCCTTGCCGTCATTGTCGATGATGATCTTCGGCGCGCGGTCGCGAAACTTGGGGTCCATGTAATCGTTCCACAACGTCACCGGCTCCAGGATGTGACCGTCGGAATCGATCCGGTTGTAGACCCGCGCCATCGCTCGCTCTCCTCCCACGCATCTTCGCCCGAGGCTGCGGCATGCTCGCGCACTCACAAGGCAAAGGCAAGGTCGTAAGCCTTGCTTATAAAGCAGCCGGGCATGCAGCCGCGGCAACCGAACGCCCGCTCCGGCGGCGCCCGACCGAAGGCTTTCGGCAGGCCGGCTAGCGGGCGAGGAGGCTGCCGACCAGCATGACCAGCGCGTCGCCGGGAAACGGCTTTTCCAGCGCGGCGCTGGCGCCGAGACAGGTGGCGGCGCGCAGGTAGACCGGTTCGCCGCCGCCCGAAATCGCGATGATCGGCAGCGTCGGCTCGTCGCGCCGCAAGGTGCGGATCGTCTCGATCCCCTCGACGTCGGGCATCATGATGTCGCTGATGACGAGCGCGGGGCGCCGGCGGCGGAACAGGTCGATCCCGACGCGCCCGTTCTCGGCCTGGCAGACGCGGTAGCCGCTGCCTTCGAGGATGCGGACGAGCAGCTGCCGCATCTGCCGGTCGTCATCGATGACGAGGATTTCCGCCATCGCCATCACGCATCCAGGGCAGCGCGCACCGCGGCCGCCAGTTCGTCCTTGTGATAGGGCTTGCTCAACAGCTTCAAACCGTCGGGCAGCGGCCCGGCGCCCTCGACGCGCGCCTGCGGGAAGCCCGAGGTCAGCACGACTTTGAGCGCCGGCCAGCGCTGCCGCGCGAGGCGCGCGAGCTCGATGCCGTTGACCCCGCCCGGCATGACGATATCGGTCAGCAGCAGGTCGACCGGCTCGCGCTCGATCAGTTCGAGTGCCGCCGCGGCGCGGTCGCATTCGCGCGTGCGATAGCCGAGGTCCTGCAGCTGGCGCAGCGCCACGCGGCGCATACCCGGATTGTCCTCGACGATCAGGACCCGCTCGTAGGCGCCGCGCGGCGCCGGTCGCGACCCGCCCGCCGCGGGCGCCTCCTCGTCGCCGACCGCACGCGGCAGATAGAGGCGGAAGGTCGTGCCGGCACCGAGCTCGCTGTAGACGTTGACGTGCCCGGCCGATTGCTTGAGGAAGCCGAACACCATGCTGAGCCCGAGCCCGGTGCCGCGGCCCTGCCCCTTGGTGGTGAAGAACGGCTCGAAGATCTGGTTCAGCGTGTCGGGCGCCATCCCGGCGCCGTTGTCGCTGACCTCGATCAACACGAAATCGCCGGGCACCACGTCGCCGCCGTGGCTCAGCGCGAAATCCGCGTCGAGCCGGCGGTTGGTGGTCGAGATGATCAGGCGGCCGCCGTTCGGCATCGCGTCGCGCGCGTTGGTCGCCAGATTGGCGAGACTGGCTTCGAGCTGCGCCGGATCGACGACGATCGGCCAGATCTCGTCGCCGAGATCAAGCACCACCTCGATGTCCTCGCCGAGCAGCCGGCGCAGCAGGCGGACGGTGTCCGAGACCAGCTTGTTGACCTCGACGCGGGCGGGACGCAGCGGCTGGCGCCGGGCGAAGGCCAGCAGACGCCGCGTCAGATCGGCGCCGTGCCAGGCGGCGGCGACCGCCTCGCCGATCAGCTCGCACAGCTCCGGATTGCCCTCGCCCAGCTCTTCGCACGCGAGCTCGAGGCTGCCGATGATGATGCCGAGGAGGTTGTTGAAGTCGTGCGCCATGCCGCCGGTCAGGTTGCCGATCGCCTCCATCTTCTGCGCCTGGCGCAGATGCGCCTCGGTCTGCCGCCGCTCGGTGACGTCGGTGATCGAGGCGAGGACGCGGACGCCGCTTTCGGTCTCGATCGGGCTCAGCCCGACCTCGATGGGGAACTCGCCCCCGTCGCGACGCGCGCCGTAAAGCTCGCGCCCGGCGCCCATCTCGCGCCCCTTGGGGACGGCGAAGAACATCTGCCGCAAGGCGGGATGGGCGGCGCGGAAGCGCGCCGGCAGCAGCATCTCGACCGGGCGGCCCAGCATCTCGTCGCGCGAGCGGCCGAAGATCCGTTCGGCCTGCGCGTTCACCATCTCGATCGCGCCGTCGCCGCCGATCATCACCAGCGCGTTCGGCGCCGCCTCGACGACCCGCTGGAACCGCCTCTCGCTCGCCCGCAGCTCCTGTTGCAGCCGGTTGCGCTCGGTCACGTCATGGCCGACAAACACGTAGCGGGCCTCGTCCTGCACCCACATGCCGATCCATTCGAGGCTGACGATCCGGCCGCTCTTGTGGATGTAGCGGCAGTCGAAGTTGCAGGGCAGCCCGCCACGGCGCGCCTGGCGCATCTGCTCGCGGGTGGCGTCGAGGTCGTCGGGATGGAGAAACTCGCGGCCGTTCCGCCCGATCATCTCGAACGGCAGATAGCCGACGATTTCGATCGCGCTGGGACTGACCTGCAGGAAAACGCCCTGGCCGTCAGTGACCAGAATGAGGTCGCGCGAGGTCTCGAAGATGCGGTGCTCCAGCGCCGCATCCGCTGCATCCGGCGGCCCGCTCGCAGGCCGATCGAGGGTCAACGGCTCGGACAAGGCGGGGGTCCTTCTCGAGGTGCCGTAACCTTTGATACGATTTTAAGTAGTTTTTTACCATAATGCTATACCTTTGCGTGTATCAGCGTGTAACGAGAAAAATGTAACAATTTGTAACAGAGTTTTCCGATGTCGACGCCCCCTCACAGTCATGACCCCCGGCGATCGAGCCGAGTAGTCCCAAAGTCACGGGACGACCGCGTTTGTTAACTTTAGTTAATTCCGCTCACTCTGGCCGGACCTGCTGGTGATGCCCCGTAACCCCGCAAGAAAGGACCCGACATGAGTCCCGAGTCTCGCGACCGACTACTGATCGTCGATGACGACGAAGCATTCCCCCGGATCGTCAAGAAGGTGGCGACCGGGCTCGGCTTCGAGGTGGTGGCGACGAGTAGCGCCGAGGACTTCAAAGCCGCGGCGCGAACCTGGAACCCGACCTTGGTGATGCTTGACCTGGTGATGCCGGGCAGCGACGGGGTGGAGCTGCTGCGCCATCTCGCCGCGGTCAAATGCGCCGCCCCCATCGCGGTCACCAGCGGTCTCGACGGCCGCACGGTCGAGACCGTGATACGCCTTGGGACCGAGCGCGGGCTGCGCATGATCGGCACGCTCACCAAGCCCGTGCCGGTGGCGAGGCTGCGATCCTTCCTTGGCGAGTTCGCCTCGGCGCGCACGCAGGTGGCAGCCGGCGAACTGGCCGAGGCGATCGCGAACGACGAGCTGTTTCTGCACTATCAGCCCAAGCTCGATTGCCGGACCGGCCGCGTCGGCGCGGTCGAGGCGCTGGTGCGCTGGCGCAGCCCGGCGCGCGGGACGGTCTTCCCCGACCAGTTCATCGAGCTCGCCGAAGCGACCGGGCTCATCGACCGGCTGACCGAATGGGTGGTGAGCCGCGCCGCGCGACAAGCGGTGAGCTGGCGCGAGCAGGGGCTGGCGCTCGACGTCGCGATCAACATCTCGGCGATCAACACGCGCGACCTGGCGCTGCCGGACCGGCTCGCGGAATTGTGCCGCGCGGCCGGCATCGGCCCCGAGAACATCACCCTCGAATTGACCGAGACGGGGGCGATGCGCGATCCGGTGCAGATGATGGACGTGCTGACGCGGCTGCGCCTCAAGGGGTTCCACCTGTCGCTCGACGATTTCGGCACCGGCTATTCGTCGCTCGTGCAGCTGCAGCGCATGCCCTTCGACGAGCTCAAGATCGACCGCTCGTTCGTGATGCAGATGACGCGCTCCAAGGAAGCCCGGTCGATCGTCGAGATCGTCATCGACCTCGCCCGCAAGCTCGGCTTGAGCAGCCTGGCGGAGGGGGTCGAGACCCAGCCGATCCTCGACGAACTGGTGGCGCTCGGCTGCGACGGCGTCCAGGGATACCACCTCAGCCGGCCGGCCGATGCGGAACGGGTCCCCGAGCTCGTCGGCAAATTCCCCGGATCGTATATGACGGCGGCCTGAACGGGCGCGGACCGCCGACTCGAGAGGATCGCAGGTGGAGTCGGGTTGCGCCGGCCTCAGGCGCGTTGCGCCGCCGGCGCCTTGCGCAGTGCCGCGGCGGGCGGCGGCGGCATCGGCGCCACCTCGGATTTGCCGGCGCGCGCCAGCCGGACCAGGGTCTGCATGATCCCGGCGACGCCCTTCAGCCGCGCCGCCTCGTCGTCCCAGTTGCGCAGGTAGACGAGCTTCTGGTCGGGCCGCAGGCGCAGCGTCCCGGCATGCTTCTGGATCAGCTCGACGAGCCCGGCCGGGTTGGCGAAGCGGTTGCCGCGCAGCGCGATCACCGCGCCTTTCGGTCCGGCCTCGACGCGCTCGACGCCGGCCTCGCGGCAGGCGCGCTTGATGGCGATGATCTGCAGCAGGTTCTCGACCTCGGGCGGCAGCGGCCCGAAGCGGTCGATCAGCTCGGCGGCGAAGGCCTCGCTCTCGCGTCGGTCGGCGAGCGCCGCGATGCGGCGATAGAGGCCGAGCCGCACCGACAGGTCGGCGACGTAATCCTCGGGGATCAGCACCGGCGTGCCGATCGTGATCTGCGGGCTCCATTCCTCCGGCGGCGGCGCGCCCAGTCCGTCCGCACCGCCCGCGGTGCGGGCCGCCGCGACCGCCTCCTCCAGCATGTGCTGATAGAGCTCGATGCCGACCTCGCGGATATGGCCCGACTGCTCGTCGCCGAGCAAATTGCCGGCCCCGCGGATGTCGAGGTCATGGCTCGCCAGCTGGAACCCCGCGCCGAGCGTGTCGAGGGTCTGCATCACCTCGAGCCGGCGCTGCGCCACCGGCGCGAGCTTCTTCTTCTCGGGCAGCGTCAGGTAGGCATAGGCGCGCAGCTTCGAGCGCCCGATGCGGCCGCGCAGCTGGTAGAGCTGGGCCAGCCCGAACATGTCGGCGCGATGCACGATCAGCGTGTTGGCCGACGGGATGTCGAGCCCCGACTCGATGATGTTGGTCGACAGCAGCAGGTCGTAGGCGCGCTCGTCGAACGCGGTCATCACCGCCTCGAGCTCGGCCGCCGGCATCCGGCCGTGCGCGGTCGCGACCCGGATCTCGGGCGCGATCTTCCGTAATTCGCCGGCCACCTCGTCGAGATCGGCGATGCGCGGCGCGACGTAGAACACCTGGCCGCCGCGATCGCGCTCTCTGAGGATCGCCTCGCGCACCACGACGGGGTCGAACGGCATCACGAAGGTGCGCACCGCGAGGCGGTCGACCGGCGGCGTCGCGATGATGCTCATCTCGCGCACGCCGGAGAGCGCCAGTTGCAGCGTGCGCGGGATCGGCGTCGCAGTCAGCGTCAGCACGTGCACGTCGGCCTTGAGCTGCTTCAGCCGCTCCTTCTGCACCACGCCGAAATGCTGCTCCTCGTCGACGACGACGAGGCCGAGATGCGCGAACTTGACGTCCTTGGCGAGCAGCGCATGGGTGCCGATGACGATCTCGATGCGCCCCGCCGCGAGGTCCTCCTTGATCTGCTTCGCCTCCTTCGGCGCGACGAGGCGCGACAGCTGGGCGATGCGCACCGGCAGCCCGGCGAAACGCTCGCTGAAGCTGCGGAAATGCTGGCGCGCGAGCAGCGTCGTCGGCACCACGACCGCGACCTGGCCGCCGGCGAACGCGGCGATGAACGCGGCGCGCAGCGCGACCTCGGTCTTGCCGAAGCCGACATCGCCGCAGACGAGGCGATCCATCGGCCGCCCCGAGGCCATGTCGGCGAGCGTCTCCTCGATCGCGCGCAGCTGGTCCTCGGTCTCGGGATAGGGGAAGCGCGCGGCGAACTCCTCGTACACCCCCTCGGGCGGCGCCAGCGTCTCGCCGGGGCGAAGCTGGCGCTCGGCGGCGATCCGGATCAGCTCGCCGGCGATCTCGCGGATGCGCTGCTTGACCCGCGCCTTGCGGCCCTGCCAGGCGGCCCCGCCGAGCCGGTCGAGCTGCACGCCGGCATCTTCCGAACCGTAGCGCGACAGCACCTCGATATTCTCGACCGGCACGAAGAGGCGGTCGTCGCCGGCATAGAGCACCTTGAGGCAATCGTGCGGCGCGCCGGCGACGTCGATCGTCTCGAGCCCCTCGTAGCGCCCGATGCCGTGCTCCTCGTGGACGACGAGATCGCCCGCCGCGAGGCTCGCCGCCTCGGCGATAAAATCGTCGAGATTGCGCCGCCGCCGCGGCGCCCGCGCCAGCCGGTCGCCGAGAATGTCCTGTTCGCCGAGCACGACAAGGCTGGCGGTCGCGAACCCCTGCTCCAGCGGCAGGATCGCCAGCCCCACCGCCGAACGCGGCAGCTTCTCCAGCGCCGCGCCATCCGCTGCTGGGCGGAGGTCGGAAAGTCCCCGCTCGCGCA
>DATJOB010000348.1:0-21899 GCA_035507475.1 Allostellaceae bacterium | reverse complement strand
CGATGGTGATCGCCGAGGAGCTCGACGTCGATTGGAGCAAGGTGCGCATCGCGCAGGCGCCGCTCGACGAGAGCAAATTCGGCCGGCAATTCGCCGGCGGCAGCATGGCGACGCCGCTCAACTACGACCCGCTGCGCCGGGTCGGCGCGGCCGGACGGCAGATGCTGATCGCGGCGGCGGCGCAGCAATGGGGCGTGCCGCCGGCCGAGTGCAGCGCCGCGTCCGGCTCGGTCGCTCACGCGAAGAGCGGGCGATCGGCCAGCTACGGCGCCTTGGCCGCCGTTGCCGCGAAGCTCCCGGTGCCCGATCTCGCCTCGGTCACGCTCAAGGATCCGAAGGACTTCAAGATCATCGGCCAGCGGATTGCGGGGGTCGACAATCCGAAGATCGTCACCGGCCAGCCGCTCTTCGGCATCGATGTCGATCTGCCGGGAATGCTCTACGCGGTCTTCGTCAAATGCCCGGTGTTCGGCGGCAAGCTGAAGAGCGCGAATGTCGACGCGCTCAAAGCGCTGCCCGGCGTGCGCGACGCCTTCGTCGTGCGGGCGAGCGAGGCGAACCCGCGCGGCGACCCGCAAGGGGTCGCCGATGGCGTCGCCATCGTCGCGACGAGCTGGTGGCTTGCCGGCAAGGCGCGCGAGAAGCTCGAAGCGAGCTGGGACGAAGGCCCGGTCGCGGCGCAGAGCAGCGCCGGCTTCGCCGCTCGGGCACAGGAGCTTTCGCAGCGAATGCCGAGCGCCTATCTGCGGCGCGACGGCGATGTCGCGACCTCGCTGAAAGGCGCCGCGCAGCTCGTCGAAGCGGCCTATGCCTATCCGTTCCTGTCGCATATCGACCTGGAGCCGCAGAACTGCACGGCGCATTTCCGGGACGGCAAGATCACCTTCTGGGCGCCGACGCAGAACCCTGCTCCCGGCGCCAAGCTGGTGGCCGCGACGCTGGGCATCCCCGAAAGCGCCGTCACCGTCAACATGACGCGGATCGGCGGCGGCTTCGGCCGCCGGCTGCGCAACGATTACATGGCCGAGGCGGCCTGGATCTCGAAACAGATCGGCGCGCCGGTGAAGCTGCTGTGGAACCGCCAGGACGACATGCAGCACGATTTCTATCGGCCGGCCGGCTTCCATTTCTTCCGGGCGGGGCTCGACAGCGACGGGAAGCTCGTCGCCTTCAGCGACCATTTCGTCACGGTCGGCCGCGACGGCAAACCCGCCGACTCCGCGAATATGGACGCCGCCGAGTTCCCCGCGCAACTCGTCGCCAACCTCGAATACGGCCAGTCGGTGATCGAGTGCGGGATCCCCACCGGGCCGATGCGCGCGCCGCGCTCGAACGCGCTCGGCTTCGCGTTCCAATCGTTCGTCGACGAGCTGGCGCACCGCGCCGGGAAGGACCCGGTGGCGTTCAGGCTGGCCCTCCTCGGCGAACCACGGGTGCTGGTGAATTCGACCGGCAGAGCGGACGCGCTGCGCGATTTCGACACCGGCCGGATGGCGGCGGTCGTCCGCAAGGTCGCCGAAATGTCGGGCTGGTCCGACCGCGCCTCGCTGCCGCCGCGCAGCGGCAAGGGCGTCGCCTTCTATTTCAGCCATCTCGGCTATTTCGCCGAGATCGTGCAGGCGAGCGTCGCGCCGTCGGGCGAGGTCAAGGTCGACCATGTCTGGGTCGCCGCCGATGTCGGCAGCCAGATCATCAACCCGAGCGGCGCCGAGCAGCAGGTCCAGGGCGCTGCGCTCGACGGGCTGGGTCAGGCCTTGGGCCAGGCCGTGACGATCGACCGCGGCCGCGTGGTCGAGGCCAATTTCGACAGCGTGCCGCCGCTGCGCATCAACCAGGCGCCGCCGGTCGAGGTCGCGTTTCTCGCCACCGACCATCCGCCGACCGGGCTCGGCGAGCCGGCGCTGCCGCCGGTGATCCCGGCGCTGTGCAACGCGATTTTCGCGGCGACCGGAAAGCGCATCCGCAGCCTGCCGATCGACGCCGCGACGCTGAAGGCCTAGCGCCGGCCGCGCCGGTTCGCCGCGCGCCGCGTCAGCCGCGGCCCGCCCAGGCGGCGGCGATCTCGCTCGAATCGCGCACGATCGTCAGCCGCGACAGGAACGACATCGCCTCGGCGTGATGCTCCTTGATCATCGGGCCGACGCAGTCCCGCGGCACGACGACGAAGAAGCCGAGATTCACCGCATGCCACGCCGTCGGCAGGATGCCGACCTCGGTCGCCAGCCCGGTATGGATGATCGTGCGAATGCGGTAGAGGCGCAGCAGGTATTCGAGCGGGGTGCCGATGAACGCATCGGTGCGCATCTTGGCGATCACCGTTTCGCCCGGCTTGGGGGCGAGCTCGGCGACGGTCTCCCATGCCTTGGTCCCGTAATGGCTGTTCTCGAGCCGCCAGCGCTGCGCCGGGTCGCTGGCGATCGCCCAGTTCTCGCGGATCCGCGGATCGGTGAAGGTGCCGAGGTTCGGCAGATTGGTGTACTGCGTGTACATCACCCGCACGCCGTGCGAGCGCGCAACGTCGAGGAAGGCCGCGATCGGCCCGAGCAGATGGGTGACGTCGATGCGCCGGTTGTCGCGCGCGAACACCCCGTCGGGGCCGGTATTGTCGTTCTGGATGTCGTGCATGATGACCACGGTATGCGCCGGATCGACGATCTCGGGCAGCGTTTCGGGTATCTGCCTGCCTTCCCACTCGAGCATCTCCGTGAACTCCCCTCGGCGTTGCTTTGCTAGGCGTTGACCGGCAGCTGGATGTCCTTCCAGCCCCGCGAATAATAGCGCTCGATAAAATACTGGCCGACCGACAGCACGCTCACCAGGATGAGGTACCAGAGCGCGGCGACGATCAGCAGCGGCATCGTCTCGAAGGTCCGCGTGTAGATGCTCTCGACCGAATTCATCAGCTCCATCAGGGCGACGATGCTGGCGAGCGAGGTGAATTTGAGCATGCCGATGACCTGGTTGCCGGTCGGCGGCACGATCGCCTTCATCGCCTGCGGCAGCACGACGACGCGGAACGCCTGCATCGGCCGGTAGCCCAGCGCCTTCGCCGCCTCGCCCTGCCCGGGATCGACCGAGAGGATGCCGGCCCGGATGATCTCGCCCATATAGGCGCCCTCGTTGAGGCTGAGGCCGAGCAGCGCGGCGACGAAAGAGGTGATCGCGGCGGTGCTCGAAATCGCGAGGAATTTCGGCCCCCCGAACGGGATGCCGAGCGCGATCTGCGGAAACAGCGCGGCCAGGTTGTACCAGAAGACCAGCTGCACCAGCACCGGCGTCCCGCGGAAGAACCACAGATAGGCGTTGGCACAGAGCACGAGAACCGGGTTCGTCGAGAGCCGCATCAACGCCAGCACGATGCCGATGACCGTGCCGAGGAGCATCACCAGCACGGTCAGCTCGCAGGTCATCTGCACTCCCTGGAGCACCGCCGGATGCAGCATGTACCTGCCGACCACCCGCCACTGGAACCCGGGGTTGGTCAGAATCTGGTAGATGATCCAGGCGACGAAGACCGCGCCAACCGCGCCGCCGATCCAGCGCCCCCAGTGAGACCGGCGAACGATCGTCAGCGGACCGGGCACGGCCGCGACTCGGACTTCGGCGTCGGACGGCCCGTCGATCACTGCCGGGCGCGCCGCATTGCCCGTCGCGCTCTGCGCCGGCGGCAGACCGGCGTCCACGCCTCAGTGGCCCGGCCGCGCGCGGACGTCGGCGACGGTCAGCGCGCCGTCCTCGGCGCCGTGCTTTTTGAGAACGTCCATGTAGGTCCCGTCCTCGATCGCGCTCTCCAGCGCGAGCTGCACCGCCTTGGCGAGCTGGTCGTTGCCTTTGGCGATCACGATCCCGGCCAGTTCGGAGGTCTCGGGCAGGGTCGCCTTGGTCATCTGCAGCTTGTCGTCATGCGCGGCGATGTAGCCGCCCACCGCGGAGCCGGTAAGGAACCCGTCGCCGCGCCCGTTGCTGACCGCGAGATAGCTGTCGGCGCTGGCCGGGTAGAACTGGAAGGCGATCGCCGGCTTGCCGTCCTTGACGCAACCGTCGGACAGGCGCTGCGCGACGGCGACCTGCGAGCTGCCCTGGGTCAGCGCCAGCGTGTGCCCGCACAAATTGTGCACGTCGATGCCGCTCACGCCCTTGCGCACGAGCAGCCCCATCGCACTGCGGAAATAGACGACGAACTGGACGACCTGCTCGCGCTCGGCGGTCCGCGCCAGCTGGTCCATGCCGATGTCGAAGCGCCCGGTGGTGACGCCCGGGATGATGCTGGGGAATTTCAGATCGGTGAGTTCGAGCTTGAGCCCGAGCTTCGCGGCGACCAGCCCGGCCAGCTCGACGTCGATCCCCTCCGCCTCGCCCTTGTCGTTCTTGTAGGCGAAGGGCGGCCATTGCAGTGCGGTCGCGAGGCGCAGCACGCCGGCGCTCTTGACCGCCTCGGGCAAGGCGTCGCGCGCCGCCGCGACGACCTCCGCGGCCCGGCCGATGCCGGGCGCTGCGCCAAGCCCGCACAGGACAAGGCAGCAAAGAACGCCGAGCCGGGCGGCCCAGCCTGCGCGATGCTTGTGTCGGATCATGATCTCCCTGCCCCGATCTTGCTTGTTCGGCCCCGACCGGCGCAGGTCGCTGCGCGCACCGGACGCCCGCGGCCCACGCGCGGCTTCATCCGGCGCGCCGGCGCTCGGCGACGAGCGGCATGACGTCCTCAACGAAGGAGCGCATCACCTCGTCGACCCCGGTGCCCGGGCAGGCGTGCGGGCGAATGGTCATCCCGGTCACCTCGGGGCGCAGCAGCGGCGCGATGCGCGCGGCGACGCGCGCAGCGTTGCCGGCAAGCATGTTGGCATCGACCACCTCCATCGGCAACGCCTCGACCGCCCGCTCGAAGAGGCTCGGATCGCGGCGCGCGGCGATCGCCGCGAATTCCGCTGGGACCGAAACGCCGAGCTGCTTGAGGAAGCCCCAATTCGGGTAGCCGTTGATCATGCGCTGCGCGAGGCGGCGGCGCATCGCGTCGACCGCCGCCGCTTCGTCGTGCGAGATGCACACTTCCCAGCGCAGGTTGATGTCGATCTCGCCGGTGGCGCGCCCCGCCTTCCGGGCGCCCTCGACGACCCGGTCGCAGTAGAAGTCGATGCCTTGAGCGGTCGCGGTATTGGCGATCAGGACGCCGTCGGCGAGCTCCCCCGACAGCCGGCTGATCTGCTCGCCCTGGGTCGCGATGTAGATCGGGATGGCGGCGCGCGGCGGCGCGAAATCGAGCCTGCCCTTGGCGAGCGACACGACCTTGCCGGCGAGCGTCACCTCCTCGCCGCGCCATAGCTGCCGGGTCACCGCGATCGACTCGCGCAGCGCCGCCACCGGAAGCGTCTTCTCGATGCCGAGCTCGCGAAAACCGGCGCCGCCGAGCCCGAGGCCGAGGATCGCCCGGCCGCCCGACAGCTCGTCCAGCGTGGCGATCGATGCCGCGGTGATCGCGGGGTGGCGCGAATAGGGGTCGGTAACGCCGGTGCCGAGCCGCAATCGCCGCGTCCGCATGGCGACGCTGGCGAGGCCGATGTAGCACTCCCGCATGAAGCGGACATCGACGTAGAAAAAATTCGTGTAGCCGAGGTCTTCGGCAAGCTCGCCCAGCCGGACGAGCTCGGCGGCCGGATATTCGGCGTTGAGCAGCACGCCGAGCTGCGGGGCAGCCATCCGCGGCTCCCGCCCCCGCCGGCGCGGCTATCTAGGCTGCCTGTCGGGCCACAACAGGCCGCCGATGCTCCAGTTCTCGCGCTTCACCTCCTCGATCACGACGTGGACGCCTTCCGGCTTGTTGCCGGTGACGCGCACCACGACATCGGTAATCCCTTTGACGAGCTCGCGCTTCTGATCGAGGGTGCGGCCTTCGTACATCTGGACGGTGACCATGGGCATGGCGGACGCTCTTTGAATGTCCAAGGAGATCGTTTGGCGGCGGCGAAATTATGAACCGCCTCCCAGGGACACTGTCAATCCGCAGGACGCCGCCGTCCCCATGGTGCGGATCGTCGATGTCTGGAAACGGCGCGGCCATAACGAGGTGCTGAAGGGCATCAACCTTTCCGCGCGGCGCGGCGAGGTCGTCTGCGTGCTGGGCCCGTCCGGCGCCGGCAAGAGCACGCTGCTGCGGTGCATCAATGCGCTCGAGGAGAACGACAGCGGCGTCGTCTATGTCGACGGCGTGGCGATCGGCTGCCGCGAGCGCGGCGGCGCGCTCCATCAGGTGAGCGAACGCGAATTGTGCCGGCAGCGCGCCGCGATCGGCATGGTGTTCCAGAGCTTCAACCTGTTCCCCCACATGAGCGTGCTGCAGAACATCATCGACGCGCCGATCCGGGTTAAGGGCGAGCGGCGCGAGATCGCGGTCGAGCGCGCGCGTGAGCTGTTGGCGCGCGTCGGGCTGGCGGATCGCGGCAGCAGCTATCCCCGGCACCTCTCCGGCGGCCAGCAGCAGCGCATCGCCATCGCCCGCGCGCTGGCGATGCAGCCCAAGGTGATGCTGTTCGACGAGCCGACCTCCGCCCTCGACCCGCATCTTGTCGGCGAAGTGCTCGACGTGATGAAGACCTTGGCCGCGAGCGGCATGACGATGATCGTGGTGACCCACGAGCTCGCCTTCGCCCGCGAGGTCGCCGACACGGTCGCGGTGATGGCCGACGGTCAGATCGTCGAAAGCGGACCGCCCGCCCGGGTGCTCGCCGATCCGACAGAGCCGCGCGCCCGCGCCTTCCTCAGCCGCGCGCTCGGCGCCCGCTAGCGCCGCTCAGCGCAGGCCGGTGTAGCGGTCCCATTCGCGGGCGAACTCGGTGCGGGTCTTGAGGAACGCCTCCCAGTCGGTCGGCATCAGCAGCTTGAGCTTGTCGAGCGGCTCGCCGCCCGGCGGCGCGGCGGCGCCGGCCCGCGCCGAATGCAGATAGAGGTTTTTCGCCATCGCCGCCTGGCCGAGATCGGAGAGGAACCAGTCGATGAAGAGCCGTGCGGCAGCGGGGTGCGGGCCGTCGGTCGGCAGTCCCCAGGTCTCGGGCGTCGCCGGCAGCCCGTCCGCCGGCGCGACAAAGCCGACCGGGGCGCCTTTGGCCTTCCACTCGAGATAGCCCGAATACTGCGCGGTGTGGATCAGCTTGTCCTGCTGGTTGACCAGCCGGTCGAACTGCTGGACGTAGGAATCGAAGCCCTTCGGCTTCAGCTCGCCGAATTTCTTCCAGTAATCGGCGCCGTAGAGCCGCTTGAGCTCGTACCAGCCGACATGCTGCAGCCCCGAGGTCGACAGCTTGACCGTGATGCCGTCGGCCCATTTCGGGTCGATCGCATCCTGCCAGGTTTTGGGCGCCTGGTCGGCCGACACCGTGTTGGTGTTGTAGGCGAGACCGGCGGGGCCGATCGCGCCCCAGGTCCACAACCCCTCGGGCTGGCTTTTGTATTCCGGCTTGTAGGCCGCCATCTGCGGCGACACGTAGGCGACGTAGCCGTTCTTCTTCTGGAAATCGAGCACCATCCCCATGTCGGAGATCTGCATCACGTCGACCGTATAGGTCTTCGCCTGGCGCTCGGCGCTGACCTTGGCGTAAAGCGCGCCGGCCTGAAGCCGCGTGTAGTTCGGCTTGATCTTGGGAAAGAGCTTGTTGAACTCGGCCAGGACGCGCAGCTCGGCAGCCTCCGGGTTGGTCGCGTAGACGACGACCTCGCCCTCGGCCTCCGCCCTGGCGACATCGGCGCAGGTCTTGAAGCCCTGGACCTCCTGCGGCTGCGCGCAAGGGCCATCGGCAGCAAAGGCCGGCAGACCGACCAACCCCGCCAGCGCAATTACGAGCAACATCCTCATCGTTTCACTCCCCAAGCGACTTATCCTTGCGTCATTCCGGGACCGCCCGACGCGCGGTCTCCGGAATGACCGCGCAGCTTATTCCTCGAGCAGCACGCAATGCTCCGCGGCGAACGACAACGCGACCTCGGCGCCTTCCGCGAAAATCTCGGTCGGCGGCCGGCGCACCGTCAGCTCGCCGGCCGGCCAATCGACGATGTACTGGATGAAATCGCCGTGAAAGAGACGCTGGCGGATCGTCCCTCTCGTCGTATTCGCACGGCCGTCGGCCGCGCCGCCGGTCATGTCGATATGGGCGGTGCGCACCGCGACGCAGTCCTCGCCGCCGCGCGGTGCGCGTGTCGCCCAGGCGTGCAGCGCGAGGCCGCCTGCGGCCTCGAACCGCACGGCGCCCGGCGCGGCCCCGGCGCCATCGGCCAGCCGGCCGGCGATCAGGTTGGCCGAGCCGACGAAATCGGCGACGAACCGCGTCCGCGGCTGGTTGTAGATATCCTCGGGGCTGCCGATCTGCTCGATCCCGCCGACATTCATCACGACGACGCGGTCGGAAATTGCCAATGCCTCTTCCTGGTCATGCGTGACGTAGACCGAGGTCACGCCAAGCCGGCGCTGCAACTCGCGCAGCTCGACGCGCATCTCGGCTCGCAACTTGGCGTCGAGATTGGAGAGCGGCTCGTCGAAGAGCAGCACCGTCGGCGAGAACGCGATCGCCCGCGCCAGCGCCACCCGCTGCTGCTGGCCGCCCGAGAGCCGCGTCGCCGAACGGCTCGCGAAGTCGCGCATCTGCACCATGTCGAGCGCCCGGGCGACCGCGCGCTCGACCTCGGCCGCCGGCAATTTGCGGACGCGCAGCCCATAGGCGACATTGTCGAAGACGCTCATATGCGGCCACACCGCATAGGACTGGAAGACCATCGACACGCCGCGCTTTTCCGCCGGCACGTTGCAGCGCAGGGCGGCCGAGTAGACCGGCGTGCCGTCGATGCGGATCGTCCCGCCGGACGGCTCCTCGAGCCCGGCGATCGCGCGCAACGTCGTCGTCTTGCCGCAGCCCGACGGCCCGAGCAGCGTGACGTGCTCGCCGGAGGCGACGCTGAGACTCACCCCATCGACCGCGACGACGTCGCCATAGCGGACGGTGAGGTCGGCGATCTCGATCCGGGCGTTGCTCACAGCCCTTCCCCGGAGAAGCGGCGGGTCGCCCGGAACAGCACGACAAGCGCGACGAACACCGCGGCGGTCTGGATCAGCGCCAGCGCGGCGGAAAGCTCGCTCGACGAGGACAGCCACGCGCTGACGATCGACGGGGCGATGACCTTGGCCTGCGGGCCGACGAGGAAGATCGAGACGCCGAGCTCGCGCACGCTGGCGATGAACACGAGGAGCCAGGCGGCGACGATCCCCGGCCGGAGCAGCGGCAGCGTCACCGTGCGCAGCTGATGGAGCCAGGACGCACCGCAGACCCGGGCGCATTCCTCGAGGCTCTTGTCGATCTGCAGGACGACGCCGGCGAGGGTGCGCACCCCGAGCGGCAGCAGCACCGTAAAATAGGCCAGCGCCAGGAGCCACAGCGTGCCGTAGATCGGCAGCGGGATGTTGAGCCAGGCCCACAGCAGCGCCAGCCCGAAGACCATGCGCGGCACCGCCTGGGGGAACATCACGACGTACTCGATGAGGCCGTGCCCCGGCGCCCGCGAGCGGTAGATGATCCATACCAGCACCGCCATCACCGGAACGCCGACCGTCGCCACGCCGACGCCGAGCATCAGGCTGTTGGTCAGCGCCGAGCGGACCGCACCGAAACCGAGCGCGGCCTGGTAGTTCGCCACGGTGAACTGGCTCTGCGACAGGATGACGGTCGCGAAACGCTGGAACGAGGTGAGCAGCAGCGTCGCCAGCGGCAGCACCACCGCGACCGCGACATAAGCCAGGCAGAGCGCGAACAGCAGCCAGGCGAGGCGACCCATCGCCATCTGCCGCGGCCGGAACGCCTTGCCGGTGATCGTCGCGAAATTGCCGCGGCGGACGATCAGCCGGTAGAGGCCGAGCGTCGCGAACATCACCGCGAACAGCGCGATGCCGAGCGCCGAGGCGCGCGCGTAGTCTGCCGGGAACGACTGCACCGCCTCCCAGATCGCCGTGGTGATCACGACGTAACGGGCCGGCAGCCCCAGCACGAAGGCGGCGGCGAAGGAGCCGAGCATCTCGGCGAAGACGAAAACCGTCGCGCCCAGCACCCCGGGCAGCACCAGCGGCAGGGTCACGGTCAGCATCACCCGCCATTTGCCCGCTCCGAGCACCCGGGCGCTTTCCTCGAGCGCCGGGTCCATCGACTTCATCGCCGCCGAGATCATCACGAAGGCGACCGTGCCCTCGAACAGCGCCATGACCCAGGCGATACCGAAGGGCGAATAGACGTCGACCAGATCGCCGCCGCCGCCGACCCCGTGCCACAACTGATTGACGAAGCCGGTGCGCGGCGCGGCGATGATCGACCAGGCCAGCGCGCCGACCAGCGGCGTCATGTAATAGGGCAGCTCCATCAGCCGCTCGATCGCCGCGCGACCGGGTAGCCGGGTGCGGGTCAGCGCCCAGGCGGCGAGGAAACCGATGACGATCGCCATCACCGTCGCCAGACAGGCGACAAAGGCGGTGTTGGCGAGGATGTGCCAATCGTCGATCAGGTCGGTGTAGTTGCCGAGCCCGATCTCGGCCGGCGGGAAGCTGTCCTCGCCGCTGACGTTCAGCGACTCCGCGACGAGGTAGACGAGCGGGTAGAGCACCAGCGCGCCGCAGAAGACCAGCATGCCGACGCTGATCGCCGTCTGGCTCGATGGCAGCCGGAAAACCGGCCGGGCTCCCCGCATCAGCCCCCGGTCGGCATCAACGTTCGCCACACCACTCCCCGCCGCACAAACTCGGCCTAACCGGTAGCGGCACGGGAGCACGGATGGCGCCCCCATTCAAGCGACAAGCGGGCGTGGCTCCAGCGACAAGCGGCCTTCGCCTCAGCCGGCGGCGGGCGGTCCGGCGACGCTTTCCCAGCGCGTCTCGCCGCGCTTCAACGCCGGGTGGCTGACCAGCAGGTGCCAGACCACCGCCTGAAAGGCTTCGGCGTGCGGCGTGATCGCCTGCGGGTTCACCGTCGGGATGAGGCAGACCAGGTCGCCGACCGTGGCGGTGTAGCCGCCGTCGCGGCCGACCACGCCGAGGATCGTCGCGCCGACCGATTTGGCGTGCTGCAGCGCGCGCACGAGGTTCGGGCTGACGTTCTTCGCGACGTCGCCGCCGCCGACCGACAGCACGAAGACGGCGTCCGCGGGGCCGAGCCGGCTCACCTTGAGCCACTCGGCGAAGACCGTGTCCCAGCCTTCGTCGTTGGTGCGTGCGGTCAGCTCCGAGACGTTGTCGGTCGGGGCATAGGCCTCGACCCCGGCGAGCTTGCGGAAATCGTTGACCGCATGCGAGCAGTTCCCGGCGCTGCCGCCGACCCCGAGCATGAAGAGCCGGCCGCCGCGCTCGCGCAGCGCAGCCAGCCGCTCGGCCATGCGGTCGAGCAGCGCCGCGTCGAGCCGTTCGACGATCGCCTTGGTTTCCTCGAGATGGCTGCGGGCGAACGACATCACGGACGACCGACGCGGTGCGGGTGGCTGCGAAGCTAAAAGGCGCCTGGCGGCTTGTCCAGCGCGCGCCCGGGTGGCGCGTCTGCCGCTTCGGACAGGCCGGCGACATAGCGCGTGAAATCCGCGATCCCGGCGGGCGAGCCGATCTCGTAGAAGCGCTCGTCCACCTCGTAGCCGGCAAGTTCGCCGCTCCGGCTGAGATCGCGGAACAGGTCGGCGAGGTCGTATGCGCCGTCGTCCGGGACGCGCTCGGCGATCAGCGCGCGAGAGAGGACCGACAGGCCGTAATCGATATGCGTCATGCCGGCGCGGGTCGCGGCGTCGGCTTCCTTGTCGTAGAGCGCGACGCGCGGCGTCCGGAAGACGACATTGCTGCGGTCCCAGCGGTTTTCGTTGCGCATCACCGTCATCAGCGCGGCCGCGCCGCTCGCCCGGAACGCCGCGAACACCGGAGCGACGCGGATCGGCAGGAACGAGTCGCCGTAGAGCACGCAGAAAGCCTCGCCGAGCACGCCCGCGTCGAGCGCGCGGCGCAGCGCCCCGGCGGTGCCGCGCGGCCTCTCGCCGTCCTCGACATAGCGCACGGCGAGCCCGAAGCGCCCGCCGTCGCCGACATGGTCGACGATCTGCCGGCCGAGATGGCCGATGCAGAAGACCACCGAGCCGACATCGTTCGCCGCCAGCCAGTCGAGCTGGTAGTCGACAAACGCCCGCCCGGCGATCGGTAGCAGCGCTTTGGGCCGCGCCTTGGCGAGCGCGCCGAGACGGGTGCCGAGCCCGCCGGCGAGGATCGCGCATTGCAGGCTCATCCGCCGCCGGGCGCCGCCGGGTCGGCGAGCCAGCGCGCGGTCGCCCGCAGGCTCGCCAGCCAGTCGGCCCGCGGCTGCCAGCCGAGCTCGCGGCCGATCAGCCCGATGTCGAGGATGTTGACCGGGACGTCGGCTGCCCGGCTCGGCCGATAGCGCCGCGCCAACGGGCCGCGCTCGAGCACGCTTTCGATGTCGGCGATCACCTGATTGACGCTGCGCCCGACCCCTTGGCCGACATTGAACAGCCGGTGCGGCCCGGACTGCAGCGCCGCCGCCGCGAGCGCCGCCACGACGTCGTCGATATAGACGAAGTCGCGCACCACCTCGCCGTCGCCCCAGATCTCGAGCGTCGCCCCGCGCAGCGCCTGGTGGATGAAGGCGGCGACCACGCCCTGCCGGCGGTCGCCGCCCTGGAACGGCCCGAACGGGTTGGAAATCCGCAGCACCGCATAATCGAGCCCGTACAGGCGCTGGTAGAGCGAGAGGTATTTCTCGACTGCGAGCTTGCCGATCCCGTAGGCGGTGATCGGCTCGGTCGGCGCGGTCTCGGGGATCGGGATCGGCGGCGCCACGCCGTACACCGTGCCGCCCGACGAGGCGAAGACCAGCTTCGCGACCGCGCTGCGCCGGCAGGCCTCGAGCAAATGCAGCGTGCTGACGACATTCGCGTCGAGATCGCCGATCGGATCGCGGTTCGAGCTTTCCGGCAGCCGGCTGCCGATCAGGTGAAAGACCAGTTCGTTCCCTTCGACGGCGCGGGCGAGCGCGGCGCGGTCGGCGAATTCGCCGACCGTCCAGGCGATCCCCTGCAGCGCCCGCGGATAGGCGGGGGCGCGGCCGAAGCCGGCCACCTCGGCGCCGCAAGCGGCGAGATGCCGGCACAGATTGGTGCCGATGAACCCGCCTGCGCCGAGCACGAGGCAGCGCCTGCCGCGAAGATCGGATGGCGTGGTCATCGCTGCGCGGGAAGCGCCGGAAGGGGGATTAGGTGCGGCCAAGACAGCGGCATTCTACCACCGAAGCAGCAGCCGGTGTCGCCTGACCGGCAGTACCTCCGGTGGGCCCGGCCCGGTCGAGAACTTCACGCTTCGTCAATCGATTGCCGCAATGATCGAAGCCATCGACGAACCGGACGACGACACATGCGATTGCCTCTCCAGCGGTGGCTGCTCGATCCGGGCGGCGCCACGGCGGTCGAATACGCGATGGTCGCGTTTTTCATCTCGATCGCGGCGTTCAGCGTTCTGGTGTCGCTCGGCAGCTCGGTGACGAAGCTGTTCTCGTCGATCGCCGCCGGCTTCTGACGCGGCGCGGCGCCGCCACTGTCTCGCGGCGCTGATCTCGCGGCGCTGATCTTGCCGCCGCGATCTTGAGGCCCTTGCCGAAACGTTCCATGCTCGCTGCAGCGCACCCGCGCGACATCAGGAGCAGGGGACACGTGCGATGAGCGACACCGGCTGGCAGCCCTCCCTCCTCTACCCGGACCCGGCGATCGTCACCCTCGACCCGCGTTTCGCGGCGATCCGGCCGCCGTTCAACGCCTCGGTCGAGCGGCTCTACACCGGCTGCCGGTGGGCCGAAGGGCCGGTCTGGTTCGGCGACGGCCGCTATCTGTTGTGGAGCGACATCCCCAACGACCGGATCCTCCGCTGGGAGGAGGAGACCGGCGCGGTCAGCGTCTTCCGCAAGCCGTCGAACAACGCGAACGGCAACACGCGCGACCGGCAGGGCCGGCTGGTCACCTGCGAGCACGGCGCGCGCCGGGTCACCCGCACCGAATACGACGGCACGATCACCGTGTTGTGCGACCGCTTCGAGGGCAAGCCGCTCAACTCGCCGAACGACGTGGTCGTCAAGTCGGACGGCTCGATCTGGTTCACCGACCCGCCCTTCGGCATCCTCAGCGAGTACGAGGGCAACAAGGCGGAGGCGGAGCTGCCGGTGCGGCACGTCTACCGCATCGACGGTCGCAGCGGCCAGGTGAGCGTCGTCGCCCGCGACATTCGCGGCCCCAACGGGCTGTGTTTCTCGCCCGACGAAACGCGGCTCTACGTCGTCGAGTCGCGCGCCACCCCGCAGCGCGCGATCCGCGTCTTCGACCTCGCCGAGGACGGAATGACGCTGCGCAACGGGCGCGACTTCGCCGATCTGAAAGAGGGCACGCCGGACGGCTTCCGCTGCGACGTCGACGGCAATCTGTGGTGCGGCTGGGGGATGAGCGAGGCGCTCAACGGCGTCGCGGTGTTCGCGCCCGACGGTACGATGATCGGCCGCATCGCGCTGCCCGAGCGCTGCGCCAACCTCTGCTTCGGCGGGACCAAGCGCAACCGCCTGTTCATGGCGGCGAGCCACTCGCTCTACGCGGTGTACGTCAACACCCAGGGCGCGGTCGGCGGTTGACGCCCCGGTCGCCCGTGCGGCTGCGGCGCCGCGCGCTGCTGCAGGCCGGTGCGGCCGGCATGCTCGGCGCCGCGCTGGCGAAACCCGAGACGGCGAGCGCCGCGACGCTGCGCTTTCCGCCCGGCTTCGTGTGGGGCACCGCGACCTCGTCCTGCCAGATCGAGGGCCGCGGCGACCGCACCGCGGACAGCATCTGGGATGCGTTCGCCCGCATTCCCGGCACGATCGGCGACCACACCACGCCCGAAATCGCCTGCGACAGCTATCACCGCTATCGCGACGATGTGGCGCTGATGGCGCGGCTCGGGGTCAAGGCCTACCGCTTCTCGATCTGCTGGCCGCGCGTGCTGCCGCAGGGCGCGGGCCAGCCCGATCCGCGCGGGATCGATTATTACAGCCGCCTCGTCGACGCGCTGCTCAAGGTCGGAGTCGAGCCCTGGGCCTGCCTGTTCCACTGGGATCTGCCGCAGGCCCTGCAGGAGCGCGGCGGCTGGGGCGATCGCGCGATCGTCGACCGCTATGCCGATTACGCCAGGCTGATGGCGCAGCTTCTCGGCGACCGGGTGACCCGCTGGGTCATGTTCAACGAGCCGCAGGTCCACGCCGTGATGGGGCACGGGCTCGGCGAGCACGCACCCGGATTGCGCGGCCGCGGGCCGATGGCGGCGGCGGCGCACCATCAGAACCTCGCCCAGGGCCGCGGGCTGGCGGCGCTGCGCGCGCTCGGCGGCGGCCGCTTCACGCTGGGCACGGTGATGAGCCTGCAGCCGGTGCGTCCGGCCGACCGCTCCGCCGCCAGCGCCGAAGCCGCGCTGCAATGGGACGCGGTGTGGAACCGCGCCTATCTCGACCCGCTGTTTCGCGGCACCTACCCGGCGCGCTTTGCCCCGCTCGTCGAGCCGCTCGTACAATCCGGCGACCTGCAAGAAATCCGGCAAAAGATCGATTTCCTCGGCGTCAATTACTATGCGCCGATGTATCAGCGGCCCGATCCGGCCGGCCTCGTCGGCACCAACTGGGGCGCGCTCCCGCCCGGGGCGCCGACCACCGGAATGGGCTGGCCGATCGACCCCGCCGGGCTAGTGGAGACCCTGCTCGACCTGCGCGACCATTACGGCAACCCGCTGGTTTACATCACCGAAAACGGCGTCTTCTTCCGCGAGACGCCGGGACCCGGCGGGCGGGTCGACGACCGCGCGCGGATTTCCTACCTGCGCGATCATATCGCCGCCTGTCACCGCGCGATCGCGCAAGGCGCAAATCTGCATGGCTATTTCGTCTGGTCGCTGATCGACAATTGGGAATGGGCGCACGGCTACACCGCGACCTTCGGTCTCGCGCGCGTCGACCGCGCCACTTTGACGCGCACCCCAAAGGCTTCATTTGATTGGTACGCTCGCATTGTGCGGGCAAATGCCGTATAAGCGGTTCAACCTAGACGCTATTCGCGCTAGGTTGATGGCGGTGCGGCCGACGCCACCGATGCGTGGAGCCGGCGGCAGTGCTTAAGAGTGCTATAACACTTTGGGGTAGTATAATCGGACGCTTTATTATACCCTGTACGTTCTCAACTGTCGGAGGAACCCGATGAAGCGTGCCCTTGCCCTCTGTTCTCTGCTGATCATGGCGGCATGCGCGCCCGTCCCGGCGCCGTCACCGCCGCCCCCACCGCCCCCGGCGCCCGGCCCGATGGCCGCCGCACGGGTGTTCACCGTGTACTTCGCGTGGAACCGGTCGTGGGTCGGCCCGCAGGGCATCGCTATCCTCAGACAGGCCGCGGCCGTCTACAAGTCGGGTGGCGTCGTGACCGTGCAGGTCACCGGCTATACCGACACGTCGGGTTCGGCGCGCTACAACCAGCGGCTCTCGGTGCGCCGTGCGCGCCACGTCGCCCACATCCTCGCGCGCATGGGCGTGCCGTGGCGGGCGATGACGGTTGCCGGGCGTGGCGAGAACGATCTCGCGGTGCCGACGCCGAACGGCGTTCGCGAGCCGCGCAATCGCCGCGTGACGGTGGTCGAAGGCTAACGCTCAACGGCGGCAGCACCAGCTGCCGCCGTTGTTCCCCCGTTCAGTGGAGCCGAGGGCGTCCCGGTCGGGACGCCCTCGGTTTTGCTTGTCCGCTCGGCGGCGGCGAGGCTGCCCGGCTAGCGCATCGCCTCGTAGGCGTGGCGGCGGATCTTGGACACGTCGCGCCCCTCGATGCGGATCAGTCGGGTCGGCCCGTCACGCCGCGGCGAATGCAGATCGCCCTCGTTGTAGACATAGGCCATCCCGGGCGTCAGCGTGTATTGCCGGCGCAGGCGCACCTTGCCGACATGGCCTTCGCTCGCCGGCTCGATCATGTCCCAGTCGCTCATCACGGTCTCGCCGCTGGCCTGACCGTAGATCGCCCAGGTCGGGCCGTGGTCGTGCGGCGCGCTTTCCTTCGCGTCATGGTAGACATGGCCGAGGATGCAGAATTTGAGCTCGGGATCCTCGTAGAGGATTTTCCGCTCGGGCGCGTCCGCCGGCAGGTGCTTGGTGACGAAGTCGCGATCCGCACACGCCTTCTGCACCAGCGCGCAGGCCTGCTTGCGGCCCTCCGGTCCCGGGTTCTCGGCCAGGACACGATGCATTTCATCCGACATCTGTTCGAGCGTATAGCTCATCCCGCCACCTCCTCCTTGGCCAACCGCCCGCGGTCGCCGCGCCGCGCTTCGGCGCGCCGTAGCCGCTTGCGGAGAAGCCTATTACCGCGCTGCCCGGCGGGCAAGGCCGCGCAGCCCCGTCGGGTCGCGGCATAGGCGGCGGCCCGCGGGTTCGTTACACTCCAGCTTCGGCCATTCGACAAGCGCGAGAACATGGAGCCGCACCCGCCCACTGCCGAGCCGCCGGCGCAACAGCGTGCCCGCCTCGTCGTCGCCGCCGTGCTGGGCCTGTTCGGCCTCTGGATCCTGCACGATTTCCTCCCGGCCCTCGCCTGGGCGGTCGTGCTGTCGATCGCGCTCTGGCCGCTCTATCAGCGGTTGCTCGGGCTGTGGCCGGGCAGAGGCGAGCGGATCGGGCCGCCGCTGCTGCTGACCGCCGTGGTCGGGATCGTCTTCGCCGCTCCGATCGTGCTGCTCGGCATCGCCGTCGCGCAGGAGACCCACTTCCTGTTCGGCATGGTCGCCGCCGCACGGCGCAACGGCGTCGCGGTACCCGAATGGATCGCGCAGCTGCCGCTGGTCGGTCCCTCGATCGCCGAGTGGTGGCACACCAACCTGTCCGACCCGATCATGGCGGACGCGCTGTTCGGCCATGTCAACCCGCGGATGGTCGCCGAATCGGCGCGGCAATACGGCGGCGAGGTGGCCCACCGGCTCGTCATCTTCCTGTTCACGCTGTTGACGCTGTTCTTCCTGTTCCGCGAGGGCAGCTCGGTCGCCGAGAAGCTGCGCGGGTTGAGCGACCGCCTTCTCGGCGAGCGCGGCGAGCGCATCGGCCGGCACATGATCGCCGCGGTGCACGGCACGGTGAACGGGCTGGTCCTCGTCGGGCTCGCCGAGGGGGTCGTGCTCGGCCTGTTCTATGTCGGGGTCGGCCTGCCCTATGCCGCCTCGGTCGCGGCGATCACCGGCGTCCTCGCGGTCATCCCGTTCGGCGCGCCGCTGATCTACACGGTTGCCGCGCTCTACATGCTGTCGGTCGGCAAGACGCTCGGTGCCATCGTGATCTTCGCTGCGGGCAGCGTGGTGGTCTTCGTCGCCGACCACTTCATACGGCCGGTGCTGATCGGCGGGGCGACCCGCCTGCCATTCCTTTGGGTGCTGATGGGCCTGCTCGGCGGGCTCGAGACGCTGGGCTTCATCGGCCTTTTCCTCGGGCCCGCGGTGATGGCCGCGCTGCTCGCGCTGTGGCGCGACTGGACCGGCTCGCCGGAACCGGAGGAGCGGCCGCGACGGCGCAGCGCGCCGCAGCGCGCTACGCGCGGCGCGGTGCGGGCGCCGCGGCCATAGCCGCCTGGCGCGCTTCGCGCTCGGCGCGCTGCGCGGCGAGCTTGAGCGCGGCGCGGACATCGACATCGCGGAACGGCGCGAGGAAGAAGGCGGCGAATCCCGGGCGGTGCTGGGCGGCCGTCGGCGCGCGGTGCGGCATGGCGGCGAACGGGGCGAAGGTCGAAGTCGGCGACTGCAGCATCGAGGGTCTCCTATGGTCGGTTGCCGCCTCGGCTTCATCCGACGTGCCAGCGTGACCCTCCTGTCATAAGCGATTGATTTGTATCGGTTCCTGTCATCAAGCCGAAGGTCGGCCGAAGCCGGCTTTCGCATTTTGCGAGGGAAATCGAGAGGCGGATTCCGACCGGCGCCGTTCGCCCGCGCCGCGATCAGAGGATGTTGACTCGACACGCCTGCGGGATTTTGCTCAGCCTATAGTGCCGCCTGCGAAGCCCGTCCTGGAGGAAGCATGAGGTACGTCTGCGATGCGCCCGAGGGCAAGACCTGGTTCCGGATCGAGAGCGAAGCCGAAGCGGCGAGCGAATCGGAGATCATGCGCCACGCGGTCGAGAAGTATTTCCGCAAGGAGCAGGAGAAGGCGGCGCAGAGCTTCCAGCCGATCTCCCGCGTGTTCTTCGAGCAGGAGATCGGCCTGAAAGCGCATATCCAGCGCGAAATGCCGCTGTTCCTGACGCTGCGCGACGGCGAGGGCAACCCGTTGGCGACCGCGATGCTGCCGCCCGGCGGCCGGGACGACCGCAGCTTCCGCCCGATCATCGTCGGCCCCGGCAACGCCGATCCCTATCCCGAAGAGGGCGATGCGATCCGCGCGCTCGGCGAGCACTACGGCATGACCCTCGAACGCGCCCGCTGCTACCCCTACCGGCGCGATTGAGCGCCCGCCGCGTTTGACCGATCACCTGCGGCCGCTGATCTCGGCGCGGCGGATCAGGAAACGGGTCGCCGAGCTGGCCGGCCGCATCAGCGAAGACCATCGCGGCGCGCCGCTGACCCTCGTCGTCGTGCTGAAGGGCGCGACCGTCTTCGCCGCCGACCTGATGCGGCAGATCGCGATCCCGTTCGTGATCGATTTCGTGCGCGCCTCGTCGTATGGGCTGTCCGCGCGATCCTCGGGCAATGTGCTGATCCGCGACCAGAGCGGCCTCGATGTGCGCGGCCACCGCGTCATCCTCGTCGAGGATATCGTCGACACCGGCCTCACCATCTCGTCGATCATCGACAGCCTCGGGCGGCTCGAGCCCGAGAGCATCGATGTCTGCGCCCTCGTCCACAAGCGCGTCGCCGGCGCCAAGCCGGTGGCGATCCGCTACAAGGGGTTCGACATCCCCGACGCCTTTGTCGTCGGCTACGGCATGGACTACGCCGAGCGCTACCGCAACCTGCCTGGCGTCTACAAGCTGACGCTCGACGCCGGTAGCTAACCGCCGAGCTTCTGCTTCAGCAGCTCGTTGACGAGACCGGGGTTGGCCTTGCCCTGCGTCGCCTTCATCACCTGGCCGACAAAGAAGCCGAGCACCTTGGGGTTCGCGGCATATTGCGCGACCTGCGCCGGATGCGCGGCGAGCGCGGCGTCGACCGCCGCCTCGATCGCGCCGGCATCGGTCACCTGGCGCAGGCCCTTCGCCTCGACGATCGCCGCCGGGTCGGCCCCCGTCTCGACCATCTCGGCGAAGACATCCTTGGCGATCCGGCCGGAGATCGTGCCGGCGGCGATCAGGTCGATGAGGCGGCCGAGCGCCGCCGCCGGGACCGGTGACTGCTCGATGCCGAGCCCCTTCCGGTTGAGCGCGCCGAACAGCTCGCCGACGACCCAGTTCGCCGACGCCTTGGGGTCGCGGCCCGCCGCGACCGTCTCGAAAAACTCGGCGATGGCGCGCTCGGCCACGAGCACCCCCGCCTCCTCCGACGCCAAGCCGAATTCGCGCACGAAGCGGGCGCGCTTCGCGTCGGGCAATTCCGGCAGCGCCGCCTTGATCCCGTCGACCCAGGCCCGGTCGAGCACCAGCGGCAGCAGATCGGGGTCGGGGAAATACCGGTAGTCGTAGTCGTTTTCCTTCGAGCGCATCGGCCGGGTCTCGCCGCGCGCCGGATCGAAGAGGCGCGTCTCCTGGGCGATCGTGCCGCCGTCCTCGATGATCGCGACCTGGCGACGCGCCTCGACCTCGATCGCCTGCATGACAAAACGCACCGAATTGAGGTTCTTGATCTCGCAGCGCGTGCCGAACGGCTCGCCGGGCTTGCGCACCGAGACGTTGCAGTCGCAGCGCAGCGAGCCTTCCTCCATGTTGCCGTCGCAGGTGCCGAGATAGCGCAGGATCGAGCGCAGCTTGCGCAGGTAGACGCCGGCTTCCTCGGCCGAGCGCAGATCGGGCTCGGAGACGATCTCCATCAGCCCGATCCCGGCGCGGTTGAGGTCGACATAGGTGTCGCGCGGATGCTGGTCGTGCAGGCTCTTCCCGGCATCCTGCTCCAGATGCAGCCGGGTGATGCCGACTTCGCGCGTCGACCCGTCGGACAGCTCGATCGCGACCCGGCCGCGCCCGACGACCGGCTGCTGGTATTGCGAGATCTGATAGCCGGCCGGCAGGTCGGGGTAGAAGTAGTTCTTGCGGTCGAAGACGCTCACCAGGTTGATCTCGGCGTCGAGCCCGAGCCCGGTTTTCACCGCCTGCTCGACGCAATGCCGGTTGATGACCGGCAGCATGCCGGGGAAGGCGGCGTCGACGGTCGAGACCTGGGTGTTCGGCTCGGCCCCGAACGCGGTCGCCGCGCCGGAGAACAGCTTGGCCTCGGCCGTGATCTGCGCGTGGACCTCGAGGCCGATGACGATTTCCCACTCGCCGCTGCGGCCTGCGATCAAGTTTGTCATCGCTGCTCTGGCCCTTGCTGCAAATCGGTCACCCTCAAGCGACGAAACCCGGGCGGTGGCTGAAGGCCGCGGCGCTTTCCAGCACCTGGCCGACGCGCAGCACGGTGGCCTCGTCGAAGGCGCGGCCGATCACCTGCATGCCGAGCGGCAGGCCGTCGGAGAGCCCGGCCGGCACCGAGACCGCCGGCAGCCCCGCCAGATCGGCCGGCACGGTGAACACGTCGTTGAGGTACATCGCCACCGGGTCGTCCGCCTTCTCGCCGATCGGGAAGGCGGTGTTGGGCGCGGTCGGCGCGAGGATGCAGTCGCAGCGCTCGAACGCCGCGGCGAAATCCCGTGCGATCAGGGTCCGCACGCGCTGCGCCTTGAGGTAAT
>DATJOB010000347.1:0-6996 GCA_035507475.1 Allostellaceae bacterium | reverse complement strand
TGTGGGCCGCGATCGCCGCGGCGGTTGCGCTGCTCGCGTTCTGGATCGGGAGCAGCGCGCTGAGCGACACCGCGTCGCTCGCGAGCCAGGGCGGCGAGACGGCGCGCGCGCTGCTCGGCAGGCTGCTCGGGCCGCGCGGGCTGACCCTCTTCGGCCATGCCTACAGCCCCGGGGAGATCGTCGCCGCGGCCGGGCGCTCGCTCTCCGACCTGTTCGGGCCGGACACCGTCGCCCGGCTCGTCGGCACCGGGATCGCCGCGATCGCCGGCGGGTTTCTGCTCGTCGTGCTCATCCCGTATTTCATGATCTCCGGGCCGCGCCTCGTTGCCGGTGCGATCTGGCTGATCCCGCCCGAGCGGCGGCGCGCGGTGCAGTCGGTGCTGCCCAAGATCCTGCCGGTGCTGCGCCGCTACCTGCTCGGCGTCTTGGTCGTGGTCGGCTACACCGCCATCGTCGGGTGGATCGGCTTCGGCGCCGTGTTCGGGCTGCCGCATGCAGCGCTGCTGGCGATCGCGATCGGCGTGCTGGAGATCGTCCCGGTCCTCGGCCCGGTGACCGCGGCGGCGCTCGGCGCGCTCGCCGGGTTCCAGCACGCCGGCCTCGGCGGGCTTGCCGGGCTGGTGGCTTTCATCGTCGCGCTGCGGCTGAGCATCGACAATTTGGTGGGACCGCTGGTGCTCGGCCGGGCGGCCCGCATCCACCCGGTCGTCGTCATCTTCGCCTTCGTGACGGGCGCGATGCTGTTCGGCGCGATCGGGCTGCTGCTCGCGGTGCCCGTCGCGGTGACGCTGAAGATCGCGCTGCAGCACTATTACGCCGAGCCGATCGCCGCGCCGCGCGCCGAGCGCTGAGCCGGCGGATTCTTTCGGTCGCCGGCGCCTCTCTGGCGTAGCATTCCGCCCGCATGTTCGATCTCGGTCGCACCTTTCTTGCCGCGGTGGAACGCAGCCCCGACGCGCTGGCGATCGTCGATGGGGAGCGCCGGCTCACCTATCGCGGCTGGGCCGCCGAGGTGGCGCGGGTCGCCGGCGGCCTCGCCGCGCTCGGCCTGCGCCACGGCGAGCGGCTGGCGGTGATCCTGCCGAACCGGAGCGAGATGGCGACGCTGCACTGGGCCTGCCAGCTCGGCGGCATCGTCGTGACCCCGCTCAACTGGCGGCTCAAGGCGGCCGAGCTGGAGTTCTGCCTCGCCGACAGCGGCGCCGCCGCGGTGGTGTTCGACGCGGCGGCGGGCGACGCCGTCGCCGGCGCGCCGACCGCACAGCGCCTGCCGCGCATCGCGGTCGCCGGAGCGCCGGGCGGCAGTTGCGGGTTCGCCGAGCTGGCCGGGGCCGGTCACGCGCTTGTGTCGATGGCCGGGCCCGAAGACCTGTCGCTGCTGCTCTACACCTCCGGCACGACGGGCCGGCCGAAAGGCGTGCCGCGGCGTCACCGCGCCGAGCGCGCCGCGGCGCTGGCCCATGTTGCGCAGAACCGCTATCGGCGCGGCGAGCGGACGCTCGGGGTGATGCCGCTCTACCACACGATGGGGGTGCGCTCGCTGCTGGCGATGGCGCTCGTCGACGGCGCCTTCGTCTGCCTGCCGCGCTTCGAAGCCGAGGCCGCGCTGCGGCTCATCGCCGAGGAGCGCATCACCAGCCTCTATCTGGTCCCGACCCTCTACCATGACCTGATCTCGCACCCCGCGTTCGCCGCGAGCGACGTGTCGTCGGCGACCAAGCTGGGCTTTGCCGGCGCGGCGATGCCGGACGGTCTCCTGCAGCGCGTCGCCGCGGCGTTCCGGCCGGAGCTCTTCGTCAACCACTACGGCTCCTCCGAGATCTACACCTTCACGATCGAGCCCGACGCCGCCGGCAAACCGGGCTCGGCCGGCCGGGCCGGGCTGAACCAGCGGGTCCGCGTGGTCCGGCTGGGCAGCCGCGACCCCGCGGCGCTCGCCGCGCCCGGCGAGGAGGGCGAGATCGTCGCCGACCCGGCAAGCGACGAGGCGTTCGACGGCTATTGGCGGCGCCCCGACGCCGACGCCCGCGCCCTTCATGCCGGCTGGTACTTCACCGGCGATACCGGCCATCTCGATGCCGCGGGCGATCTCTTCGTCACCGGCCGGGTCGACGACATGATCATCTCCGGCGGCGAGAACATCTCGCCGGCCGAGATCGAAAGCGTGCTGTCGCTGCACCCCGCCGTCGCCGAGGTGGCGGTCGCGGGCCTCGCGGACGAGCGCTGGGGCCAGCGCGTCGCCGCCTTCATCAAGCCGCGCGAGCCCGTCGCAGCCGCCGCGCTCGACGCCTGGTGCCGGCAGTCGACGCTCGCCGATTACAAGCGGCCGCGCGACTATGTCTTCGTCGCCGAGATCCCGAAATCGCCGGTCGGCAAGATCTTGCGCCGGCTGCTCGTGGCGGGCGACTACCGGAAGGAGTGAGATGAGCGACCCCATTCCGCTGCTGCCCGCGCTGCCCGACCCGCTCGACGGGTTCCGCCTGGAGATCGACCCGGCGCGCGGGCGCGCCGACGTGATCCTCGACCGCCCGCCGCTCAACGTCGTCACGATGAGCGAGCGAGAGCAGCTTCGCGCCGTGTTCGAGGCGCTCGACGCCGACGAGCGGGTGCGCGTCGTGGTGCTGCGCGCGGCCGGCGAGCATTTTTCGAGCGGCGGCGAGATCGCCGGGTTTGTCGCCGCCTCGCCCGAGCACGTCTCGCGCCTCGCCTGGAACACCGCGGCGCCGGCGCGCTGCCGCAAGCCGGTGATCGCCGCCAGTCGCGGCTACTGCTTCGGGGTCGGCTTCGAGCTCGCGCTGGCCTGCGATTTCCGGCTGGTCTCCGAGAGCTGCCTGCTGGCGCTGCCCGAGCAGCGGCTCGGCCAGATCCCCGGCTCGGGCGGCGCGGCGCGCCTGCAGAAGATCGTCGGCATCACCCGGACCCGCGACATCGTCATGCGCTCGCGACGCATTTCCGGCCGCCAGGCCGAGGCCTGGGGGATCGCCGGCGAGTGCGTGCCTGACGGCGAGCTGGAGGGCGCGACCGATGCGCTGGTCGAGGAGCTGCGCGGCTTCCCGCCGCTGGCGCAGCGCACCGCGAAGCAGCTGCTCAACGCGCTCGAGGACGCCAACCTGTCCCTCGGCATCGAGCTCGAAGGCCAGGCCTACGGCCGGCTGCGCAGCTCGGACGATTTCCGCGAAGGCGTCGAGGCGTTCCACCAGAAGCGCCCGCCCCGGTTCCGCGGCACATGACCTCGCCGCCGCCGCCCTACACGGGCCAGGCGATCACCCGGTTCGAAGACGGCGATCTGCTGCGCGGGCGCGGGCGGTTCGCCGACGATGTGGCGGTGCCGGCGGGCACGCTGCACGCGGCGATCGTCCGCTCGCCGCACGCCCATGCCGAGCTGCGTGGCGTCGACTGCGCCGCGGCTCTGGCGCTGCCCGGCGTCGCCTGCGTGGTCACCGGCGACGACGCAAGGCGCTGGACGAAGCCGTTCGCCGTCGCGGTCAAGACGGCGATGGAGCAATGGTGCCTGGCGCTCGACCGCGTGCGCTATGTCGGCGAGCCGGTCGCGGTCGTGCTGGCCCGCGACCGGGCGACGGCCGAGGATGCCGCCGAACGGGTCGCGGTCGATTACCGGCCGCTGCCGCCGGCGATCGATCCCGAGGCGGCGCTCGACCCCGCCGCCCCGCCGCTCCACCCCGCGATCGGCTCGAACGTGGTCAGCGACCGCAGCTTCCGCTACGGCGACCCGGACGCCGCCTTCGCCGGAGCCGCCCACCGCATCTCGATTGCCGCGCGCTACCCGCGCAATACCGGCGCGCCGATCGAATGCTTTGTCGTCGTCGCCGAATACCTGCCGGGCGAGGCGACCTACGACGTTCTCGCCAATTTCCAGGGTCCGTTCGCGATGCACCCGGTGATGGCGATGGCGCTCGGCGTGCCGGGCAACCGGCTGCGCCTGCGCACGCCGCCGCATTCGGGCGGCAGCTTCGGCACCAAGCACGCGGTCTTCCCCTATGTCGTGTTGATGGCGCTCGCCGCGCGCAAGGCGGGGCGGCCGGTCAAATGGGCCGAGACCCGGCTCGAACATCTGGTGGCGGCGACCGCGGCGACCGGGCGGGTGACGCGGCTCTCGGCCGCGGTCGATCGCGACGGCGTCGTCAGCGCGCTCGACTGGGACCAGATCGAGGATTGCGGCGCCTATCTGCGCGCGCCGGAGCCGGCGACGCTCTACCGGATGCACGGCAACATGACCGGCGCGTACCGGGTGCGCCATCTGGCGATCCGCAACCGCGTGGTGCTGACCAACAAGACGCCGAGCGGGCTCGTCCGCGGGTTCGGCGGTCCGCAGGTCTATTTCGCGCTTGAGCGGCTGATGCAGCGCATCGCCGAGCGGCTTGGCCTCGATCCGCTCGAGGTGATCCGCCGCAACCTGGTGACCGACTTTCCCTATCGCTGTGCCGCCGGCGCAGTGCTCGATTCGGGCGACTACCGCGCCGGGCTCGACCTCGCCGCCTCGCGCGGCGGGCTCGCAGCGTTGCGGCAGCGCCGCGACGCGCGGCGTGCCGAGGGCCGGCTCTACGGCATCGGCTATGCGACGGTGGTCGAGCCGTCGATCTCCAACATGGGCTATATCACCACGGTGCTGACCCCGCAGGAGCGCGCCCGAGCGGGACCGAAGGACGGCGCGCAGGCCGCCGCCACGGTCGCGATCGATCCTCTGGGCGCGGTTTCGGTGCGCATCGATTCGCTGCCGCAGGGCCAGGGACACCGCACCGTCGCCGCCCAGATCGCGGCCGACGCGTTCGGTCTGCGCGCCGACGCGATCCGCGTCGCGGCCGCGTTCGACAGCGACGCCCAGGCGTGGTCGATCGCCGCCGGAAACTACGCGAGCCGCTTTGCCGGCGCCGCGGCCGGCGCGGTCCATCTCGCGGCGATGCGGCTGCGCGACAAGCTCGCGCGGATCGCCGCGGCGCAGCTCAACCGACGGCCCGAGGACCTCGTCTTCGCCGACGGCCGGGTCTTCGCCGCCGCGACCCCGGAGAACTCGCTGAGCTTCGCGCGGGTCGCCGCGGCAAGCCACTGGTCGCCCGGCAGCCTGCCCGCGCCCGACGCGCCGGCGCTTGCCGAGACCGTGTTCTGGAGCCCGGCCGCGCTCGCCGCACCGAGTGCCGCGGACGAGATCAACAGCTCGGCGGTCTACGGGTTCGTCTTCGACTTCTGCGGCGTCGAGGTCGAGCGCGAGACCGGCACCGTCTCCGTCGACCGCTACGTCAGCCTGCACGATGCCGGACGCATCCACAATCCGGCGCTGTTCGACGGCCAAGTGCGCGGCGGTTTTGCCATGGCCCTCGGCGCGGCGCTCTACGAGCGGCTGGTCCACGGCGCCGACGGCGAGATGCTGACCGGCAGCTTTCTCGACTACACGCTGCCGACCGCGGCGATGGTGCCGGAGCTGGCGATCCTGCACCAGGAGACGCCGTCGCCGGTGACGCCGCTCGGCGCCAAGGGCGTCGGCGAGGGCAATTCGATGAGCACGCCGGTCTGCATCGCCAACGCGGTCGCCGATGCGCTCGGCGTCGACCAGGTGAGCCTGCCGCTGACCCCGGAGCGCGTGCTGCGGCTGATCCGCGGCCGGACGTGACTCTGCGGCCCTGTCCCCTGGGCGAATTGCCGTTTGCCTCGCGCCCGCGCTCCGCCTAGGTTCGGGCGCGGCGGCTCGCGCAGCCTCGGGGGGCGACATGACGGCGGAATACGGCTGGGAGGTCGCGGCGGTGCGCAAGGCCCTGGCGGCGGGCCGCCCGGACCGCGCCGCGGCGCAGCTCGACGAACTGATCGCCGCCGGCCGGCACATGGGAGATGCCGTGCCGATGCTCGCCAATCTGCTGCGCGAGAACGCGCGCGAGACCCGCCTCCTCGACCGCATGCTGTCGCTGCTCGAGTTCCATGCCTTCGAGAGCGCGACCTACGACGACATCGACACGCCGTTCCGCCGCCGCATCCGCGACTCGCGGGTGCACGACGAGGTCGTCGCGCTCGCCTGGCGCCGGCCCGAAGCGCGCGAGGCGTTCCTGCTGCTGGTCGACGACTTCATCAACGAAGACCGCGCCGACCGGGCGGCCGCGCTCCTCAAGCAGGTCGCGCCGATCGAATACACGACGCTGCGCGACTACGTCCGCGCCGGCAAGGCGCTGGCCGACCGCGGCTTCGCCGGCTACATCGCGATCTGGCACTATCTGTGCGGCCGCATCGCGCTCGCCGCCGGCGACCTGCCGCGTGCGCTCGAATCGTTCACCGCGGCGGCGGCGCTCGACACCAGGCTGCAGCCGGCCCGCGCTTATGCCGGCAAGGTCGCCCGCCGGCTCGGCCAGGGCGCGAAGGCCTGTGCGTTCTTCGACCTCGAGCCGGACATCCCCTACGCGATCTACACCGGCTGGTAGCGCCCCGATCCGCAGGGCCGACTGGCAAAGCGAGGCTTATCGGCAAAAAAAGTGCAAACGCGAAAGACGGCGAAGCGCCTTTCGCTGACGCTCCGGGGCTAGCGGCGGGCCGCGTCGGCCATCTCGGCCCGGATGGATCGGCGCGGCGAAATTTGGGCATGCGATGAGCGATACTGCGCCCCCAGCACGCTACCCAACGTTGCGGCGGGGCTGGCTTGCCGACAGGCGGCCGCTGAACAAAATCCTCGCAGCGAGTCCGCCGCTGCTGTTCGGGCTGCGGATGTGGGCGTCGGTGTCGCTCGCGCTCTTCCTCGCGTTCTGGCTGCAGCTCGACAACCCCTATTGGGCGGGCACCTCGGCGGCGATCGTGTGTCAGCCGCAGCTTGGCGCATCGCTGCGCAAAGGCTGGTTCCGCATGATCGGGACGCTTATCGGCGCGACGATGAGCGTCGTGCTGGTCGCCTGCTTCCCGCAAGATCGCGTGCTGTTTCTCGGCGCCCTGGCATTGTGGGGAGCCGCCTGCACCGTCGTCGCGACGCTGCTGCGCAACTTTGCGTCCTACGCCGCCGCTCTC
>DATJOB010000346.1:0-3054 GCA_035507475.1 Allostellaceae bacterium | reverse complement strand
ATGATGACGAGGATCGCGAAGACGGCGATCCCGACCGCGTAGTTGCCGCCGATGACAAAGGCGCCGAACGACTGGATGACCCGGCCGGCGGCATCTTCGCCTTGATAGCCGTCGAGCAGGATGACGCGCGCTGCCGCGACGTTGAGCGACAGCCGCAGCAGCGTCGTCATCAGGAGCAGTGTCGGAAAGGACGAGAAATCCGTCGGCTTTGCGGTGTAGAGCGCCGCCAACAAGATCATCAGCCCAAAGCAGATGTTGAAGGTGAACAGGATGTCGAGGCCGAAAGGCGGCAACGGCACCACGACCATCGCCAGGATGAGGACGAAACCGAGCGGCCCCGCGAGCGACGGCAGGTTCCGCCGCAGCAGCGCGAGGTTGAACGTGATGCGCGGTGCGGCGGTCGGCGCGGCGGGAACGCTCACGACAGCATTCCCGGCAACCCGGTGAGGATCGCTACCGCGAAATCCTCAAGCTGGCGCAGCAGCCACGGCCCAAGCAGCGCGAGCGCGACCCCCGTGCCGAGGAATTTTGGCACAAAGCTCAGCGTCGGCTCGTTGATCTGGGTTACCGCCAGGAACACGCTGACGACGACGCCGATCACCAGGATGACGCCCAGCACCGGGCCGGCGACGACGAAGATCGTCAGCAGCGCGCCGTGGGTCGCCTGCGATACGCCGCCCATTCCCCCGACCCCCAAACCTTGCTCAACTCAACCGCTTGACGCGTTCGGCCTGGCTGACCACCTCGACAAACCGCAGGCCGAGCCGCTCGGCGTTGACGAGCACGACCTCGCCGCGGCCGATCAGCACGCCGTTGACGCGGACATCGAGCGGCGTCCCTGGCCCGCGATCCAGTTCGATGATCGAGCCGCGGCCGATATTGACGACGTCGCGGATCGGCACCTCGGTGCGGCCGAGCTCGACCGAGAGGCAGACCGGGACGTCGAATACCAGATCGAGGCGGCCGGTCGGCCCGGCCTCCGGCACCTCGAGCGGTACCGGTCGCGCGCCCTCCAGCCCCGGCTCAAGCGTCGCGAAGGGCGAGGCCGCGTCGGCGGAGGCAGCCGTGTCGGTCAGCGCTTCGATCGGAGGATCGTCGGCCATCAGCCGTCCTCCCGTCTGACCGGCCGGCGCAGCGGCCGCGTCGCTTCCGCCGTCAGCGGCGGCAGCCGCTCCTCGACCAGCACGCCGATCTTGCGGCCATGCCGACCCCAGCGGCCGCGGAAAAGCGGCACGCCGTTGGCCTCGACGACGAGGCTGTCCGGCCGATCCATCTCAAAGATGTTGCCGGGCCGTAGCCCGATCAGGTCGCCGACGCTGATGTCGATCTTGCCGAGCTCGACATTGAGTGTGATGGAAGCCTGCTGCACCCCTTGGAGCAGCGTATCGGACCAGTGACCGTCGTTGTCGCCGCCATCGGCGACGAGGCCCGCCATCAGCTGTTCCTGCAGCGGCTCGACCGCGGCATAGGGGATGTAGGTGGCGATCTTGCCTTTGCCCTGGTCGACCGTGACGTCGAAAATGCTCGCCATGATGAGTTCGTCGGCATGGGCGAAGCTGGCGAATTGCGGGTTTGTTTCGTGCCGCAGGGGCCCGATCTCGAAGCGGCCGAGCGGCTCCCAGGCGATGATGAACTGCTCGAGCGTGGTGTCGACGACGCGGCGCATCGATTTCAGCTCGAAGGCGGTGAAGTCGCGGTTGGCGATGTTGATCGGGAAGCGGCCGCTGCCGCCGAACCGGCTCTCGACCAGCGATACGACAAGCGGCGCGTCGACCATCAGCACGATGACGCCGCGCAGCGGGCGCATCGTGAACAGCGTCAGATGCGTCGGGCTGCCGAGCTGTTCCATCAGCTCGCGGTGCTCGATCATCTTGACTCCCGTCGTGGTAATCGTGACCCCTCGCCGCAGGTGCTGCAGCAGCGCGGCGCGCAGGTAGCGCACGAAACGGTCGTTGATCCGCTGCAGCGTCGGCTCGAGGTTCGACAGCCGCGAGCGCGCCGGTCCGGCCTCGGAGAAGAGGTCGTAGATCGGCGGGCCCTCTGCCGCCGCGACGGTCTGTTCGTCGACGTCAGACATAGATGTTCAGTCCCGAGACGGACGGGCGGGGAGCGGCAGGCGCCGCCGGCATTCGAGCGGCCGCGGCGACGGCTGCGCGGGGAACCGATGTCGGGTTGGCGCCTTGCTGCTGTGCTCCCGACGCGTCGGCGCCAACCCAGGCCCCGCTGAGGTTGTAGCCGGCGTCCCCGAGGCTGGTCTGCAGCTGGCCCAGCGCGGCGCTGATCGCGCTCTGCACCTGAGGCTGCGGCGAGGCGAACCAGGCGGAGACATCGCGCCCGCTGACCGCGACACGCACCGTGAGATCGCCGAGCTCGGGCGGCCGCAGGTGCATCACCATCTCGCGCGAGCCGCTCGACACCAGCCGGACAAGATGGCCGGCGACCTGGTCGGGGATCGCCGCCGCGGTCGGTCCGTCGCCGGCCGATGTAGGTGCGGTACCCGGCGCGTCGAGCGCCGCGCGGCCATCGCCGCCGGGGGTGGCCGCCGCGACGGCATCGCCGGTACCCGATCCGGCAGCCGCCGGCGCGAACCGGTCGCGCAGCCCGGCCGACGTGTCGCCGCCGAAACCGCCGCCCCCGAGACCGGGCTGCACCGCCGCCGCCGGCAGGGCCGAGGCGAGCACTGCCGGTGTGGCAAGCAACCGGTGTTGCGCATTGTGGCCCGACGTCGCCGGCAGGGCCGACCCTGCTGCGACCGATACGCCGGTCGGATCGACCGCCTCCGGATCGAGGCCGGCATCGTCGGGATCGGCGGGCGTGGCTGGCAGCGGCAAGGTGACGGGGGCCGGTGCTGCGGGTGCAAATTGAATCGCCGGCTGAGCCGCCGGCGCTGCATTGCTCGCGGAAATTGGTGCGGCATCAGCCCCGAAGGCCGCGCCGGGGGCGCTAGCGATTGGCGCGGCCCCCGGCTTGTCGGCCGCCGAGGCCGGGGTCACTGCGACCGCCGGAACGCCGCGGCCCGCAAGGATTGGCCAGGCGGCGCCCTGCTGCCCATCC
>DATJOB010000345.1:0-8471 GCA_035507475.1 Allostellaceae bacterium | reverse complement strand
CGCGCATCCGGGGCGGGGGAACGTGACCGGCTTTCGCGCACTCGTCTTGCATGAACAGGGCGGCAAGGTCGTGCCGCACCTCGAACAGGTCGAGGAGGACCGGCTGCCGACCGGCGATGTGACGGTCGCGGTCGAGTATTCGACGCTCAACTACAAGGACGGGATGATCCTGCAGGGGCAGGGGCGCCTGGTGCGCAACTACCCGCACGTGCCGGGGATCGATTTCGCCGGAATCGTCGAGCGCTCCGAGACGCTGGCGTTCAAGCCCGGCGACAAGGTGGTCCTGACCGGCTGGCGGGTTGGCGAGACGCAGTGGGGCGGCTACGCCGAGAAGGCGCGCGTCCCGGGCGAATACCTCGTGCCGCTGCCTGCCGGGCTGTCGACGCGCCAGGCGATGGCGATCGGCACCGCCGGCTTCACCGCGATGCTGGCGGTGATGGCGCTCGAAACCCACGGGCTGCGCCCGAGCGGCGAGGTGCTGGTCACCGGTGCGACCGGCGGCGTCGGCAGCACAGCGGTGGCGCTGTTGTCGCATCTCGGCTACCGGACGGTGGCGTCGACCGGCCGCGCCGAGTTCCACTCCTATCTCGAAGGCCTCGGTGCCGCCGAGGTGGTCGCGCGCTCGGCATTCGAGGCGCCGACGCGGCGGCTGCTCGACGTCGAGCGCTGGGACGGCGCGATCGATGCGGTCGGCGGGACGACGCTGGCCGCGATCCTCACGCAGCTGCGCTACCGCGGCAGCGTCGCGGCCTGCGGACTCGCCGGCGGGGTCGACCTGCCGGCGACGGTGATCCCGCTCCTGCTGCGCGGCGTGAACCTGCTCGGGATCGATTCGGTGATGTGCCCGCACGGCCTGCGCGTCGATGCGTGGCAGCGCCTGACGCGGGACCTGCCGCTCGACCGGCTCGAACGGATGATCGAGGAAGTGCCGCTCTCGCAGGTCGCCGGCCGGGCGCCGCGCATCCTCGGCGGGCAGATCCGCGGCCGCACGGTGATCGACGTCCACCGCTGAGCGCCGCGCCTGCCGGAATGTGGCCCGCGGCTTGCTCCGCGATTTGCGCGGACGGCGATGCGCCGCGGTCGGTTCCGCCGCCGGCGCATTTGACCTAGTCTGCGCCGCACGGCTTTCGCGAAGAGGAATATCCATGGCCCTGGTGATGACCAAAGACAGCCCGACGATCAGCGCCGCCGAATGGCAGGCGCGCGTCGATCTCGCCGCCGCGCACCGGCTCGCGGTGATGCACGGGTTCAGCGAAGGCATCTTCAATCACCTTACCCTGGCCGTGCCGGGCAAGGGCGACCGCTATTACCAGATCCCGTTCGGGCTTCACTGGTCCGAGGTCAATGCGAGCTGCTTCATGGAGGTCGGCTTCGACGGGCGCGTGCTGGCCGGCGAGGGCGAGGTCGAACGCTCGGCCTACTGCATCCACGCCCCGGTGCACCGGCTGGTGCCAAAGCACGCCTGCGTGCTGCACACGCACATGCCTTATGCCAGCGCGCTGGCGCGCCTCGAAGAGCAGGAGATCCTGCCGATCGGTCAGACCGAGATCGGCTTTCTCGACAAGATCGCCTACGACCACACCTATACCGGCCCGGCGCTCGACCCGGCGGAGGGCGAGCGCCTCGCCGCGATCGTCGGCCCCGACAAGAAGGTGCTGTTCATGGCCAATCACGGCGTGATGGTCTGCGGCACGACCGTCGCCGAGGCCTACGACCTGCTCTACTATCTGGAGCGCGCCGCGCAAGTGCAGCTCTACGCGATGTGGACCGGGCGCAAGCTGCGTCACGTCACGCCGCAGGTGGTCGACCACACGCTCGCGCAATACCAGGGGGTCTGGCCCGAATACGGCAACAAGAAGCCGTGCGACCACCATTTCGCCGCGCTGAAGCGCTTGCTCGACCGCAAGGAGCCCGATTACGCGGATTAGCCGACCCGACGGAGCGGGGTTATTCGATCACGGCGATGCCAACGCATCCGCGGCGGCAAGTGCCATGAGCGGGTGAGCCCGCGTCCGGCCCGCGCTTGACAGGGCAATGCCGGCCGCCATGCTAACCGCCCGAGCTGCCGCGGAAGAGCCCCATGATCACGATCGACCTCACCGGCAAATGCGTGCTGATCACCGGCGCCGCCTCCGGCATCGGGCTCGCCACGGCCGAGTTGTTCGCCCGAGCCGGAGCCACCGTCGCGCTCAACCATCTCCCCGACGACCCGCGCGGCGCACAGGAGGTCGAGCGGCTCGGCGCCCTCGGCCACAAGATCGTCGCGGCGCCCGGCGACGTCGCCCGGCCGGTCGAGGCCGAAACCATGGTCGGGCGCGCGGTCGATGCGCTCGGCCGGCTCGACTATCTGTTCAACAATGCCGGCACCCCGGCAACGCCGCGACCGATCCCGTTTGCCGAGCTCGACCGGCTGACCGAGGGTTTCTGGCAGGCGATCCTCAACACCAACCTGATCGGCCCGTTTCGCTGTACCCACGCGGCGGTGCCGGCGCTGCGCGCGGCAAAGGGAGCGATCTGCAGCACCGCCTCGATTGCCGGCGTGCAAGGTAGCGGCAGCAGCATCCCCTATGCGGCGAGCAAGGCCGGCGTCATCAACCTGACCCGCAGCCTGGCGCGCGCGCTGGCGCCCGAGATCCGCGTCAATGCGGTGGCGCCCGGCTTTGTCGAAAGCCCGTGGAACCGCGACTGGCCGGCGGACCGCAAGGCCGAGTCGGTCGAGCGGACGCCGCTGAAGCGCGCCTGCACGCCCGCGGACATCGCCGAGGCGGCGTTCTTCCTGCTCGCCGGGACATCGATGATCACCGGGCAGACGGTGATCGTCGATGGCGGGCTGACGCTTTGAGGGCAGGTGAGCCGGGCATGGCCGAGACCGCTGTCCTCACCGGCGCCGAATGGCTGGCGCGCGCGCTGGCCGGGACCGGGATGAGCCATGTGTTCTTCGTCGAGTCGACGATGCGGCGCACCCTGCTGGCGCTCGCCGATCTGGGCGTCCGGCCGATCCTCGCGCATTCCGAGAAAGCGGCCGCCTATATGGCCGACGGCTATGCGCGGATCGCGATGCGGCCCGGGGTCTGCATGGCGCAGTCGGTTGGCGCGGCCAATCTCGCGGCGGGGCTGCAGGACCCCTATCTCGGGCACAGCGCGGTCATCGCGCTGACCGGCCGCAAGGAGCCGTCATTCCAGCACCGCAATGCGTACCAGGAAGTGCCGCACGCGCCGCTCTATGCTGCGGTGACCAAATTCTCCGCGCCGGTCGAGACGACTGCCGAGCTGCCGCGGCTGCTGCGCCAGGCCTGGCGGGCGGCGCTCGCCGACCCGGTGCGCCCGACCCATCTCGACCTCAACGGGCTGCAGGCGGACGTGATCGAGCTCGGCCGCACCGCCGAGAGCACCGTCATCGAAACCGAGCCGCGCCCGATCCCGGTACACCGGCCTTTGCCTGATGATAGCGATATCGAGCGCGCCGCGGTGGCGCTGAGCGGCGCCCGCCGCGTCGCGATCGTCGCCGGCGATGGGGCGGCGATGGCGGGTGCCGGTCGCGAGATCCTCGCGCTGGCCGAGGCGCTGGCCGCGCCGGTCGCGACCTCGCTCGGCGCGCGCGGCATCATTCCGACCCGCCACCGCCTGTCGGCGGGGGTCGTCGGCAGCTATTCGGCGCCGCCCGCCAACCGGATCGTCCACAGCGCCGACACGGTGCTGTTTGTCGGCTGCGACACCGGCGACCAGGTGACGCTCAACTGGACCGTTCCGCCGCTCGATACGCCGATCGTCCAGATCGATGCCGACCCGATCGAGCTCGGCCGCTCCTATCCGCGAACGCTCGGCCTGCTCGGCGACCCGAAGGCGACCGTGGCGCGTCTGGTTCAGCGCATCGGGAAGCCGGTGCGCGACAGCGGCTTTGCCGAGGAAGCGGCGCGGACTGTCGCCGCGTGGCGCGACGAGATGGCGCCGCTTGCCGGCCGGGAGGCGGCGCCGATCGCGGTCGAGCGCCTGTGCGCCGAGATTACCCGCGTGCTGCCGGAGGACGGCGTGCTCGTCGCCGATACCGGGTATTCCGGGATCTGGACCGGCACGATGATCGAGTTGAACGGCGCTGGGCAGAGCTATCTGCGCGCCGCCGGCTCGCTCGGCTGGGCGTTTCCCGCCTCGCTCGGCGCCAAATGTGCGGCGGGCAACCGCAAGGTCGTCTGCTTTACCGGCGATGGCGGGTTCTACTACCACCTGCCCGAGCTCGAAACCGCGCGGCGCTACAGGATTCCCGTCGTGGTCGTCGTCAACAACAATTCCGGCTTCGGGCAGAACCTGACCGGGGTGCACCGTATCGCCGGCAACCGGCCGGGTCGCGGCGAGGAGCTGATCCGCTTCGGCCCGAGCGATTTCGCCGGGGTGGCGCGCGCCTTCGGCGTGCGCGGCCTGCGCGTCGAGCAGCCGCGCGATATCGCGCCGGCGCTCGCCGAGGCGTTGGCCGCGGACGAGCCCGTCGTCCTCGATGTCGTCACCGACCTGGAGCCGCGCGCGCCGGCACCGTGGACGCCGCCAGCCTAGCAGCGATCGCTTCGGCTAGCGCAGCGCCGCGTCCTGCAGCCCTGCGCCGTTGAGCGCCGCGCTGTTCGCGGCCAGGTAGACGGCCTTGTTGCTCTCGATATCAAAAGACAGCTCGCGGCGCGGCGCGTATTGCCGTCGCGCGAGCACGCGCTGCGCCAGTTCGAGATGGTTGCCGATGTCGAAGAACTCGATCGTCTCCGGATGATAGCGGGCGAACTCGATAAACGCGTTGGTCCGCGAGGCGATGACGCGGCAGCCGAGCTCGACCGCCTGCGAGAGCGGACCCGATGCGGACTGGCCGACTTCCAGATAAGGAAAGATCACCGCGTCGCAGATCGCCATGCCGACGAGGAAATCGTTGTCGTCGAGCGCACCCATGAAATGCAGCCGCTGCGACAGGTCGCGCGGATGCACGCCGAAAAGCGCCGCAAAATGACGTTCGATATCGAGAGTCACGCTCGCGCCGCGTGTATCGCGCAGCTGGTCGTAGAGCATCCGGTCGACATTGCCGGCATCGAGGAGTGCCGCGACATAAGGATGGATCGGCTGGTTGAGCGGGATCTCGTTCGGGTGCGTCGCGCCGAACACCAGCAGATGATGATCCGGCGGGAGCTGATGCAGCGCACGAACCGCCGTTCCGAATCCTTTGTAATTGTTTAGGAACCCGAAGACGCCAACCATCTTCGCATCGAGTGGCAGCCCGTCGAGCAAGGGGAAGCGGCCGGGCGTCGCCTGGCTGCGGATCGACCTCGCCTCCGCAGCGGACAGAAAGCTCAGCGGGTGGTCGAACGCCCGCTCGAATCCGAACAGATGACGAGCATCGGCCAGATCGCGGCGATTATGAACGATCACGCTGACCGGTTTGCGCCTTTGCTCCCGGCGCAGCGCCGCCGGAATGCGCGAGGCGAGTTTGCGCCGATGCGCGGCGGCGCGCCGCGCATCCAGCGCCGTCCGCCACTTCAACGCGGCGGCCGCGCCGAGCAGGTCGGCGATCGGCAGGAACGCCGGACGCGCCAGGCTGTGAAACGTCACCGAGAGCCGCGGCGCGGCGCGCACCAGCCAGTCGACGCGACGGCAGATGTCCTTGGCCGAGCGGCCGAGCGTACCGTATTCGAGCTGCAGGTTGATCGCATCGAAGCGACGGATTTCCTCGCATATCTCCTTGATGTGACGGTCGGCCTGGGCGCGCAGGCGAGGGTGGCGGCCGCGCAGAAGATATTGATCGAGGTCGAAGACCCGGATCTCAAACAGCTCGGCGAGGTGGCGTTCGAGAACCTGCGTATAGGCGGCGATGCCGCACAGCCGGTTGCGGGTCGAGACGATGGCGAGCCGCTCGCGCCGCCGCGGCAGGATCGCGAGCGCTGCTGCCGGGTCACGCGTCACGGGGTGGGCTTCGCGAAGGCTCATCGCACGCTCGTCACAGGTGATCGCGGATCGATTGCACCGCGAGCGCACCGATCGCCCAGATCGCGAACGCAACCAGCGCGACCGTTCCAAGCGCGCGCCAGCGGCGCGGGTAGAGCGCGGTTTCCGGCAAGCTTGGCGGGACAAAGCTCTCGATATAGACGTGCTGGCGGTCGGCGTTGTCGCGTGCCCGGTCGAGAGCCTCGAGCGCGTGCTGGTAGCTGGCCTCGGCGAAACGCCGTTCGGCCTCGAGCGGCTCGTATGCGTCGAGCGACTGCGACAGGGCCGGTGCCGGAGCAGCGGCCTGAGCCGGCGTCGCGGGGGTCGTAGCCGGCCCGCCGGCGCTTCCGGTCATCTCATGCGCCAGCCCGCGCTGCTGCGCCTCGAGCGAACGCAGGCGCGCCCGCAGCATGCGCAGCGTCGGCGCATCGTCGTGCATGTAGGTCTTGAGCGTCGCGATCTGCGCGTTGGTCTTGAGCAGCTCGTCGCGCAGTCGGGCTTGCAGCGCCGCGGTGGCGTCGGCCGTCTTTCCCGGGTCGATCAGGCCCTCCTTGTCGCGGAAGGCGTGGATCGCGGCGAGCGCCGCCTTCAGCCGGTGTTCGGCGGCGCCAAGCTCGGCCTGCGCCTGGCTCACCGCGTCGCCCCGCGAGCGTGCCGACAATTGGTTGATGAGGCGCTCCGAGGCGGCGACGATCGCCTGGGCGAGGCGCAGCGAATCGTCGGCGGTGAAGGCGCGGACGCGAACGACGATCGTTCCGGCGGCGCTGTCGTAGAACGGATCGACCTGGCTTCTCCAGTAACGCACCAGCTCCTCGATAGAGGCGGGAAGCCAGAGCCGCGACCACCAATCGGCCTCCGGCGCAGTGAACATGCGCCGCAGGTCGAGCGCCGGGTCGAGCTCGTCGACGAGCGCGCGGCTGGCGATGTACTGGACGACGATCTGCGATTCGGTCGCCGCGGCGGTATGCGCCTCGCCGCCGCCGAAGAGGACGAGCGGGGCGACGCGCGGCGCGTCGACGGTGCGCAGGCTGAGGCGGAATTCGGCGACGAACTGGTCGGCCGCGACGGCGAGATAGTAGACCGCGGCAACCGCCACCGGCACGACCACGACGAGCAGGAAGGAGACCGCGCGCAGCGACACGACCGGGCCGATGCGCGGCGCCTCGGCATCGCGGCGCACGGCGCGCGGCAGCGTCGTCACCGTGCCGCGACCGCGCGGCGCCGGCGGCGGGTGGGCGAGGGTCGGCGTCGCCTGTCGCGCGCTCGTGTCGTGCACGGTCATGCCGCCGCCTCTTCCCGCCCGCGATAGGCGTCGAGCGCCGCCGCGATGGTATCGAAGAGCCGCAGCCGCCCGTTCTCCAGCAATGCGCCGCGATCGCAATACTGCCGGATGGTGCGACTGTTATGGGTCACGATGATGATGTCGGAGCGCAAGATCCGCTCGCGAAACGCTTGAGCGCATTTGCGTCGAAACCGCTCGTCGCCGATTTCGGTGACTTCGTCGATCAGGTAGGTATCGAACTCGATAGCCAAGCATGTGCCAAAGGCGAGACGCGCGCGCATCCCCGCCGAATAGGTGTTCACCGGCATCTCGAAATAGCCGCCGAGCTCCGCGAAAGCGGCGACGTATTCGACCGTGCCGCGGATGTCGCTGCCGTAGACCCGGGCGATGAACGCGACATTCTCGCGTCCGGACAGCGCGCCATGGAAGGTGCCGCCATAGCCAAGCGGAAACGAGACGCGGTTGTCGCGGCGGATGCGCCCGCGATCCGGCAGCTCCGACCCGGCCAGCAGGCGGATCAGCGTGGACTTGCCGGCGCCGTTGGCGCCGAGGATGCCGATGTTGCAGCCGTCGGGCAGCGCCAGGCTGACCTCGTCGAGCACCACCTGCCGCGCGCCCCCGGCGGTCGGGTAGCTTTTCGAGACGCGGTCGAGCGCGATCATGCCGGCTCGCAGAGCCGCCGGCGGAGGGTGCGCTCGAGCGCCCAGCCGACGAGCAGCGCCAGCATGGCGACGATCAGCAGATAGCGCCGGTCGAGCCAATGCGGCTGGTAGCCGCCGAAAAATCCCGCCCGGCACCAGTCGATCGCGTGCAGCAGCGGGTTCCAGGCGAGGATGTCGCGGGCCCAGCCCGGCATCATCGCCGGGACGTAGAAGATGCCGGAAAAGAAATAGAGCAGCCGCGTCACATTGTTCCACAGCTTGTCCCAGGAACGGGTGAGCGTCTGCAGCACCGCGTTGACGAAGCCGACCCCGCAGCCGAGCAGCGCGGTGACGATCAGCGCCGTCGCCACCGCCCAAAGATCGCCCGGCAAAGCCGGCAGCCCGATCGCGACGAACCCGCCGAGCAGCAGTGCGGCGACGACGATGTCGGTCGCGAATTCGAGGAGACCGCGCGCGAGGATGACGTCGAACGGCTTGACCGGCGGCAGCTGCAACAGCGCGCCGTTGCTGGTGACGGCGTGCATCATGCTCGTGCTGGTGTGCACGAAGATCAGGTAGGGGACGAGCCCGGTATTCGG
>DATJOB010000344.1:0-2453 GCA_035507475.1 Allostellaceae bacterium | reverse complement strand
CCGCCGAGAGCGGCTCGAAGGCGAGATCGGTGCCTTCCGCGAGCAGCCGGGCGATCGTTGTCTTGCCGCAACCCGGCGGCCCCCAGAGGATCATCGAGGCGAGCCGTTTCGCCGCGATCATCCGGCCGATCGGCCCCTCGGCGCCGAGCAGGTGGTCCTGGCCGACGATCTCGGCAAGCCGCCGCGGCCGCAGCCGGTCGGCCAGCGGATGCGGCGCCTGGTCTTCGAAGAGGGTGGTCATTCAGCCGGAAATAGGGGAGGCGGGCGCTGGCGCGGCAAACCCCTCTCCCGCTCGCGGCAGAAGGGTTATGCGCTGCATCAGGCCCGGCACGCGGGCGCGCCGGCAAAGACGTCGGCGAAGGTGTCGCGCAGCGCGGCATCGACATCGGCCATCGTCGCGCCGACGCCGAGCGCGGCGAGCGAGGTGACGCCGTGCCCAGAAACTTCAGACGAAATCCCGCATGGCACGATGCCGGCGTAATGGCCGAGATCGGGGGCCACGTTGAGGGCCAGCCCGTGATAGGTCACCCAATGCCGCACGCGCACCCCGATCGCCCCGATCTTGTCGTCCAGGCTCTTGCCCTCCAGGCCGTCGCGCGCGACCCAGACGCCGACCCGGCCGGCGCGCCGTTCCGCCGCGACCCCGAACCGGGCGCAGACCCGGATCATCCATTCCTCGAGCCGCCAGACATGGCAGCCGACATCGCGCCCGCGACCGCTGAGGTCGAGCATCACATAGGCCACGCGCTGGCCCGGGCCGTGATAGGTGTACTGCCCGCCGCGTCCGCTGCGGAACACCGGCAGCCGGTCGGGGTCGATGAGGTCGGCGGGATCGGCGCTGGTGCCGGCGGTGTAGAGCGGCGGGTGCTCGACAAGCCACACCAGTTCGGGCGCCGCGCCGGCGTGGATCGCCGCGACCCGCGCCTCCATCGCGGCGACCGCCGCCTCGTACGGCACCGGGCTCTCGGCGCGCCGCCACTCGACAGCCGCGGCGCGGCTTTCCATCTCGAAATCCATCGCGGTTGCCATGATATCGCGGATTTGCTACACGCGCCTGCTCCCCGAAAGGGCTGGCGCACCGTGCGGTCGTGGCGGAACTGGTAGACGCGCAGCGTTGAGGTCGCTGTGGAGGAAACTCCGTGGAAGTTCGAGTCTTCTCGACCGCACCATCCTTGCCCGGCACCGCGTCCGGCCCGCTGAAACATCCTGAACCTGCGCGAGGACTTGGCATGAAGCGGGCATCGCTTGCGGCCGTTCTGCTGCTTCTGGCATCGGCCGGCGGCGCCGCGGCGCAGAGCGTCGGCGGACGCTACGAGGTGCGCGGCACCAACCCGAACGGTTCGGGCTACAGCGGCACTGCCGAGATCTATCCGAACGGCAATGTCTGCCGGATCGCCTGGCATGTCGGCAGCGAGTGGCGGGGCATCTGCATGGTGAGCGGCAACCGCTTCGCCGCCTCGTATCAGAGCGGCGCCACCGCCGGCCTCCTCATCTACCGCATCCAGCCGGACGGCTCGCTCGCCGGCGAATGGACGACCGGCGCCGGGCAGACCGGCACCGAGACGCTGATCCCGATGCGCTAGCGGCGCGATGCGCAACGCGCGACCGGCGACGCTCGATCACGATCTCGGCCCCGAGATCGACTTGCTGCGCGAGACGGTGCGCGGCTTTTCCGACGACAAGATCGCGCCGCTCGCCGCCGAGATCGACCGCGACGACCGCTTCCCGATCGAGCTGTGGCCGCAGATGGGCGAGCTGGGGCTGCACGGCATCACGGTCGAGGAGGAGTACGGCGGCAGCGGCATGGGCTACCTCGCCCATTGTGTCGCGATGGAGGAGGTGAGCCGCGGCTCGGCCTCGGTGGGGCTCTCCTACGGCGCGCACTCGAACCTCTGCGTCAACCAGATCCGCCGCAACGGCAGCGAGGCGCAGAAGCGCAAGTACCTGCCGAAGCTGATCGCGGGCGAGCATGTCGGCGCGCTGGCGATGTCGGAGCCCGGCGCCGGCTCGGACGTCGTCTCGATGCGGCTGCGCGCCGACCGAAAGGGCGACCGCTACATCCTCAACGGCTCGAAGATGTGGATCACCAACGGCCACGTCGCCGAGACGCTGGTGGTCTATGCCAAGACCAAGCCCGATGCCGGGCCGCGCGGCATCACCGCCTTCCTGATCGAGAAGGGGATGAAGGGGTTCCGCCCGGCGCAGAAGCTCGACAAGCTCGGCATGCGCGGCAGCCCGACCTCGGAACTGGTGTTCGAGGATTGCGAGGTCCCGGCGGAAAACGTGCTGGGCCAGGTCGACGCGGGCGTGCGCGTGCTGATGAGCGGGCTAGATTACGAGCGCATCGTGCTCGCCGCCGGGCCGCTCGGCATCATGCAGGCGGCGCTCGACGTCGTGATCCCCTACATCCACGATAGGAAGCAGTTCGGCCAGCCGATCGGCGAATTTCAGCT
>DATJOB010000343.1:0-5824 GCA_035507475.1 Allostellaceae bacterium | reverse complement strand
CGCCTCCGGCAAGCTGACCCGCAGCCGTGCGTAACGTCGTCGTCAGCGGCGCCAGCCGCGGGCTCGGCCTCGCCATCGCCCAGGCGCTCGTCGGCGCCGGGTTTCGCGTCGTCGCGCTGGCGCGCAACGAAAGCGCGGCGTTCTCGGCCGAGGCAGCCGGCGACGGCCTGCGCTTCTGGCGCTGCGATCTCGCCGAGATCGAGCGCATCGGCGAGACGGTCCGGGCGATCCGCCACGAATTCGGTCCGCTCTGGGGCCTCGTCAACAATGCCGGGATCGGTACCAGCGGGCTGCTCGCGGCGATGCGCCTCGCCGAGATCGAAAAGACGCTCCAGCTCAACGCGCTGGCGCCGATCGTGCTGACCCGCCACGTGCTGCGGGCGATGATGGCCGACGGCTCGGGCGGGCGGATCGTCAACATCGCCTCGATCGTCGCCGATACCGGGTTCAGCGGGCTGAGCGTCTACGCCGCCAGCAAGGCGGCGCTGGTCGGCTTCACCCGCTCGCTCGCCCGCGAGGCCGGGCCGCTCGGGATCACCGTCAACGCCGTCGCGCCGGGCTTTGTCGACACCGCGATGACCGACGGCATGGAGGGGGCGCGGCGCGACCAGGTGGTGCGGCGCAGCCCGCTGAAGCGCCTCGCCGAGCCCGAGGACGTCGCCGCCGGCGTCGCCTTCCTGATGAGCGAGGCGGCGCGCAACGTCACCGGCACGGTCCTGACGATCGACGCCGGCAGCACCGCCTGACGCGCCTGAAGCCGCCTAGAGCCGCAACTCGCCCGCGGTGATCCGCCGACAGCGCGACGCGTCGAGCACCACGAAGCGGCCCTGCTCGCGGTCATAGACCCAGAGCGGCTCGGCGATCGCCGCCGGATCGTAGCCCTCGCGGGCCAGCGCCTGCTTTTGCGGTTTGAACGTGCCGGTCGCCGCAATGCTCGAACAAAGCCGCAGGAACAGGGGCCGAGCGTAATCGGGCAGCCGCGCGGCGACGTGGCGGGCGAAGCCGTCGAGCGAGAAGCCCGCGTCGGCGACCAGCGCCGCCATGCCGGCGCGCCCCTCGGCGCCGGGCACCGGGACGCCGTAGACCACCGCCTCGACCACGCCGGGCGCCGCGGCCAGCACCGCCTCTACCTCGGTGGTCGAGACGTTCTCGCCCTTCCAGCGGAACGTGTCGCCGAGCCGGTCGACGAAATAGAAATAGCCCGCCCGGTCGCGCCGCATCAGGTCGCCGCTGCGGTACCATGCGTCGCCGGCGGCGAAGACGTCGCGCAGGACCTTGCGCTCCGACGCGGCCCGGTCGGTGTAGCCGTCGAACCGGCCGGCCGGCCCGGCCGCCGCCTCCGGCAGCCGGCCGATCGCCTCGCCCGGCTCGTCGGCGGCGCAGCGCAGGCACAACCCGGCGGCGTCGCGCAGCGGCTCGCCGGTATCGGCATCGACCTTGACCAGCACGACCGGCAGCCGGTGCTGCAGGAACGGCGGGATGCGGCCGATCGCACCGGCCTTGCCTTCGCAGTTGTAGAGCGCGAAATTGCCCTCGGTCGACGAATAGAATTCGATGATTCGGGGAATCTGGAAGCGTTCCTGGAACGGGCCCCACACCTCGGCGCGCAGCCCGTTGCCGCAGGCCAGCCGCAGCCGGTGCGCGCGCTCGCGCGGCTGCGGCGCGCTGTTGACCAGGTAGCGGCAGAGCTCGCCGATATACTGGAAGAGCGTACAGCCGCTGTCGGCGACGTCGTCCCAGAAGCGGCTGGCGGAAAAGCGCTCGCGCAGCACCACCGAAGCGCCCGCCACCAGCGGGGCGCAGGTCGCGACCACGCCGCCGACGCTGTGATACATCGGCAGGCAGTTGTACATCCGGTCCGCGGGCTGCGCCTCGATCATCCCGGCGAACCAGTGGCTCCACTGCATGATGCGGTAATGGCTGACCGCGGCCGCCTTCGGCAGCCCGGTGGTGCCCGAGGTGTAGATGTAGAGCGCGCGATCGCCGATCTGCGGGGCGCGCGCACCGGGCGCCGGCCCCGGCGGCGTCGGGTCGAGCGCCGCGATCGCGCGGTCGATGCGCGGCCAGCCCGCCGCCTCGCCGCCATGCGCCCAGGCCTCGACCGGCCGGGCGATATGCGGCTGCACGGCCGCGAAAGCCTCGGCATGCGACACCGCGACGATCGCATGGCGCGGCGCGACGATGTCGATCGCGTGGCGCAGCGCATCGCCCACGAGGTTGGTGTTGACCAGCGCCGCGACGCCGCCGACCCGCGTGATGCCGAGCCAGATCGCGAGATAATCCGGGCAGTTGGGCAGCAACAGCGCGACGACCTCGCCGGCGCCGAGCCGGCGGTCGAGCGCCCATCGCGCATAGCGCGCCGCGCGCTCGGCGAGCCCGGCAAAGCTCAGCGTCGCAGCTTCGCCGAGCAGCGCCGGCGCCTCGGCAAAGCGCTCGGCGAGCCGATCGACGACGAGCGGCAGCGTGCGCGACGGGTGGTCGGTGATCGGCGCGGTCAGCTCGAGCGCGCGCCGCCACGACAATGCCGCGAGTTCGCGGCTGCCGGCGGCGGACCCGCTCGGCGCAGCGGGGTTGTCGGGTCGGGTCGCGGCATCCGGCTGCATGGCGTGGCGCCGATTGTGGCCGGGGCGCCGAGCGCTGTCATCGGCGTAGGCAGCGCCGCCTCGGCATGCGAACCTCGCCACCTCGCCGAATAGGGGAAAGATCGATGGCCGGGAAATGGCTTGGCGCGGCGCTCGACTACATCCCGCGCTGGATCGAGCATCAGATGCGGTTGAGCGAGCTGCCGGGATGCGTCGTCGCGATCGCCGAACGCGGCCGAATCGTGTTCGACGAGGCCTGGGGGCATGCCGATCTGGCGCGCGGCGTCGCGCTGACGGCGCGCCACCGCTTTCGCGTCGCCTCGCATTCCAAGAGCTTTACCGCCGCCGGGATCATGAAGCTGCGCGAGCAGCGCCGGCTGAGCCTCGACGACCCGGCCGGCCGCTACGTTGCCGGGCTCCATCCCGCGGTCGGCCGCGCGACGATCGCGCAGCTCCTGTCGCACAGCGCCGGCATCATTCGCGACGGGCTCGACAGCGGCCAGTGGCAGGACCGCCGGCCATTCGCCAGCGAGGTCGAGCTGCGCGCCGCGCTCGCCGAGAAGCCGGTGCTCGCCGCCAACACGCGTTTCAAATACTCGAACCACGCCTACGGGCTCGCGGGGCTGGTGATCGAGGGGCTGGTCGGCGAGCCCTACGCCGCGTGGATCAAGCGCGCGATCGTCGATCCCGCCGGCCTCGCCGAGACCGCACCCGACATCGCCGCCGCCGGCCCCGGCCCGATCGCGCGCGGCCACAGCGGCAAGTGGCCGGCCGGCCGCCGGCTGGTGATCCCCGGCGACAACCCGACCGGAGCGCTCGCCGCGGCGACCGGCTTTGTCGCCACCGCGGCCGATCTGGCGCGCTTCTTCGCGCAGCTCGACCCGGCGACGCGCGGCGGCGTGCTCAGCCCGGCGAGCCGGCGCGAGATGATTCGCCGGCAGTGGCGCGACCCGCAGCACAGCGTCGAGCGCTATTACGGTCTCGGCATCCGCAGCGGCACCGTGCACGGCTGGGACTGGTTCGGCCATAGCGGTGGGTTTCAGGGCTTCATCACCCGCACCGCGGTGCTGCCGGAGCACGGGCTCTGCGCCTCGATCCTCACCAATGCCGCCGACGGCCTCGCCAACGAGTGGATCGACGCGCTCATCCACATCATGGCGACCTTCGCCCGGCACGGCGCGCCGGCGCCGCGCCTCGCCGATTGGAGCGGCCGCTGGTGGAGCCTGGGGGGCGCATTCGACCTGGTGCCGATGGGCCGCGCGGTGCTGGTCGCCGATCCGGATCTGCCGGCCCCGTTCGCCGATGCCAGCGAACTCGCCATCGGCGGCGCAGACCGCGGCCGGATCGTCCGGGCGAGCGGCACCGCCAACCACGGCGAGAGCGTACGTCTGGTGCGCGACGCAAGCGGGCGGCCGCGCGAATTCTGGCTCGGCGGCGGCAAGCTCTTGCCCGAGGCGGCAGCCGCCGCGGAGCTCGTCGAGCGCTACGGCCGATAGGACCGGCCGCGCGCGGGGTTGCGCGCGCGGCGCGCGACGCCGATATGCAAGAGGCCGTCTTGCCGCGTCGTTCCCCGTTCGATGGAGGCGCCGATGACCGTCCCGCTACAGATCACCTTCCGCGACCTGCCGTCCTCGACCGCGGTCGAAGCGCAGATCCGCGAGCGCGCCGAGGGCTTGTCGCGGATCTTCGACCGGCTGCAGTCGTGTCGGGTGATCGTCGAGGGCCGGCATCGCCCGCAGCGCGCGGGCAAGGTGTTCCATCTGCGGCTCGAATTGACGGTGCCGGGGCGGATGATCGCGGTCGGTCAAGGCCCGGCCGAGCTGCACCCGCATGACGACGTCTTCGTCGCCGTGCGCGCCGCCTTCGACGCGGCGCGCCGCCAGCTCGACCACCATTTCGACCGGCTGCGCGATACCGCCAAGGCGCATCGCGTCCCGACGCCGGTCGAATAGTCGATCGCGAGCGACGCGGCGAACGGCCCTTCTGTTACTCTCCGGGCGCGGCAAGCGGAGAGCGGCAGATGCCGGCGACGACAATCTATCTGAGCCGGCTGATCGGGCTGGTAACGCTGATCCTCGCCGCGGTGATGCTGGCCGAGCGGGAGATGGTGCTGGCGACGGTGCAGCAATGGGCGAACGACCGCCCGGCGCTGCTGCTCCTCGGACTTTTCCGCGTCGTCTGCGGCGCGGCCGTCGTGCTGGTCCACAATGTCTGGAGCCAGGGGCTGTGGCCGCTCGTGGTGACCCTCGTCGGCTGGTCGATGCTGGTGCGCGGCATCGTCGATTTCTTCGTCCCGCCCGACGCCATGATCGCGCTCGCGGCGACCCTGCGGATCGTCGATTTCTACTATGTCTACGCCGCGCTCCCGCTGGTGGTCGGCGCCTATCTGAGCCTGCGCGGGTTTGCCGCGCGCCTGCCGCCGGGCTGAGCGCCCGTCCCGGTATCAGGCGTCCAGCTTGAAGAACTTGACCGCGTTGCCCGCCCAGATCTTGTCGCGCTCGACGGCCGGCACGTTCTCGTAGATCTCCTCGATCAGCGGGCGCGAGTTCGGCCACTCGTTCTCGATATGCGGGAAGTCGGTGGCGAACATGATGTGGTCGACGCCGACATGGTGGCGCTGCTCGACCGCGACGCGCTCGTATTGCACGGTGAAATAGACGTTCTCGCGCACATAGGTCGCGGGCAGCTCCTTCAGCGGCTTGAAGCCGAGATAGTCCTGCGCCCAGCCGACATGCCGCTGGTACCAGAGGTCCATGTGCTCGAGCCAGAACGGAACCCAGCCGAGCCGCGTCTCGGCGAAGAACACCTTGAGCTTGGGGAAGCGCTCGAACACGCCGGACAAGACCAGCTGGGCGATGCTGACCGACGGCGGCAGGCCGAAATTGCACAGCCATTCGAGGAACGGGCGGCGCAGCTTGGCCATCACCGCCGGGTCCTCCTTCGGATATTTGAGCGTCGGCTGCGCCGCGCGCGGGCCGGTGCGGTAGAGCTGGACATGTGCGGTCACCGGCATGTCGAGGTCGAGCGCGGCGGCCCAGAAGCGGTCGTCCTCCGGGGTCGGGTAGCCCTTGGCGTTGGGCAGCGCGCCGAGCAGCACGCCCTTGAGCCCCAGCTTTTTGCAATGCTCCATCTCGGCGATCGCGTCATCGACATTGGTAATGGGAATGACCCCCATGCCGATCAGCCGGTCGGGCGCGACCGCACAGTATTCCTCGCCGAGCCAGTCGTTGTAGCCGCGGATC
>DATJOB010000342.1:0-13500 GCA_035507475.1 Allostellaceae bacterium | reverse complement strand
CTCGTCCAGCACCGCCAGCCTGGGCCGCAGGATCGCCATCTGCAGCACTTCATTGCGCTTCTTCTCGCCGCCCGAGAAGCCGACATTGACGTTGCGCTGCAGCAGATCGTCGGCGATTTCGAGCAGCTTCAACTTGGCCCGCACCATGCGCAGGAACTGGCCGGCGTCGAGCTCGGGCTCGCCCTTGTGGCGGCGCTGGGCATTGAGCGCGGCGCGCAGGAAATACATGTTGTTAACCCCCGGAATCTCGACCGGGTACTGGAAGGCGAGAAACAGCCCCTCGCGCGCCCGCTCGTCGGCCGGCATCGCCAGGAGGTCGCGGCCCTGATAGGTGACGCTTCCCTGCGTCACCTCATAGCCGTCGCGCCCGGCGAGGACAGCGGCCAGCGTCGACTTTCCCGACCCGTTCGGCCCCATGATCGCATGCACCTCGCCGGCCGCGACCGACAGGTCGATGCCCTTGAGGATTTCGCGCCCATCCTTGAGGCGCGCGTGAAGGTTGTTGATTTCGAGCATTATCAACCTATCTCGTCATGCCCGGACTTGTTCCGGGCATCCACGGATACCCACTCGCCGGTACTCCGCTGACATAGTACGTAGCCGTTCCCCGGAGATTTGAATGATCGGGCATGCCATCAGGTAGATGCGGGGAGGTGTAAATATCATCCCACGCTGCCTTCGAGGCTGACCGCGAGGAGCTTTTGCGCCTCGACCGCGAATTCCATCGGCAGCTCCTTCAGCACTTCCTTGCAGAAACCGTTGACGATCAGCGACAGCGCGTCTTCCTGGCTGAGGCCGCGCGAGCGGCAATAGAACATCTGGTCCTCGCTGATCTTCGAGGTCGTCGCCTCGTGCTCGACCTTGGCCGACGGGTTGCGCACCTCGATATAGGGCACGGTGTGCGCGCCGCATTTGTCGCCGATCAGCAGCGAGTCGCATTGCGTGTAGTTGCGCGCCCCCTCGGCGCGCGGCTGCACCCGGACGAGCCCGCGATAGGTGTTCTGCCCGCGTCCGGCGGAAATGCCCTTCGAGATGATCGTCGACGACGAGTTGCGGCCGATATGGATCATCTTGGTCCCGGTATCGGCCTGCTGGCGGTTGTTGGTGATCGCCACCGAATAGAACTCGCCGACCGTGTCGTCGCCTTCGAGGATGCAGCTCGGGTATTTCCAGGTGATCGCCGAGCCGGTCTCGACCTGGGTCCACGAGATCTTGGCCCGCGCGCCGCGGCAGGCGCCGCGCTTCGTCACGAAATTGTAGATGCCGCCCTTGCCCTCGGCGTCGCCGGGGTACCAGTTCTGCACGGTCGAATACTTGATCTGCGCATCCTCGTGCGCGATCAGCTCGACGACCGCGGCGTGCAGCTGGTTCTCGTCGCGCTGCGGCGCGGTGCAGCCTTCGAGGTAGCTGACATAGGCGCCCTTGTCGGCGATCAGCAGGGTGCGCTCGAACTGGCCCGACTTCGCGGCATTGATGCGAAAATAGGTCGAGAGCTCCATCGGGCAGCGCACGCCCGGCGGGATGTAGGCAAAGGAGCCGTCGCTGAACACGGCGCTGTTGAGCGCGGCGAAGAAATTGTCGTTCTGCGGCACCACCGTGCCGAGATACTTGCGGACGAGCTCGGGGTGCTCCTTCACCGCCTCGCCGAACGAGCAGAAGACGATGCCCAATTCGGCGAGCTGCGCCTTGAAGGTCGTCGCCACCGAGACGCTGTCGAACACCGCGTCGACCGCAACTCCCGATGGCGCGACCCCGGCGAGCGCCGCGCGCTCGCGCATCGGCACGCCGAGCTTCTCGTACATCGCCAAGAGCTCGGGATCGACCTCGTCCAGCGACTTCGGTGCGTCGTCCTTCGACTTCGGCGCCGACCAGTAGGTCGCGCCCTGGTAGTCGATCGGCTCGATCTTGAGCTTCGCCCAGTCGGGTTCCGTCATCTCGCGCCAGGCGCGGAACGCCTGGAGCCGCCATTCGAGGAGCCATTCGGGCTCGCCCTTCTTGGCCGAGATGAAGCGCACCGTGTCCTCGTCGAGCCCGGGCGGGGCCTGCTCGGTCTCGATCTCGGTGACGAAACCGTATTTGTAGCCCTGGCTCAGCGCGGCGAGCGGGTCGCCGGTGTCGAGGGGAGCGCTCATGGCATCGGCTCGATCGCGGCCGGCTGCGCCGCGGCGGCGCGCGCCGGCAGGAAAGCGTAGGGCGAGATCATCTCGTCGAGAGTGACCGCCGCCAGCGCCTCGCCGACCGCGCGGTTGATCGCCGCCCAATGCGGCCGGGTCGGGCAGTAGGTCGTGTGCGCACACTCGTCGACATGCACCGAGCACTGCGTCAGGCCGATATCGCCGTCGATCGCCGCGACCACCTCGGCGATCGAGATCGCCGCGGCCGGCCGCGCCAGGCGATAGCCGCCCGCGGCGCCGCGCGTCGCGCTGACCAGCCCGGCATGGGCGAGCGCCTTCAACAGCTTGGCGACGGTCGCCAACGGCAGGCGCGTGGCCGCCGCGACCGAGGCGGCATTCTCCTGGCGCTCGGGCGCGAGCGCCAGATGGGTGGCGACGATGACGCCGTAATCGGCGAGCTTCGACAAGATGATCATGGGCCGCGGGCCGCCCTAATTCGTACTAATTTAGTACGCTATAGATCGGGGCTGAGCGCGGCGCGGTCAAGCCGAAAATGCACCGCGCGCGAAAAGCCCGGTCGCGGTTTGCCCGACCGCGGTTTGCCCGACCGCGGTTTGGCGGACTCCGCCTTCGGTCGGAGAGTGGCGCTTTTGCCGGTAGTGTCGCGTCGGGCCGCGACCGGGGTCAGAACCCGCCGATATCGCCGAGCCGGTAGTTGACCCCGAGCCGGACCATCGCACCCTGGAAGCCGAAGCTCTTGGTCTCGCTGAAATTGCCGGCATACCCGGATTGCGGCACCGTCGTCGTCTGCACGCTGCCGAGGTCGTAATAGAGCGCCTCGAGCTTGGCGGAGAGTGGCATCCCGGGAACCAGCACCTCGATGCCGCCGCCGGCGGTCGGCCCGGCCTTGGTCGATTTCGCGTCGATCACGTAACCCGGCGCGCCGCTATAGCTGAGCGTCTGCGCGGTTTCGACGCCGCCGAAGATGACCCCGCCGGTGCCGTAGAGAAGGACATTGTCGAGCGGCAGGCCGATGCGGGCGCGCACCGTGCTGAACCAGTCGAGCTTCTGGCTGGCGGTGTAGCTGCAAGGCGAGCACTGCAGTCCGGGAAAGCCGGTCACCGCGAACGGGCCGTTGACCGTCCGGTCGCCGCTGATGCCGCTACCCTGGATGTCGATCTCGCCGCCCAGCATCAGCGGCGCGTTCCAGCCGAGGCTGACCGGCGCCATGTAGCCGACCTGCGCGCCGCCGAGGACGCCGCCGGTGTTGATCCCGCCGCCGTCGCTCACCGCGTCGCAGCCCGACTGGTTGCCGGTGACCGAGTTGACGCAGCTCACCGACGACCCGCCATGGGTAAAGCCGCCGCCGGCATTGACGCCGGCATAAAAGCCGGTCCACGGCGTCGACGGCGCGTGCGCACGCTGCGCCGGCATCGCCTGCAGCGCGCGATCGACGATGTCGCCGCTGCTCGTCGCCACCGGCGCGGCCGGCTGGGCCGGCGCGCTCACCCCGGGCGGCGCGAAGCCGGCATTGCCCGAGGGCGCGAAGCTCGCCCCGGTGGGCGCCGCGGACGGCGCCAGGACCGGCGGCGGCGGGCGGGCGCCGCCGGGCGGCGGGGGCAGCGTCGGCAGCACCTGGTCGACGATGTCGGCGGCGTGCGCCGGCGCGAAAGCCAAGGCGGAGAGGACAACGACAGCGGCGGCGGCAGAGGCAGAAGCAGACGCAGAGGTGCGGACAGTCATGGCGACATTCGCGACAACAAACGACTGATCGACGTTATCGCAGCCGCCGAGTCGACGGCGCGGCGACAAGTAAAGCCATGGAATGACTCCAATATCCGGCGCAACCGACAGCGCTGCGGTCGCGGCCCCCGGCGAATCGCGCGCGCAACCGCAGCGGCAGGATTGCCGCTTGTGGAGCGGCGCGCGGGCGACCATTTCTTTTGCCGGAACCGCGTGAGCATCACGCCGCGAGCGCACCGAGATGAAACTGCTCGTCGTCGAAGACGACCGCGAGACCGCCGCCTACCTCGTCAAGGGATTGTCGGAGAGCGGCTATACCGTCGACCAGTCGGGCGACGGGCGCGAAGGCCTCTATTTGGCGAGCTCGGGGAGCTACGACGCGATCATCCTCGACCGCATGCTGCCGGGGATGGACGGGCTGGCGCTGCTCGGCGCGCTGCGCGCCGCGGCGATCAGCACGCCGTCATTGATCCTCTCGGCGCTCGGCAGCGTCGACGACCGGGTCAGGGGCCTGCGCGCCGGCGGCGACGATTATCTCGTCAAGCCCTTCGCCTTCAGCGAGCTTCTTGCGCGGGTCGAGGCGCTGCTGCGCCGCGGCGCGGCGGCGACGACGACCACCAAGCTGCGCGTCGGCGATCTCGAGCTCGACCTCCTGACCCGCAGCGTGAAGCGCGGCGACACCGCGGTCGAGCTGTTGCCGCGCGAGTTCCAGCTGCTCGAATACCTGATGCGCAACGCCGGCCACGTGGTCACCCGCACGATGCTGCTCGAGCATGTCTGGGACTATCACTTCGACCCGCAGACCAACGTCATCGACGTGCATGTGAGCCGGCTGCGGCAGAAGGTCGACCGTAATTTCGAGCGGCCGCTGATCCATACCGTGCGCGGCGCCGGCTACTGCCTGCGCGCCACCGACGCCTGAGCACGATGCGGCGCTTTCTGAGCCAGGCGCGGCGGCTCGTCCGAACCCACGCGTTCCGGCTCGCGAGCCTTTATTTCGCGGTCTTCGCGGTCTCGGTGCTCGGCGTGCTGCTCTTCGTCTACTGGTCGAGCGCCGATTTCGTCGAGCGCCAGACCCAGGCGACGCTCGACGCCGAGATCGCCGGTCTCGCCGAGCAGTACGCGCAGGGCGGGCTGTCGGGCCTGGTGCAGATCGTCGCCGCGCGCAGCGCCGGCGACCGCGGCGACGGCATGCTCTATCTCGTCACCGACAGCGCCGGGCACCCGCTCGCCGGCAACATCACCGGCTGGCCGGAGGGCACCCCGGTGGCGCCCGGCGCGGTGGCGTTCACCGTCTCGGTCAAGGCGAACGGCCGCACGCAGACCCGCCCGGCGCAGGGCGCGCTGATCGTCATCCAGGGCGGCTATCGCCTGCTCGTCGCGCGCGACATCAGCGATGCCGCGCTGTTCCGCGAGCGCATCAAGATGACGCTGTTGTGGTCGGGGCTGGTCGCGCTCGCGGTCGGGCTGGTCGGCGGCGCGGTGATGAGCCGCAACCTGCTGCGCCGCGTCGAGCAGGTCAACCGGACCGCCGAGCGGGTGATGGGCGGCAATCTCGCCGACCGCGTGCCGCTCGCCGGCAGCAGCGACGAGTTCGACCAGCTCGCCGCCAACCTCAACAACATGCTCGACCAGATCGAGCGGCTGATGGCGGGGATGCGCGAGGTGTCCGACAACATCGCGCACGATCTGCGCACGCCGCTGGCGCGGCTGCGCGCGCGGCTCGAGCTGAGCCTGATCGCGGCCGACGGCGCGTCCGCCGGCGCGGCGCAGACCGAGGCGGTGCGCGCCGCGATCGACGAGGCCGACCGGCTGCTCGCGACGTTCAACGCGCTGCTCAGCATCGCCGAGGCCGAGTCGGGCGCGCGGCGCAACGAGGCGGAGCCGCTCGACCTGGCGCAGACCGCGCGCGCCGCCGCCGAGCTCTACGAGCCGCTCGCCGAGGAGCAGGGCTGCGCGCTGACCGTCGATGTCGAGCCGGGGGTGATGATCCGCGGCGACCGCCATCTCTTGTCGCAAGCGGTCGCCAACCTGCTCGACAACGCGCTCAAATACGGCGGCGGCGCGGTGCGGCTGACGGCGCACCAGGAGGACGGGCGCGCCGCGCTCGAAGTGTGCGACAGCGGCCCCGGCATCCCCGAAGCCGAGCGCGACGCGGTGTTCGACCGTTTCGTCCGGCTCGAACGCTCGCGCAGCACGCCGGGCAACGGCCTCGGGCTGAGCCTGGTGCGCGCCGTGGCCCAGCTGCACAACGGCACCGTCGCGCTCGCCGACAACGCGCCGGGGCTGAAGGTGCGGCTCGAATTCGCCGCGCTCGGCGGCGAGCCGTTCTAGCCGGCGCGGCGCGCCTCGACCTCGCGGGCGCGAGCCGGGAGCCGCACCGTGAACTGGGTGCCTTCGCCCTCGCGGCTGCTCACCCCGACCGTGCCGCCGTGCAGCTCGATCACGGTCTTGACCAGGAAGAGGCCGATCCCGGTGCCGACAATCCCCTTGCTGTTGCTGCCGCGGAAGTAGCGGTCGAACACGCGGTGGCGATCGGCGTCGGGGATGCCGATGCCGCGATCGCTGAGCCGCACCCGCGCCTGGCCGCCGCGCAGCCGCGCCTCGATCCGCACCGGCTCGCCGTCGGGCGAATACTTGACCGCGTTGCCGAGCAGGTTGCTGAACGCCTGAAACAGCAGCTTCGGGTCGCCCTCCATCGCGAGCGGCGCGTCGGGGAATTCCTCGTTGATGCGCGCGGCGGGGACGACCTCGCGATGCAGGCGGCAGACATCGCGCAGCAGCGCGGCCAGATCGAACGCGGTCGGGTGGAAATAGAGTTCGGGCTGGCCGTCGAGCAGCCGCGACGAATTGAGCAGGCTGTCCATCACGCTGGTGATGCGCAGCGTGGCGCCGCGGATCTTGGCGGCGCGGTCGGCGATGTCGCCGGCGTCGAGCGCGTCGACGGTGGCGATGAGGCGCTGCGCCTGCCCGTCGATCACGGTCAGCGGCGTGCGGAACTCGTGCGAGGCCATCGACAGGAAATTGCGCTGCAGCTGCGTCAGGTGCTGCTCGGCGGCGAGCTTCTCGGCGAGCATCGAGGCTTGGCCGGCCAGCAGCCGCTGGCTCAGCGCGAGCTCGACCGAATTGTCGCGGAAGACGCGCACCGCGCGGGCCATCTCGCCGATCTCGTCGGTGCGCCCGGCGCCGGGAATGTCGCCATCGGTGACGTTGTTGGCGAGCGAGCGCATCACCGCGGCAAGGCGCAGCAGCGGCTCGGCGATCGAGCGGCGCATGTAGAGCAGCCCGGCGACCACGGTCAGCACCGCGAAGGCCAACGCGACCGTGGTGAACAGCCGGGCGGCGCGATAGCCCCGCTCGGAATTGAGCGCCGCGGTCTGGAAATGGGCGGTGTTGAGGTCGGTCAGCTCGCCGAGCGTGTCGCTCGCCTTGCTGTAGGCCAGGTTCGAATCGCCGAAATAGAGGCGAACCGCGTCGCCGCGCGTATCGCCGGCGGCGAGTTCCAGCACCCGGCCGGCGGTTGCGCGATAGGCCGACCAGGCTTCGTGGAACCTGTGGTACAGCGCCACTTCCGCCGGGTCGTGCGGCACGTATTCGTAGCTCTGCTCGGCGAGCGCGATCCGGCGGTCGAGCTCGGCGACATCGTTGCGGTTGGCCGCGACCTCCTCGGCGCTCGTGACCAGCAGGCTGGTCGCTTCCGCGGCGCGAAAATCCGAGGTGTAGTTGTTGAGGTCGCCGATATATTCGGTGCTGCGCAGGTGCCGGTCGCGCAGCTCCGCCGAGAAGGTGTAGTAGTCGGTGAGGCGCCAGATGCTGATCGCGCCGAGCACCATCACCACCAGCAGGACAAGCAGGAAGACCGTCGAGAACCGGACCCTCAGCGAGCGCGACCGCCTCATCGCCTGAAACCGCTTGAACCTTCCGGCAGGGCGGGCATGCTAGCCCAACTGCGCGCGGGCGCGCACTGCGATTTGTGACGGCGATCGTTTGACCGAGCCGGCCGCCACCGGAGCTTGGCGCCGAACCTTATGACCGAGTCGCGCAAGAAGATCCTTTGCGTCGAAGACGATCGCGATACCGCCTCGCTGCTCGCCGAGGACCTCGCGGATCGCGGCTTTGCCGTGACGCTGGCGCATAACGGGCAGGAGGGCTTCGCCGCGATCCTGCGCGAGGCCCCCGATCTCGTGCTGTGCGACATCAGCATGCCGGTGATGTCGGGCTTCGAGCTCCTCGAGCGGCTGGTCGCGGTGTCGCCGCGCTTTGCCCGGATGCCGTTCGTCTTTCTCACCGCCTTCGCCGATCGCGAGAGCGAGCTCAAGGGCCGCCAGCTCGGCGCCGACGACTATGTGACGAAGCCGGTCGATTTCGAGATCCTGTCGGAGATCATCAAGGCCCGGCTGTCGGGCGTGGTGCGCAACGAAATCTGGCCGCTCCACGTCGCGCTCAACGAACGCGAGGTCGAGACGCTGACCTGGGCGGCGCGCGGCAAGACCTCGTCCGAGATTGCCAAGATCGTCGGTCTGACCAAGCGCACGGTCGATTTCCACATCGACAACGCGCGCGCCAAGCTCGGCTCGACCACCCGCATCGAGGCCGCGGTCAAGGCCGCGGCCGGCGGCATCATCGAGCCCTGAAAGCGCTCTGCCGCGGTCAAGGCGGGTTGCGCTGCTCGACCCAGCCCTGCTCGGCATAGGCCGCCGCGCAGGCGTAGGTCTGCGACCACGGGTCGAGACCGTCGAGCGATTGCGCGCAGACCGCGGTGCCGCCGCCGCGCGGGTCCCGCATCGCCACCGGCTGGGCGCAACCGGCGAGCAGCGCCAGCGCGCCGAGCAACGCGGCGCGGGCCGTCATCGGGCGCGCCGGCGCAGCGCAGCTCACCATCGGTGCTCCACCGCGAGCCCGCTGAGCCCGCCGCTCTTCCTCGGATCGGCGGACGCGGCGCCGCCGAGCGGCGTCAGCCCGGGATGGGCCGCGCTCGGCGACAGTTTCGATGCGGCGAGCGACAGCCCGGCGATGCCGGCCTTCACCGTCGGGCTCGCCACTCGCGCCCGGACCGGGCCGCTCGCCGCATTGGACGCGGCCACCGCGCCGGCGGGCTTCGCGGCGTCGCCGACGGCGCCGCGGGCGGCCGGCTTCGCCGCCGCGCCGCCCTTGGTCTGCCGGCTCGCTGCGAAAGCCTCGAGTTTCCGGCGGATCGCCTCGTGCATCGCACGCACCTCGCGCGCCGCGTCGGCGGTGCCGGCGGGCGGCGGTGCCGGGTCGGCGCGCGCCGGTGCCGCGAACCATGCGAGCGCGGCGAACGCGAGCGCGGCGCGGCGTGCGGCCGTCAGCACGTGAAGTCCTCGTCGCCGTTGGGCGCCCGTGCGCGGGCGGCGTCCGGCTGGCGGCGCATGAAGGCGATCTGCAGCGCCGGCACGACGACAAGCTGCATGACCGGCGCGAGCAGCATGCCGCCGACGACGACTGCCGCGAGCGGGCGCTGCACCTGGCTGCCGGTGCCGGTCGAGATCGCCGCCGGCAAGAGGCCGATGCTGACCGAGAGCGCGGTCATCAGCATCGGGCGCATGCGCTGCTCGGCGGCGTGGAACATCGCCGCCGTCGGATCGACGCCGCCGACCCGCACCTGGTTGAAATAGGTGATGAGCAGGATGCCGTTCATCACCGAGACGCCGAACAGCGAGATGAACCCGACCGCGGCCGAGATGCTGAAATCGAGGCCCATGAAATAGAGCGCGAGGACGCCGCCGGCGACCGCGAACGGGATGCCGGCGAGCGCCAGAAGGCTGTCGCGCAGCGAGTTGAAAAGGCCGTAAAGCAGCACGAGGATCAGCGCCAGGCTGATCGGGACGATCATCGCCAGCCGCTTTTGCGCCAGCGCCAAATCCTCGAACTCGCCGGCCCAGATCAGCCGGTAGCCGGTCGGCAGCTTGACGTTCTTGGCGATGCGCTCCTGCGCCTCGGCGACGGTGCCGGCGAGGTCGCGGCCGCGCACGCTGAACTTGATCGGGATGAAGCGCTGCGTCTGCTCGTGATAGATGTAGAAAGCGCCGGTATCGAGGCTGATCTTCGCCAGTTCGCGCAGCGGGATGTAGGAATTGCTGCCGCCCGCGTTCTGGTAGGCGACCTTGACGTCGCCGATCGCCGGCACGCTGTCGCGGAAGCGGGGCTGCAGCCGCACCATCAAATTGAACTGGCGATCGCCTTCGAGCACCGAGGTCGCGGTGACCCCGCCCATCGCCGCCTGGACGATGGTGTTGACGTCGCCGCTGTTGAGGCCGTAGCGCGCGGCCTTCTCGCGATCGACCGTGACGTTGAGGTTGGGCTGGGCGAAGACGTGGAAGATGCCGAGATCGGCCATGCCCGGCACCTGCTCCATCTCGTGCATCGCCTGGTCGGCGAGCTTTTCGAGGACCTGCAGGTTGGGGCCGACGATCTTCAGCGAGTTGGCGCCTTTGACGCCGGAGATCGCCTCCTCGACATTGTCCTGGATGTATTGCGAGAAGTTGAAGCCGATGCCCGGCAGTTCGGCGGCGAACTCCTTTTGCAGCTCGGCGGTCAGCATGTCCTTGGTGAAGCCGCGCGGCCATTCGTCGTAGGGCTTCAGCGGCACGAACAGCTCGACATTGGAGAATGGCGCGGCGTCGCTGCCGTTGTCGGGGCGGCCGTGCTGCGAGACGACGGTGATGACCTCGGGGTGGCGCAGCAGGATCTCGCGCATCTTGCGCGCCGCCTCGGTGCCGGCATCCAACGACATGGTTTGCGGCATCGCGGCGCGGATCCAGTAATTGCCCTCTTCGAGCGCGGGCAGGAACTCGGAGCCGAGATGCGGCACGAGCAGGCCGATGCCGACGAGGAACAGCGCGCCGAGCGCGACCACCAGGTAGCGCCACGCCAGCGCCCAGCGCAGCAGCGGGGTGTAGACGAAACGGATGCCGCGGACGATGAAGGTCTCGACCTCGGTGACGCGCTCGGGCAGCAGGCAGGAGGTCAGCACCGGGGTCACGGTGAAGGTGGCGATCAGCGCGCCGACCAGGGCATAGCCGTAGGTGCGCGCCATCGGGCCGAAGATCTGCCCCTCGACGCCCTGCATCGTGAACAGCGGCACGAAGGCGGCGACGGTGACCGCGCGCGAGAAGAGGATCGCCTTGTCGACCTGCATCGCGCTGATCAGGATGAGGCGCAGCCGGTCGTTCCAGACCGGGCGCACATAGGGCCCGCGCGGGTCGGTCGGGTCGGGGCCCATCTGCCCCTCGGCGAGGTCGTAGAGCAGCCGCTGGCGATCTGCCGGCGGCGACTGGAAGTTGCGCAGCACGTTCTCGACGAGGATCACCGCCGAATCGACGATGATCCCGAAATCGATGGCGCCGACCGAGAGCAGGTTCGCGTCCTCGCCGCGCAGCACCAGGAGGATGATGCTGAAGAACAGCGCGAACGGGATGTTGGCGGCGACGACGATCGCGCTGCGCAGGTCGCCGAGGAACACCCACTGGATGAGGAACACCAGCACGCAGCCGAACAACAGGTTGTGCAACACCGTGCGCGTCGTCACCGAGACCAGCGAGCCGCGGTCGTAATACGGCACCAGCCTGACCCCCGGCGGCAGCGAGCCGTCGCTGTTGAGCTTGGCGACCGCCGCCTTGATCCGCGGCAGCACGTCGTTGGTGTGCTGGGTGCGGTTCATCACCACGATCGAGGCGGCGATGTCGTCGTCGTGGTCGCGCCCGGCGATGCCGAGCCGCGGCACGTAGCCGACCTCGACATCGGCGATGTCCTTGACCTGGACGGGGACGCCGTTCACCTGGGTCAGCACGATGTTCCTGATGTCGTCGACCTTGTAGCCCTGGGTCAGGTCGTCGTTGCCGCCGTCATTGATGAGGCCGACGCCGCGGATGTTGACCGATTGCTGGCCGGTGGTGATCTCGCGCCCGCCGACATTGTTGTTGGCATTGCCGATCGCGGCGACGACCTGGGGGATCGTCAGGTTGTAGGCTTCGAGCTTGTCCTGATCGACATCGACGTTGAACTCTTTGGTCGTCCCGCCCCAGCTGTTGACCGCGGCGACGCCGGGCACGGTGAAGAGCCGCCGCGCTGCGATCCAGTCCTGCACGGTGCGCAGGTTGGTCAGCCCGAAATGCGGCGGGCCGACGATCTGGTAGCGGTAGATTTCGCCGACCAGGCTCGACTGCTGGATCTGCGGCGTCTGGTTGCCCGGCAGGCTGACGTTCTGCTGCAGGGCCATCTGCGTCTGGGTGTAGGCGAAGTAGTAATCGACGCCGTATTTGAAGGTGACGCGGACGAAGGAGAGCCCGTAGAACGAGGTCGAACGGATCGTGTCGACCCCCGGGGTGGTGTAGAGCCCCACCTCCATCGGGACCGTGTAGTAGCGCTCCATCTCCTCGGCCGACAGGCCGGGCGCCTGGGCGGTGATCTCGAGGATCGGCGGCGCCGGGTTGGGGTAGGCCTCGATGTTGAGCCGCGTGTAGGCGATCGCGCCGGCGCCGGCGAAGAGCAGCAGCCCGAGCAGGATGATCGGGCGGCGCGTCAGGCAGAACGCCAGGGTGGCCCGCAGCACCTTGTGCCTCGTCGCAGGGAATGGGGAATGGGGCGGGCGGCTAGTCGGTCGCGCCGCCGGCGGCGATCGCGTCGAGCAGGATCGCCCCTTCGCTCGCCACCATGTCGCCCGGCGCCAGCCCGTCGACGATCTGGTCGAACCCGCCATGCTGCAGGCCGAGCGTCACGATGCGCTGGGTGAAGCGGCGTTTGTCGGCGGTGACCCACACCGTCATCGTGCCGTCGGGTTCGCGCACCACCGCTTCCGCGGGAACCGCGGTGCCCCGCACCGGCTCGCCGACGCGGATGACAAAGCTCGCGAACATTCCCGGGCGGAGCGCATGATCGGGATCCTCGATCGCCGAGCGTGTCATCAGGCGGCGGGTGGCAGGGTCGATCGTCGCGCCGAGCGTGGTGATCCGGCCCTCGAACACGCGGCCGGGATAGGCCGGCACCGCGACGCTGACCTGCTGGCCGAGGCGATAGAGCGCGCTGTCGCTTTCCGGCACGAAGGCGAGCATCCACACGCTCGACAGGTCGGCCATCGCATAGGGCGCCGGCGCGGTGCCCGGCTGCACCATGTCGCCCGGCGCGGCGTTGCGCGCGGTGATCCGCCCGCCGATCGGCGCGGCGACGACGAGCGCCGGGTCGACGCGCCGGGTCTTGACGATGCGGTCGATCTCGTCGTCGCTCTTGCCGAAGACGCGGACCGCATCGCGCGCCGCGCGCAAATTGCCTTCCGCGGTCTGCTGGTCGGAGACCGCCTGGTCGACGTCCTTCTGCGCGATGCCCTGCACCGCGAGAAGCTGGCGCGCGCGGCCGAGCGCGCGGCTCGCCAAATCGAGCACGCCGGCCGCGGCGATCAGCGTCGATTCCGCCTGGATCAGGTCGGGGCTCTGGATCGTGTAGAGCTTCTGGCCCGGCACGACATCGTCGCCGATTTTGGCAAACAGTTGCAGGATCAGCCCCTGATAGGGCGGGAAGACCTGGACCGTCTGGTCCTGGTTGAAGTCGATGTTGCCGACCGCCCGCTTTTCGATCGGGAAGAGCTGCTCGCTTGCGGCGGCGATGCGGATCGCGCCAGCCTGTGCGT